>NZ_JADPUN010000361.1 GCF_015690345.1 Plantactinospora alkalitolerans | reverse complement strand
CACGTCGACCATCCCGGCCAGGGCCAGCCCGACCGCACCGCCCAGCGACTGGCCCAGCACCACCACCCGGTCGCCGGGGTCCAGCAACCGGGCAATCGCGGCGGCGAAGGACTCGAACGTGTACCGGTCGAGCGGTGCCGAGCCGCCGTGACCCGGCAGGTCCGGCGCCAGCCACCGTCCCGGCCACCGGTCGGCGAGCAGGTCGTACCAGCCCCGCCAGACGTCACCTGTCGCGCCCATCCCGTGCAACAGCAGCAGTACGGGCTGCCCGGCACCACCCTCGGCCAGCCGTACGCCGTTCCGGGTCGCTGCGCCGTCGGTCATGCCGAGCAGTCTGCCACCGGGCGGCGTCGTACCGGCTCCGTAGCATGCCGGCATGCCGACCACGTTCCCCGCCGAGATCCGGGCTGGCAGCGTTGCCGCGATACCCCTGCCCCTCGGCGGGTACGGCGCCTGCCAGGTCGTCAGCGTCGCGCCGGACAGTGTGCTGGTCCACCTGCTGGACTGGTATTCGGCGGAGGTTCCCACGTTGGCGCAGCTCGCCGGGGCCGGACCGCTGCGTCTCGACCACCACGCGCACAACGGGCGGCCGGACGGCGTGGGAGTGTTCGCGCACCACCCCGTGCCGTTCGACTTCGCCTGGCTGGGCACCCAACCGATACGCCCCGAGGTGCCGCCGACGTCGAACGGGTACACCGGATGGTCGTACCTGCCGGACCAGGTCGTCCGGCAGCGACGCTGGGCGCGACTGCCGGCGGCGACGAAGGCGGCCTACCGGGCGGGAGCCAGCCGTGGCCCGGTTCGGGTGGACCTCGGCGGGCAGCCGGCGGAGCTGGGCGCGGGCCTCGGGCGGCTCGACCTGACCAGGTCGCCCCTGGTGCCGGCGTCGGGCGATGTCCGGTGGGCCGGGCTCGACGCGCTGCCCCGGTGCACCACCCTCTTCTGGTCGGGACCGGACCGGGGCCTGTCCGATTTCCTCGCGACCCGACCGATGTTCTCCTGTCTGAGCTGGCGGAACGCGCCGCCGGAGGTGGACCTCGGCGACTCCGGGTTGACGGACCTGACGTTGTCCGGCTCCGATCTCCGAGCCGTACGGCTGCCACCCGGCCTGCTCGGTCTCACCCTGATCGGCGACCTCCCGGGCAGCGTGCTGGCGTCCGAGCGGGGTCGCTGGCTCAACCTCACCCTCGAGGTTCCGCCGGTGCCGGTCCCGATACCGGACGGACTGCGCGGGGTACGACGACTCGTGCTGCGCGGCGACGGGGAGATCCTGGCGGCGCCCGTTGAGGTGCTCACCGAACTCGAAACGCTCAGCATCTGGTGGCGGAAGCCGCCGGGCCGGCTCGTCGAGCCGAACGCGTTGACATCGCTGCACCGGTTGCACAGTCTCCAGCTCGACGACGGGTACGGCTACGACGCGGCGACCCTGCCCGACCTGCCGGGGCTGCGCTGGCTGGAGGTCGACGGGCTTCCCCGCTCGGTCGTGGCCCCGCTCAAGGCCCGCTACCGGAACACCGGAGTCAGCCTCACCGTGCGCGGCGCGAAGTCCGACACGTGGTTGGCCGCCAACATCGGCAACCCGTTCCGCGACTGGGTCGACGACGATCCGCGCGGTGGGGCCGCCGCCTGCAAGGCGTACGCCGCCGCGCTGCGCGCCGTCGACCGACTGCCCGCTGACGCCCCGGGCCGGTCCGGGACGGTTCAGCAGATCCTGAAGACCTTGATCGACGCGCTGAACCGGATCGACGAGAAATACGAATTCATCGACACCGTCAACCGGGAACAGGCCGGTGACGCGTTCGTCGACCTGGCCCGGCGGGCCGGCGTACCGGCCAACCAGGCCGAGAACTGGTTCGACAGGTGGCGGGACTTCTGAGCGACGGCGGTCGGCTCAGCGCAGTGCGGCGGCCATTCGGCGTACGGCCTCGGTGACCAGTTCCTCGGAGGTGCCGAAGTTGAACCGGACGTGTCCGGCGCCGCCGGTGCCGAAAGCCGCTCCCGGCACGACGGCGACCCGGCCACGTTCCAGGAACACCTCGGCCGGATCCGCGCTCCGGTCGTCGGCCGGGCCGCCGGGCAGCTCCAACTCCCGGCAGTCCAGCCAGGCCAGATAGGTGCCGTCCGGAATCCGGTACCGGACCTGCGGCAACTGATCGGCGAGCAGGGCGCCCAGCAGTCGCCGGTTGTGGTCCAGGCCCGCCAGCAGGCCGTCGAGCCACGGCCCGCCGTACCGGAGCGCGGCGACGTGCCCGAGCACGCCGAGGTGGGAGGCCCCGTCGCCGGCCACCTTCGGCATCCGGGCCAGGTCGGCCGCCGCCTCCGGACCGGCGACCGCCACCGCGGCCTTCACCCCGGCCAGGTTCCACGCCTTCGACGCGGACAGCAGCGCGAAGCCGCGCTCGCTGCCGGGCAACGAGAGGTACGGCAGGAACGTCGCCCCGGAGTGGACCAGCGGCGCATGGATCTCGTCCACCACCACGCGTACGCCGTGCCGGTCGGCCAGTTCGGTCACCATCGCGAGTTCGTCGGCGGTGTGTACGGTGCCGGTCGGGTTGTGCGGGCTGCAGAGCAGGAACGCCGCCCGTCGACCGCCGGCGACGGCCTCGGCGAACGCCCGGTCCAGCGCCTCCGGGTCGAGCCGGTGCTCCGCGCCCAGCGGCGCCTCGACGACCCGCCGGTCCATCCCGGCGACGAAGTCGAAGAACGGCGGGTACACCGGCGGGTTGATCACCACCGCGTCGCCGTGCCCGGTGACCAGCTTCAGCACCTCGACGATGCCCAGCATCACGTCCGGAACGACGGCGATGTGCTCGATCTCCGGCGTCCAGCCCCAACGCTGGGTGGCGAACTCGGCGAGCGCCTCGGCATAGGCCGTACCGATCGGGTAGCCGGTGTCGCTCCGCGCGATCGCCTCGGTCAGCGCCTGGGCGACCGGCTCGGCGAGCGGTACGTCCATCTCGGCGACCCAGGCCGGAAGGACGTCCGGCGGATACCGCCGCCACTTCTCACTCGTACGGCGGCGGAGATCCGCCAACGACAGCATCTGCAAGGGGTTGCCCACACCACCACGCTATAACCGGTGTACGGCGGCACCGAAACGGGCAGCAGACCCTCACATGGCAGACGTCCACGACTTCCGGATCAACATTCCCCGCCCCGCCCTCGACGACATGCGGGACCGGCTGCGCCGAACCCGGTGGCCGGCCGAACTGCCGGGCGTCGGCTGGGACCGGGGCGTACCGGTCGACTACCTGGCCGGGTTGGTGCGGTACTGGCTGCACGGCTACGACTGGCAGGCCTGGGAGGCGCGGCTCAACGAGTTCGCCCAGTTCACCACCGAGATCGACGGCCAGCGGATCCATTTCCTGCACGTCCGGTCGCCGGAGCAGGACGCGATGCCGCTGGTCCTCACGCACGGCTGGCCGGGTTCGATAGTCGAGTTCCTGCACATCATCGGCCCGCTCACCGACCCACGCGCCCACGGCGCCGATCCGTCGGACGCGTTCCACGTCGTCGCACCGTCGGTGCCCGGATTCGGCTTCTCCACGCCACTGCGCGAGCCGGGTTGGCACCACGAGCGGATCGCCGGAGCCTGGGCGGAGTTGATGGCCCGGCTCGGCTACCACCGGTACGGCGCGCAGGGCGGCGACACCGGCTCGGTCGTCTCGCCACTGCTCGGCAGGCTGGTTCCGGAGCGGGTCATCGGGGTGCACCTCAACGGCGGGCTGGCGTTCCCGTCCGACGATCCGGAGGACCTCGTCGGCCTCACCGACGCCGAACAGGCCCGGATCGCCGCCGCCGAGCAGGTCCGGCGGTACGGCACCGGCTACGCCGACATCCAGGGCACCCGGCCCCAGACCCTGGCGTACGCGTTGACGGACTCGCCGGTCGGCCAGCTCGGCTGGATCGTCGACAAGTTCAAGGAGTGGACCGATCCGGCACACGAGCTGCCGGACGAGGCGGTGGACCGGGACATCCTGCTCACCAACGCCTCGCTCTACTGGCTGACCGGTACCGGCGCCACCTCGGCCCAGCTCTACTACGAGACCCGGGCCGCGCCGCCGAAGCCGGTCGTACGCTCCACCGTGCCGACCGGAATCGCGGTCTTCCCGACCGACCCCGCCATCCGCCGGATATCCGAACGGGAGCATCACGTCGTGCACTGGTCCGAGTACGACCGGGGCGGGCACTTCGCCGCCCTGGAAGCCCCCGACCTGCTCGTCGATGACATCCGGGCGTTCTTCCGCCGCCTGCGTTAGGTTTCCTCAGCGGCGCCGCTTCAACTGCACGTAGATGAGGAAGATCGCAACGGCGACGAATATCGCGGCGCCGACCGCGTGGAACGTGCCGGAGGCCGGCGACTTCTTGTCGGCAAGCAGGTCCGACGCGCCGAGCGGAAGGCCGGACGCCAGCAGATCGATCATTGCGTCTCTCCAGAAGTAGCCGGAGATCGGCTAGTTCCCCCTCTGCTCCTGACCTACACCGCTCGGTTCGATCTCCCGGATCATGAATCTCGCGTCTCGAACGGACCTGGGCGCGAGCGGGCAGCGACAAAGACGATCAAAGCGGTACCGTGCGCCATGTCGTCGCTGACCTACAGCCGAACCCTTGTCGCACCACTGCGCCGTTACCTACCCTCCGCCCTGCTCGTCGCGGTTGGTCTGGTGGTCGGCCTCGCGCTGGCCTGGCTGTCGCGTGACCCGCACACCGCAACGACCGAGCGGCTCACCGGCACCGTGATCTGGTCGAACGAGGAAACCCGGCTGATCGCCTTCGAGGTCGACGGCGAGGTACGCGACCCGCTGCGGGGCGACACGTTCTACTCCGTCGTCGGTGACTGGGTGGACGCGGCCGGGACCTCCCACGGCAGTGGCGCGGAATATCCGACCTGCCTGGCTGGTCGGCCGGACGAGCCCGTACGCACGGACCGGCGCCGGATCGAGGTGGAGGCACTCCACCAGGGCGTCGGCGGGGAGCAGAAGCAGCACTTCGCCGTGTCCGTGCGCTGCCTCGACTGACGGGTGATTGTCGCCTCGCGTGTTCCTGGAGCTTGCCCTCTGGAGGAGACTGGTGCGATGGTCAAGACGCTGCATCCGCAGAACTACGGCGAGGTGATCCACGTTGGTCACTACTTCACCCTGGGGTTCGCGGTGGTGATGGACCTGACCAGCCTGTCGGACGCGGACGCGATGCCACTTGTCGATTTCGCCGCCGGCCTGGTCGTCGGCCGTGACGGCGCCATGGAACGGGTGGCTCCGAAGGTGTTCCTGCTGCGGCCCCGGGAGACGTTCCGAGCAGTGGCCCAGCATCCGGCCTAGCGACGTCCATAGGGGAGCTCGCAGTGCAACGGCCAGAGTTGATCGCCGCCCTTCGGCGCGGAACGCTGCTCGTCGCGCCCCGGCCCGCCCTGCAACCGGACTGGCGCGCCTGGGTGTCGGTCGCCGGCCCCGCCAGCAACGACACCAGTCCCGGCTGGCGCAACCATGACCTCACGCTGTACTGGCAGGTACGGGAGTGGGATCCCGTCTACATCGTCGAGGACCTGTGCTGGGCCGAGAACGACGGCATGCGCGCGCTCGAACGACACACCTCGAACGGCGAGAACCAGCTCTGGGCGATGGTCGAGCGATTCGGCGGTGCCGACGCCTTCACCTACCCGTGGTACACGGACTTTCCCGGCTGACGAAGGCCCGCCACGCCTCAGGGGAAAAGGTCAGCGCCGGGCCGGACGCATCCTTGCTGTCCCGCACCCCCACCACCCCAGGCAGGTTGAGCGCCACCTCCACACACGCACCCTGCGAACTGCTTCGGATGCTCTTGCGCCAGCGTGCGTCGCTCAGATCCATGTCTTGGCCACCTTCGCTATCAACTCGGTCGACTGCGGCAGGGTAAGAGCCTCGGCGAGGATGTCTTCCCAGTGCTCCCGCACCTCGGCCACGTCGTCTGGTCGTGCTACCACCTGACCCCGGAGCCGATCTTCGAGGTACAGGACCTCTTCACGCTCCGGCAGTGTCGCGATGATGAACGGCCCGGTAAGGCCAGCGTACGCACCGACGCTCGATGGAACGATGTGGATCCGTGTCCGGCGACGTTCCTCGTTGAGTCTTACCAGGTGGAAGAGCTGCTCCCGCATCACCGCAGGTCCCCCGACAGCCCGATGCAGCACAGCCTCGTCCAGCACAGCCATGAACTGCGGCGGGTCGTCGCCGGACAGGCGCCTCTGTCGTTCCGCACGAGCCATGACCCGGGCCTCGACCGCCTCATCCGTGAGTCGTCCATCGCTGCTGACGATCGCCCGCGCGTACGCCTCGGTTTGAAGTAGACCGGGCACGAACGCCAACTCGAACCAGCGCAGGAAGATCGCCCGCTGTTCGTTCGCAACCCATTCCTTGAGCCACGGTGCCGCGGTGTCGGACTTGATCACCTTTTTGAGCAGCCGGACGAACATGGCGCCGGTGTGGAAGCGCTTGTCGATCGCGCCGAGATAGTCCTCCTTGGGAGGCCGGTTGCCGAGTTCCACCGCGCTCACGTGTGAGCCCGAGAAGTTGATCAGTTTCCCGAAGTCGTCCTGGTTGAGTTTGGCGCTTAGCCGTATGTGCCGTAGTTCGTCAAGCAGAAACTCCGCCGCCGATGTCCCCATGCTCTCCACAGCCTTCCCCCAACTCGTCCGGTCCCCGCCACAGCGCTTCTACCAGGCAGAACAAGCAGGCCACCAGAAGGCTACGGTCGTCGATTTCCGCTATCGATCGTAGTGGTGTCCATAGCAGAGTGTCAGCAGCGGAACTGCTCGGACCCATGCCGATCCAGGACGGGCGGAACCGCGCGGGAGCCGTAACGGAAATCGCCCTTCCACCCGTCACGGCCCCCGCTCCCAATACGGAGGGAGTTCGGATCGTGAAATGGCTACGACGTACCCCGAAAGAACATCGCCGGGACTGGCACCGGCTGTGGCGCTCGTGCCGTTGCGGGCGACGCCGGGATTGCCGCGACGCGAAACCCTCGCCGAACCCGGGGCACTTCCTCCCACCCACCGGACATTCCCGATGACCATTCCGGGTGCGGGGCGGGACCATGTGGCACAGCGGCCGATCTGGCTCTGCCGGGCATGTGGGGCCGAGTGGCCCTGCCTGACGGCCCGCAGCCTGCTGCCGATCGACTACTACGCCGATCCGCTCGCCCTGCGGGTCCACCTCGCCACCCTGCTCCAGGCGGCGGTCGAGGACCTTCAGCGACTCTGTCCGGAGCCGGGACCGGACCCGGCCCGGATGTACGCCCGCTTTCTCGGCTGGATCGAACCACGCCGGCGCATCATCCGGGCCCGTCGGCTACGGCAACTGCACGGGATATGACCCGGGCCCGTACGGCATCGAGCTGGGCTGCACCGGGTAGGTCTCCCGGCGCTCGGCCTGGGCGAACCCGGCGGACCGGCTGTCCACCTGTGGCCAGCCACCGGCCTCGTGGAACAGCCGCAGTGCGGTCGCCACGACCTCGGCCAGCGACGCGTTGGCCTCGATCTCGATACTGGCGCCGGGGGTGTCGATCCGGACCTTGGTCGGATTCGACGAACCGCCGCTGGCCGAGATCGGGTGCTCCGGCTTCCCCAGAGACGATCCCGGATCCGGCGTCGACGACGATGACGCCGGGGTCGTCGGCGCCGGGTGCGACGACTCGACGGCGGCCGGCGGGACCGGCGACTCGGGCAGCGGGGGCGGCTCCGGCACCGGCGACGTCTCCGGGGGCGGCGGCTGCTCCGGCGGAGGCGATTGCTCCGGCGGAGGCGAGATCTCCGGCGGGGACGGTTGGGCGGGAACCGACGCGGCGGGCGATGGCTCGGAACGGGGTGGCTCACTCGTCACGGTGTCATTGTCCGGCCCCACCTCGCCGCCCCGCCACGGCGGTCCCGGTACCCTCCGCCTCCTCTCCGGCCAGCCGGTCGCCCATCGGCTGCTTCAAGCGGTCCACGAGGCTTGATCACTGCCGGGTCCGCTGATTAGCTGGCCAGCATGACCGACCTCGGGCCCGTCGACTGGCCGCCGGAGCCGATCCGGACCGAGAGGCTCCTGCTCCGTGCGTCCGAGGCCCGGGACCGTGCCGCGTTCATCGAGTTGCTGGCGTCACCAGAGGTGCACACCTACCTCGGCGGCCCTCGGCCGCTTGACGAGCTTGAGCGCGAGATGCCCGAAACGCCCGAACGGTGGCCCGGAAGTTTCGTCGTTGATCTCGACGGGGCGATGATCGGCCAGATCCTGCTCAGGCGGGCAACCGGGCACCGTCGCCCGGCTGCCGTCGGGAAGGCCGATCTCGGTTACCTTTTCCTGCCGCGGGCCTGGGGACGCGGGTACGCCGCCGAGGCGTGCGTGGCGGCCCTCGACTGGTTCGACGGCGTCCTTCCCGGCGAGCCGGTGGTGCTCACCACCCAGACCGCCAACGTCGGCTCGATGCGGCTCGCGGCAAAGCTGGGATTCATCGAGGTGGAGCGGTTCCATGCCTGGGACGCCGAGCAGTGGCTCGGCCTGCGGTCCTGGTCCTGAGTCTCGGCGACGATCCCACGAAGATCTTTTGGCATAGCGTCGATTCCAGGACGAGTCGTTCGTAGCACAGGTGAGGGGGCGGTCGGTAAAGACCGCCGGTACAAGGGAGTGATGGGATGACGCGGTACTTGATCTCGTTCAACGACGGCGCGATGGACCACATCCCCGACGAGGATTGGCCCGACGTGGGGAAGGCCGCGCACGCGGTGACCCAGGAGGCCGTGAACGCCGGGGTGTTTGTGTTCGGCGCCGGACTCGAACGCCAGAAGGCGAGCGTCGTGGCCACGGACGGGACGGTCACCGACGGCCCTTTCCCGGAGACCAAGGAGGTCATCGGCGGGTTCCTTGTCGTGGACGTGGCCTCACGCGAGGAGGCGCTGACCTGGGCTGGCAAGATTGCCGTCGCTTGCCGCTGCGCGCAGGAGGTCCGGGAGCTCATGGCCGACCCCGAGACAGACGCGATGCTCCGCGAGGCCGCGCGGCGATGATGACATCCCGACGACCTCTGATCGAGGAAGGCGGGTGTTTGGACACCGCACTAGCCGGGGCCAGCACCGCCGGCGAGGTCAGCTGAAGACAGCACCGCCGCGCGGTCCGGGGCCGGCAGCCAGTGCCGGGTGGGGTCGATGGACAGCCAGCCGGCCCGCCCGGCGGTCGCGGCGGCCGTACGCAGCAGTCGGCCGAGCAATGGATGGACCCGGTCCCGTCGCCAGACCAACGACCATGGGTAGAGCGGCGTCGGATCGACCAGCGGAATCAGCGCCATTCCGGGCGGAGGGGTGGCCCGAACATCGGCGCCGAGCAGCCAGATCCACTGCCCGTGCGTCTGGATCTCTGCCACCACCTGCTCGAAAGTGACGAATGCGGGCCCGACGGTGACAGGGATCCCCAGGTCGTCACCGAGCGTACGCAGATAGCTGTCCAGCTCTGTGGCGCCCGCGACGGCCGGCGACCAGATCCCGTACGGCGCCAGGTCGGCCGGGCGCAGCGCCGATCGGGTCGCCAGTGGGTGACGGTCCGACATCAACGCGTTCAAGGGTTCCAACCGGACCAGCCGGTGGGCCAACTCGTCAGCGCAGGGCTCGGTCGGACCGTGCACCCGGCCGAGCGCAACGTCGATCTCGCCGCGCCGCATCGCCGACAGGGCGGTGCCCAGGCTGTGCCGGGTGCTCAGCTCCAGTGGCAGATCGCCGAGTTCGGGGACCAGCCGGTGCAGCATCGAGGATGCGGCGATCGGCCGGAACGTGTCGAGGCGCAGCGGCTGCCGGTCGAGGTGTGCCGCGGCCACGACCTCGTCCGCGGCGTCCAGCACCCGCCGCGACAGCGGCAGCAGCCTCCGCCCCAGTTCGGTCAGCTCGACGACGTGGTGACCCCGGATGAACAGCGGCCCACCCAGGGTCTCCTCCAGGCGGTGGACACGGTGGGACAGGGCCTGCTGGGTGAGGAACAGCCGGTCGGCCGCCCGGCGGAAATGCAGTTCCTCGGCGGTCGCGACGAATGCCCGGAGTTGCCGGAGGTCGAGGTCCACCCGCGCAGGCTGCGACGACAAGAGTTGTTTGTCAAGACTGTCGTTGCGTGTTGGACAGGGTCGGCCAGCTGGCGGTTCGGTGATCACATGGGTGAGCACCTCCGGCCCCGACGGCCGACGCAGCAATCGACCGGGCCGGCACAGGAATCGACCGCGCCAACGCAGGAATCGACGGAGCCGGCGGCCCCGGGCAGTGCTGCGGAGCCGGAGCCGCGCCGCTGGCCAATACTCGCCGTGTTGGCGCTGATCCAGTTCACCTTCACGGTGGACAGCTCGATCGTGAACGTCGCGCTGCCCTCGGTACAGGACGAACTGAACGCCTCCACGGCGGACCTCGCCTGGGTGGTCAACGCCTACGTGGTGACGGCCGGCGGGCTGCTGTTGCTCGGCGGTCGGCTGGCGGACCTGTACGGGCGGCGCCGGATATTCCTGCTCGGCACGGCGGTGTTCGCCGTGGCCTCGCTGACCAGTGGTGTCGCGCTGAACACCGGCATGCTGATCGCCGGCCGGTTCGGACAGGGTGTCGGTGAGGCCCTGGCAGCGCCGGCCGCCCTGTCGATGATCGTGCTGATGTTCACCGACTTCCGGGAGCGGGCCCGCGCGCTGGCGATCTGGGGCGGCCTGAGCGGGCTCGGCGCCACAGCCGGGGTACTGCTGTCCGGCACGTTGACGGAATTCGCCGGGTGGCGCTGGGTCTTCTTCGTCAACCTGCCGGTTGCCGCCGTCGTACTGCTGGTCCTCCCCCGGTTGGTGGACGCGCGGCCGGGTTCCGGGGTACGGCGGATCGACTGGGCGGGAGCGGCGCTGGTCACCACCGGCCTGATCGCGCTGATCGCCGGCCTGCTCGCGGCCGGTCACAACGGGTGGACCGCACCGGTCGTCCTCGTTCCGCTGCTGGTGGGGCTGGCCACCCTCGCCGCCTTCGTCGCCGTCGAGACCAGGACCGTCGCACCGCTGGTGCCGTTGAGCTTCTTCGCCAGCCGTCTCCGCCTCTCGGCGAACCTGGCGACAATGGCGCTGACCAGCGGGCTGGCGGCAACGATGTTCCTGCTCACCCTCTACATGCAGAACGTTCTCGACTACCGACCGCTGGTCACGGGACTGGCGTACCTTCCGTTCTGTGTGGCCTTCCTCGGTGGGCTGATGGCGTCGACCGCGCTGACCGCTCGGCTGGGTGTCACCTGGACCATCGTCACGGGCCTGCTTCTCAGCACCGGCGGCCTGTTGTATCTGGCGGTCCGGATGTCGGTGGGCAGTGGTTACCTGGACGTCCTGCTACCCGCGACGGTGCTGATCGCGGTCGGGCTGGGCATCGCCTTCCCCGCGCTCCAGAACGCGGCCCTGCACGGGGTGACCGAGAACGATGCCGGTCTCGGCTCCGGGGTCCAGACCACCACCCAGCAACTCGGCAGCGCTCTCGGCCTTGCCATCTTCGCCGCCATCGCGATCAGTCGTGCCGCAGCGGCACTGGATTCCGGGGCCACCGCGAAAGCGGCCGACGTCACCGGTTACCGGTGGGCCTTCTACGCCGCAGCGGGCGCACTGTTCCTGGCCGCCGTACTGATGCCGACGGCCGGTCGCGTGCCACCAGCGGATCCGTCACGTTAGCCGGGCACCAGTTCACCCCGGTCGGCCTCGGCCCGGTCGCCCTGGTCGAACTGGGTCCGGTACAACTCCTCGTACCGGCCGCCGGCGGCGAGCAGTTCGTCGTGGGTGCCGCGTTCCAGGATGCTCCCGTCCTCGATCACCAGGATCTGGTCGGCGGCCCGTACGGTGGAGAGCCGGTGTGCGATCACCAGGGCGGTACGGTCGGCCAGCACCTCGCCGAGCGCCGCCTGCACCGCCGCCTCCGAGGTCGAGTCCAGATGTGCGGTCGCCTCGTCCAGGATCACCACCCGGGGACGGGCCAGCAGCAGCCGGGCGATGGTGAGCCGTTGGCGTTCGCCGCCGGAGAGCCGGTATCCGCGCTCGCCGACCACGGTGTCGAGTCCGTCCGGAAGTCCCTCGATCAGGTCGGCGAGCCGGGCCCGGCGTAGCGCGTCCCAGATTTCCTCCTCGGTCGCCTCGGGTCGGGCCAGCAGCAGGTTGGACCGGATCGTGTCGTGGAACAGGTGCCCGTCCTGGGTGACCAGGCCGAGGGTGTCCCGGATCGAGTCGGCGGACAGGTCCCGGACGTCCTGCCCGGCGAGGCGTACGACTCCGGAGTCGACGTCGTAAAGCCGGGGTACGAGCTGCGCGATGGTGGACTTGCCGGCACCGGAGGAGCCGACCAGCGCCACCAGTTGACCCGGCTCGACCTTGAACGACACCTCGTGCAGTACGTCGACACCGCCCCGGGTGTCCAGGTTCGCCACCTCCTCCAGCGAGGCGAGCGACACCTTGTCGGCGGACGGGTAGGCGAACCGCACCGCGTCAAGCTCGACCGAGACCGGTCCGTCCGGCACCTTTTCGGCGTCCGGCTTCTCGGTGATCAGCGGCTTCAGGTCGAGCACCTCGAAGACCCGCTCGAAGCTCACGAGTGCGCTCATCACCTCGACCCGGGCGCTGGCCAGCGCGGTCAGCGGGGCGTAGAGGCGGGTGAGCAGCAGGGCGAGTGCGACGACGGCTCCGGGCTCCAGCTCGCCGCGCAGGGCGTAGAAGCCGCCGAGGCCGTAGACGAGGGCGAGCGCGAGCGCCGAGACGAGGGTGAGCGCGGTGACGAAGACCGACTGGACCATCGCGGTGCGTACCCCGATGTCCCGGACCCGGCGGGCCCGCTGGGCGAACTCGGCCGACTCGTCCGCCGGCCGGCCGAAGAGTTTGATCAGCGTCGCCCCGGGTGCGGAGAACCGCTCGGTCATCTGGGTGCTCATCGTCGCGTTGTGGTTGGCCGCCTCGCGCTCCAGCCGGGCCAGCCGGTTGCCCATCCGGCGGGCCGGCAGCACGAAGACCGGCAGCAGCACCAGCGCGAGCAGGGTGATCCGCCACGAGATCCCGATCATCACCACCAGGGTGAGGAGCAGCGTGACCAGGTTGCCGACCATCCCGGAGAGGGTGTCGCTGAACGCCCGCTGCGCGCCGATGACGTCGTTGTTCAGCCGGCTCACCAGCGCCCCGGTGCGGGTCCGGGTGAAGAACGCGACAGGCATCTTCTGCACGTGGTCGAAGACGGCGGTACGCAGGTCGAGGATCAGGCCCTCACCGATGCTCGCCGACATGAACCGGGTGAACAGCCCGAGACCCGCCTCGGCCAGCGCGACGACCGCGATCAGCACGGCGAGCCCGATCACCAGGTCGGAGTCGGCGCCGTTGACGATCCCGTCCACCACCCGGCCGGCGAGCACCGGTGTGGCCACCGCCAACACGGCCATCACCACGCTGAGCACCAGATAGGTCGTGAGTCGACGGCGGTGCGGCCGGGCGAAGCCGGCGATGCGCCGCAACGTCGCCATCGAGAACGGCCGCTTGTCCTGCTGTGCGTGCATCGAGTGGTACAGCGACATCCACGCCGTGACTTCCATGTCCATCGGACACCTCCCCCTCCGGTCGGCCGGACCGCGCGAACCGTACCGGCAGACACCGACATTAGGACCTCAAGCAATGTTCAGGTCAACGTAATTAGCCGGAAAGTCGGGAGGTGGACAGGCGGGTCGGAGGTGGACAGGCGAGTCGAGGGTGGACAGGCGGGTCGAGGGTGGACAGCCGAGTCGGGGGTGGACAGCGGGAAGGGGCGCCCTCCCGATGGAGGACGCCCCTTCGCGTACCGCTTCGTCTCAGGCCGCGGCGAGCGCCGGGCCGTCGACGGTGCCGAACTCGCCGAGGTCCTCGGCCGGCCGCAGGGCCAGCGCGAGAACGTCCGCGACGTCGGCGAGGGTGTGCACGGTCAGTTGCTCGCGCACCTCGGCCGGCAGGTCGTCGAGGTCCGGCTCGTTGCGGGCCGGGATGATCACCTCGGTCAGGCCGGCCCGGTGCGCGGCGAGCAGCTTCTGCTTCACCCCACCGATCGGCAGTACCCGACCGGAGAGGGTCACCTCACCGGTCATCCCGAACTCGGGGCGTACCGGCCGGCCGCTGGCCAGCGAGGCCAGCGCGGTGACCATCGTGATGCCCGCGCTCGGGCCGTCCTTCGGGACCGCACCTGCCGGAACGTGCAGGTGGATCCGCCGCCCGGCCAGCGCGTTCGGGTCCAGCCCCAACGCACGGCCGTTCGACCGGAGGTAGGAGAGCGCGATGTGCGCCGACTCCTTCATGACGTCGCCGAGCTGTCCGGTCAGGGTCAGCCCCGGCTCGCCCTCCATGCTGGTCGCCTCGATGAACAGGACGTCACCGCCGGCGCCGGTCACCGCGAGCCCGGTGGCCACCCCGGGTACCGCCGTCCGCTCCGCCGACTCCGGCGTGAACTTCGGCCGTCCCAGGTAGCTGGCCAGGTTGTCGGTGTCGACCCGGACCGGTCCCTCGGCCCCGGCAAGCGCGACCGCGACCTTGCGGAGGATCTTCGCCAGGGCGCGTTCGAGCTGCCGTACCCCTGCCTCGCGGGTGTACTCGGCCGCGATCCGGCCCAGCGCCTCGTCGGCGATGCCCACCTCGTCGGCGGTCAGTCCGGCCCGCTCCAACTGCCTCGGCAGCAGGTGGTCCCGGGCGATCGCGACCTTCTCGTCCTCGGTGTAGCCGTCGAGGGTGACCAGTTCCATCCGGTCCAGCAGCGGACCGGGGATCGCGTCGACCACGTTGGCGGTGGCCAGGAAGAGCACGTCCGACAGGTCGAGGTCGACCTCCAGGTAGTGGTCCCGGAAGGTGTGGTTCTGCGCCGGGTCCAGCACCTCGAGCAGGGCGGCGGCCGGGTCACCGGCGTACCCCGCGGAGATCTTGTCCACCTCGTCGAGCAGTACGACCGGGTTCATCGAACCGGCCTCGCGCAGCGCCCGGACGATCCGGCCGGGCAGCGCGCCGACGTACGTCCGGCGGTGGCCACGGATCTCGGCCTCGTCACGGATGCCGCCGAGCGAGACCCGGACGAACTTCCGGCCGAGTGCCCGGGCGACCGACTCGCCGAGGCTGGTCTTGCCGACCCCGGGCGGACCGCCGAGGGCCAGCACCGCACCCGAGCCACGTCCGCCGACCACCTGGAGGTTGCGGGCCGCGCGCCGGTTGCGCACCGCCAGGTACTCCAGGATCCGGTCCTTCACGTCGGCCAGGCCGGCGTGGTCGGCGTCCAGCACCTCCCGGGCCTGGACCAGGTCGGTGTTGTCCTCGGTACGCGTGCTCCACGGCATCTCCAGCACCGTGTCGAGCCAGGTACGGATCCAGCCCGCCTCCGGAGAGGCGTCGCTGGCCCGCTCCAGCTTGCCGACCTCGCGCAGTGCCGCCTCGCGTACCTTCTCGGGCAGTTCGGCGGCCTCGACCCGGGACCGGTAGTCGGCCGAGCCGTCCGGCTCGTCCTCGCCCAGTTCCTTGCGGATCGCGGCGAGCTGCTGGCGGAGCAGGAACTCGCGCTGGGACTTCTCCAGTCCCTCCCGCACGTCGGAGTTGATCTGCTCGGTGACCTCCTGCTCGGCCAGGTAGTCCCGGACCCAGGTGACCAGCAGTTCGAGCCGGCTGGTCACATCCGGAGCGGTGAGCAGTTCGATCTTCTGTTCCAGGGTGAGCCACGGCGCGTAGCCGGCCGAGTCGGCCAGTTCGGAGAGGTCGGTCATCCGCTCCACCGCGTCGATGACCTGCCATGCGCCGCGGTCCTGGAGCAGCGACGTCACCAGTGCCCGGTACTCCCGGGCGAGTTCCTTGGCCCGGCCGGCGGGCGCGGGCTCGTCGATCTCGACGGTGCCGACCCAGAGCGCCGCACCGGGACCGGGGACGCCGGACCCGACCCGGGCCCGGGACAGGCCACGGACCACCGCGGCGGGTTCGCCGCTGGGCAGCCGGCCGACCTTTTCGATCGCGGCGACGACGCCGACGGAGCCGTACTCGCCATCGACCCGGGGCACGGCCAGAAGCTTCTTGTCGCCCGTCGCCCGGGCGGCGTCGACCGCGGACTGGGTGGTCGCGTCGAGGGTCACCGGAATGACCATGCCGGGCAGAAGGACAGCGTCGGTCAGAGGAAGAACCGGAAGAGTTGCCATCAAACACCTGCCATCGATTAGTTGAGCTTGTACGACTCAAGTAACAAATGGTGCTCTGTGTTCCGGCATGTGACCCAGGCCACGTTCCAAACCGACCGACTGCGGCAATTGCCCTGTTCAGGACCCTTGGTTGGCTGACTCGTCCGGAGTCCACTCCACGAAGAGCGCGGTCGCGTCGTCCTGGAGCTGGTCGTTCTGGTGCCGCAGAATCGCGCCGACCAGCCGGCGCATGCTCTCCGGCGTCGGCAGGCCGTCGGCGAGCGCCCGGGTGACCAGGTCGACCAGGCGATCGGTGCCGAACATCTCACCGGTCTCGGAGCGCGCCTCGATCACCCCGTCGGTGTAGAGCAGCAACTGGTCGCCCGGATGCAGCATCTCCTCGATCACCCGGGGGCCGTCGGCGGACAGGTAGCCGAGCCCCAGCGGCAGCGCCGTCGGGGCCGGCAGCACCCGGCCCAGCCGGCCACCCCGGAGCAGCAGCGGCGCCGGGTGCCCGGCGACGACCAACCGGAGCGCACCGGTCGCGCAGTCCAGCTCGGCGAGTACCGCGCTGGCGAAACTGCCCGGTCGGTGCGCGTGGATCAGCTTGTCCACGCTGCGGGTCGTGTCCCGCAGGTCGAGCCCGCAGCGCCGGGCGTTGCGGTAGGCGGACAGGCAGAGCGTGGCCAGCAGGCTGGCCTCGGTGCCGTGCCCGACGGCGTCGAACAGCGCCACCGAGAGCAGATCGCCGTTGAGGGCGTAGTCGAACACGTCCCCGCCGATGTCGTAACAGGGCTCCAGGATGCCGGTCACCATGGCCCGGCCGGCGGTGAAACTGAGCGGCGGCAGCTGACTCCAGACGATCTCGGCGGCGAGCTGCATCGGCTCCCGCCGCCGGACCCGCTCGATCTTGTCGCCGTACGACCGACGGCTCACCAGAAGCTGGGCCACCACCGCCGCCAACCCGTGCACGGCGTCCGGCAGCTTCGTCGACCCTCCGGCGGTGGCGACCTCCAGCACCCCGAGCCGGTGACACCCGTCCACCAGGGGTACCCAGGACCTGCCGATCCGACCGGACCGGCGGTGCGTACGGCCGCTCCTGAAGGCCCGCCCGCCCAGGCTTGCGTCCACCGGCAACGGGCGACGACGCGGCACACCGGGCCCGTCCAGCGGTACCAGGTAGGTCTGGTTGTAGTCGATCACGTAGATCACGATCTCGGTCGCGCCCAGCGCCGGGGCGACCGCGATCACCGAACCGGGCAGCTCGTCCAGCCCGGCGCAGGGCACGTCCGCGAGCAGTTGACGTACCTCGGCGACCAACTCCACGCTGCCCCCTCCCCGCGTCCCGGGATGGGCGCGCGCCCGCCAACGGTACGGCGACCGGCGGACAGTGGGCAGGCCGGCGTCGCGCCGGTGGGTCCGGGCGGGAGTCCCGGAGCCGACGAACCGGACAACAGCGTCGAACCTGCCCCCGAGGTGGTCGCTCAGGCCGGCGTACCGCCGAACCCGTGCGGGATGAACCAGCCCTGCCGGGCCGCGCGGAGCAGGGCGGCGTGCCGGTCCCGAGTGCCGAGCCGATAGACGATCCGCTCGGTCGTCTCGACGACGGCGTACACCGAAAGACCCATCGCGCCGGCGATCCGCTGCTCGGGCCAGCCGTCGAGCAACATGCTGAGAACCGTCAACTCGTACCGGGTCAGCCTGGGCCGAGCGGCGGGTGGCGGGCGGACCACCACCGCGACCAGGCGCGACGGATACGGCGGACACCCCAGGACCACGACCTGGACAAGGCTGTCCCGCTCGTCGTCGTCAAGGCTGTCCCGCTCGTCGTCGTCGATCCTGGAAGCCGGCCAGAGGAAGGAGACACAACCGCCACCCTGGGCGTGCTGCCGGGCGGCCGCCCCGAGCAACGCCGAACCCTCGGACAACAGTTCATGCCCGGGCAGGCCGCACAGCGGCAGGGTCCTGCCACCCCCGGTCAGCACGACACCACCCAGGGCGTCCCGGACGATCCGGGCCAGCTCGGTCACCGTCCGGGTCGGGTCGACGACGGCGGCGATCCGGGGGGCCAGCGCACCGATCAGATCGCGCGCCTCGTCCGTCGGGTTGCCCCAGTCGTCGGTACTGATCAACAGCATTCCGAGATGGCGGCGGTCCCGGGTGAACAGCCCGACCGCCATACCGCCGAAGAGGCCCGCCGGCCGGTAGTACTCCGACCACACCGGCAGTTCGTCGAACGGAAACGACGTGTCCCGGATGCACTGCGGAGCCGGCGACGTGTTCAGGGCACACCTGTCGACCTGCTCCCGTAGCTCCCGGGTGTCGAAGTAGTGGCGGGTCCGGTCGTCGTAGCCGACGTTGACCAGCCCGGTGTACCGCTGGTGCGTGTCGTCGATCAACCCGAGCCAGGCAGCGTCGTACGGGATAACCCGGTAGAGCAGGGACAGCACCTCCTCCACCTGCTCACCGGCGGGCGGGGCCGCGGCGATCCGCGCGATGTCCCTGGCGACACCGGACGCGGACCGGAGAAGGTTCCTCATCGCAGCTCCATGGGCGACACGCCGGACGTCGACGCCAGGTTCATCGGTCCGACCGGGCGAGGAGCCGCGGTACGTACAAGCCCCTTCTGAGCGCCCGGACGGCCGCCAGGGTACGGCTGGGCGCGTTCAGTTTGCTCAGAATGTGCTCGACGTGCGCGGCGACGGTGCGCTGGGCGATGACCAACCGGCTGGCGATCCGCTGGTTCGACCAGCCGTCGACGAGCAGGCCGAGGATCTCCAACTCCCGCCGGGTCAACCCGCGCAGGTCACCGGCGGGCGAGGTCAGCACCATCGCGAGTAGATGGATCGGTGTGGACGTCGGACACGGCAGCACGGTGATCCGGACATGCCCCTCGGTGCCGCCGGCCGGCCGGTGCGGGCAGAGGAACGAGTGGTACCCGCTGCCCTCGGTCAGGCTCGCCGCCGCCACCTCCAGCACCGCCGATCCGATGGCCAGCAACGGATGCCCCGGCAGTCCCGGAATCGACAGCACGTTGCCGGCCCGGGTCAGCACCACCCCCGCCTGGGCGTCGGCGACGATTCTCGACAGGGTGACCAGTGAGCGCATCGGATCCACCGCGTCCGCGATCAGCGGAGTGAGCATCCCCAGGAAGTCCCGGGCCGCGTCGCTCGGGTACGCCGGATCGTCGGTGTGCAGGGAGAGCAGGCCGAGGTGCCGACCGTCCGGGGTGAACAGGGTGATCCCGACCCCCTCGCGGAAGCCCGCCGGCTCCAGGTGCTCGGCCCAGGACGCCAGTTCGGCGGGCGGAACGGGTGCGTCCCGAAGGCACATCGGGGGCCGGTCCCGGTCCATGCCGAGCAGTTCCATCTCGTGGTAGTACTCGGAACTGCGCAGGTAGGCGAGGGTGGGTTCGCCGTAGCCGAACTCCCCGAGCATCTCGAACTCCCGGCGTTCCGGATTCAACACCTGCATCACGGACCCCGCGTACGGCACCAGCCGGTGCAGCACCGTGAGCAGTTCCGGTACCCGGTCGGTGGCATCCCCGGGCAGCGCCGTGATCCGCTCCACCTCACTGACGAGTTCGGCCGCACCGGGCGGCAGGTCAGCCATCCCCTACGTCGGTAAGCCGAACAGCCCGCATGGTGGTCCACCCCCTTCGCCGTATCGGCAGTCCTGTCAATCGACAAGGACCGCGCGGTGCGGTTACCTAGAGAAACGGCGAGTGGTGTTCGAAGACGCGGCGAGCCGTACGAAAGGAAGGCAGTTCCGTCCGGTCGGGCAGGGACGGGGCAACAGACGTGGAGGGCGCGCACGCTCCGGCGCGCCCTCCGCCCGTTCCCGGTCAGCCGACCACCCGATCAGGAGTCCGGCCGAGCTATCCGGCCTGGCACTTGCGGCTGTTCAGGTAGAAGTCGGTCGGCGTGACGGAACTCGACGCGACGTAGCTGAGCATGGCGGTCCCCCCGGGTCGGATCGTGCCGTTGTTCCGGGCGTTCCGGACCGTGATGCTGCCGTCGCCCCGGCCGACCAGGGTCGCTCCCCGGAGCGCGTGCAGTCGTTGGTCGGCCGGGAAGTTCCAGCTCAGCGTCCATCCGTCGACCACCGTCGCGGCGTGGTTCACGATCGTCAGCTCGACCTGGACACCGCCGGGCCGCTGGCCGCCGGCGCGGTACCGGACGGTGCAGGCCGGGTCCGGCGCCGTCGCCGGCAACGTGGTCAACGTGACCGGGTCGGAGAACGCCGAATAGTTGTCGGCCTCGTCCCGGGCCCGCACCACGAAGGTGTACGTCGTGCCCGGGGTCAGCCCGCCGATCACGGTTTCGTTCGGCCCCCTCGGGATCTGGTTCACGTCCCGGACGAACGTGTTGCCGGCGGCGGTGACCTGGAAGATCTCGTAGATGTCGAGTTGGATGTTCTCCACCGAATGTGCCCAGGTCAGCTTGACGCTCGTGGCGGTGATCTCCGACGCGACCGGTTGGCCCGGTGCGGTCGGCGGCTGGTCGTCGCCGGGTGGCATGGTCACGAACAGCTCCGGGGTGGACGGAGACCGGTTTCCGGCCGCGTCCACCGCGTTGACCCGGAAGCGGTAGCTGCCCGAGGGCCGGAGGTTGTCGAACCGGATGCTGTTGGTGGTGGTGCTGCCCTGCCCGCCGAAGTCCAGGTAGAGGTACGAGGCCGTGTACTGGGCAACGCCCACGTTGTCGGTGGAGGCGGCCCAGGCGAGCACGATCGAGGTGTTGCTGATCTCGACGACCGTGATCGGACCGGGGGCGGTGGGCGGCTCGGTGTCCTCGGCGGCGGCGTACGCCGGGGCGGTGCCCGTCGCGGCCAGCACGACGGCCAGGACGGAGGAAATCAGACCAAGGACCCCGCGTATGGCGGTTCGGGATGGACGATCTCGCACAGTGGTTCCTCACTCTCGACTGTCGGCGCCGGCCCATCAGATATCCATAGTGACCGATGGTTGGCGCCGCGGTTGGAGCGTAGGAAAGGGCCCCGAGCAGAACCGACGACAAGGGGGCCCTCCCTTACATCCGGGCCGCCGGCTATCCGGCCCGGCAGAGTTCGCCGTTCAGCACGAACGAGGTCGGCTGGATGGACCCGCCGCTGCCGGACACGGCGGCCTGGTAGCCCATGGTCACGGTGGCACCCGGCCGGATCGTCGCGTTGTAGTTGGCGTTCCGGACCGTGACGACACCGTTGACGTTGCTGATCAGTTCCGCCCCCCAGACCGTGACGATCCGCACCGAGTTCGGCAGGGACCAGCGCAGCGTCCAGCCGTTGATCTCCACCGGGCCGGTGTTCCTGATCGTCATCTCGGCCACGACGCCGCCCTGCCACTGCACCATGGTCCGGTACCCGACCGCGCAGGTCGGCTGCGGCTCCGGGGCGGGCCCGGTCGTCACGGTCACCGGGCTGGACAATGCCGAATAGTTGCCGGCCTCGTCCTGGGTGCGCACCGCGAAGGTGTACGTGGTACGCGGCGTCAACGCGCTCACCGTGACGGCGGTCGAGGGGTACATGGGCGGCATCAGCCCCACCCGGGCCACCACGGTGTTGCCGGTCGGGGTGAGCGACAGCACCTCGTACTGCAGAAGTACGACGTTGTCGGTGGACGGGCCCCAGCTCAGCCCGACGGCGGTCTCCCCGACCAGTCCGACCGTGAGCGCCGAGGGCGCGGTCGGCGGCTGGCTGTCGCCCGGCGGCTGGGTGAACCGCAGCGACGGCGGTGACGTCGACCGGTTGCCGGCCGCGTCCAACGCCGAGACGCCGAAGGTGTAGGTGCGTGAGGGCAACATGCCGGTGATCACGATGCTGTTGGTGGTGGTGGTGTGCAGGAAGGCCATGTCGGTGAAGATCTGCGTCACGTGGTAGCTCACCACTGCGACGTTGTCGGTGGAGGCGGCCCAGGTGAGTTCCACCGAGTCGGCGGTGGTCCCGGCGACGGTGATCGGGCCCGGCGCGCTCGGCGGCGCGGTGTCCGCCGCCGCGTGCGCGGCGGTGCCGCCGGCCGCGACCAACGCGACCGCGAGGATGGGCAGAACCAGGGTACGGGCCCACCATCGGGCCGGTCGGGACGGACGACTGTGCACGTTGGACCCCTCGCTCTCGACTGCCGGCACCGGGGTGGTCCCCCCGACGCCAGGACATTCATCGTGAACGATAGATCGATGGACCGCGATCCCCCGCCAGGCCGGTACTTGGGATCGGGTCCGCCGGAGACATCGCTTGATCGCGTGAAGTCCGGCCGGCGCCCACCAGCCGGACTTCACGCGATCACGAGCTTCAGACCCGGTGGAACTCGCTGGTGTCGTCGATTTCCCGTACCCCGGCGGCGCGGCCGAACTCCGGCTCGACCGACTCCCGGAACACCTCCGGGATCGGCCTGCCGGTCGCCGCGTAGAGGCGTTTGATCGCCGCGCCGGGCCGGCGGATGTCGTCCAGCATGCCCGGGTTGATCCGGTCGAACTCAGCCTCGATCAGCCGGGCCGCCGTCTCCGCCACCGTCTCGTCCCGGCTGCTGGCGAGCATGACCAGCAGGTCGTGCAGCTCGCCGTCGATCACCAGCGCCCGCTCCCCGTCGTCCATGGCCTCACGCTAGGCCGACTCCGGGCCGCTCCGGACCGGATCGCCGCAAGGTCGCGACGGTCGGGACCAGCGAGCCTGGAGTGGCTGCTGAGCGATGTCCGACAGAGGTGTGCTGCATGATGCTGTGGTGACCGCACAGCAGGCGACGACCGCGGAGCGACGCCCCACCGACCGCCCCGCCGGGGTGGTGCTGGAAGCGGTGCTGGAACGGATCACGTACGCCAACGAGGAGACCGGCTACACCATCGCCCGGTTCGCCACCGACCGGTCCGGCTCCGACCTACTCACCGTGGTCGGATCGCTGCTCGGCGTACAACCCGGGGAGAGCGTCCGGCTGGTCGGGCGGTGGGGGTCGCATCCGAAGTACGGGCGGCAGTTCGAGGTGCAGTCGTACACCACCGTGCTGCCGGCGACCATCCAGGGCATCGAGCGGTACCTCGGCTCGGGACTCATCAAGGGAATCGGCCCGAAGATGGCCACCCGGATCGTCGAGCACTTCGGCGTCGACACCCTGCGGATCATCGAGGAGGAGTCCGGCCGGCTGATCGAGGTGCCGGGACTGGGACCCAAGCGGACGAAGATGATCGCCACCGCCTGGGCCGAACAACAGTCCATCAAGGAGGTGATGGTCTTCCTCCAGGGCGTCGGGGTCTCCACCTCGCTGGCCGTACGGATCTTCAAGAAGTACGGCGACGGCTCCATCTCGATCGTCCGCAACGAGCCGTACCGGCTGGCCGCCGACGTCTGGGGCATCGGCTTCAAGACCGCCGACACAATCGCCCAGGCCGTCGGCATCCCGCACGACAGTCCGCAGCGGGTCCAGGCCGGCATCCAGTACACCCTCTCCGAGGCGGCCGACGGCGGCCACTGCTACCTGCCCGAGCCGAACCTGGTCGCGGACGCCGCCGAGATCCTCGGCGTACCGGTGGAGCTGGTCCGGAGCTGCCTGACCGACCTCGCCGCCGACGAGGGCGTGGTCCGGGAGCAGGTGCCGAACCCGAGCACCGAGGGCGGCACGATCCCGGCGGTCTACCTGGTGCCGTTCCACCGGGCCGAGTCCGCGCTCGCGACCAGCCTGCTCCGGCTGCTGCACCACGGAACCGACCGGATGCCGGCGTTCGGCACGGTCGACTGGACGAAGGCGCTGGCCTGGCTGCGTACCCGGACCGGGGCCGAACTCGCGCCCGAGCAGGAGGCGGCGGTCCGGCTCGCCCTCACCTCGAAGGTCGCGGTGCTCACCGGCGGCCCCGGCTGCGGCAAGTCGTTCACCGTCTCCTCGGTGATCCAGCTCGCCGCCGCCAAGGGAGCGAAGATCGTGCTCGCCGCGCCGACCGGGCGGGCGGCGAAGCGGCTGACCGAGCTCACCGGGCATCCGGCCGCCACCGTGCACCGGCTGCTGCAACTACGTCCCGGTGGCGATCCGACCCACGACCGGGACAATCCGATCGACGCGGACCTGATCGTCGTCGACGAGGCCTCGATGCTCGACCTGATCCTGGCGAACAAGCTCATCAAGGCCGTGGCGCCCGGCGCACACCTGCTGCTGGTCGGCGACGTGGACCAGCTTCCCTCGGTCGGTGCCGGCGAGGTGCTCCGGGACGTGCTGAACGCCGAGCCGGTTCCCCGGGTCCGGCTGACGAAGATCTTCCGGCAGGCCCAGGAGTCCGGCGTCGTGGTCAACGCGCACCGGATCAACGCCGGCCAGTCGCCGGTCCTCGGCCAGTATCCCGACTTCTTCCTGTTCCCGGTGGACGAGCCGGAGGCCACCGCCGAACTCGTGGTGGACATCGTGGCCCACCGGGTGCCCCGGAAGTTCGGGCTGCGCGCGCAGGACATCCAGGTCCTCACCCCGATGCACCGGGGCCCGGCCGGTGCCGGCAGCCTGAACACCGCGCTACAGCAGGCCCTCGCTCCGTACCGGGAGGGCCGTCCGGAACGCCGGCACGGCGCCCGGGTCTTCCGGGTCGGCGACAAGGTGATCCAGATCAGAAACAACTACGACAAGGGCGCCGCCGGGGTCTTCAACGGCACCGTCGGGGTCGTCACCGACCTCTCCCTGGAGAACCGCCAACTCACCGTCCGCACCGACGAGGCCGAGGAGATCGCGTACGACTTCGACGAGCTGGACGAACTTCAGCACGCGTACGCCATCACCGTGCACCGGTCCCAGGGGAGCGAGTATCCCGCCGTCGTCATCCCGGTGACGATGGGCTCGTACACGATGCTGCAACGGAACCTGCTCTACACGGCGGTCACCCGGGCCCGGAAGCTCGTCGTGCTGGCCGGGTCCCGCAAGGCTCTCGCCATCGCGGTACGGACCGCCGGCACCGGTCGCCGGCACACCGCACTCACCCACCGGCTCGGCACCCCCGACCGCCGGTAGTACCCGACCGCCGGTAGTACCCGACGACATCCGATCCGCACCCCGGACAGATCGGCGGAATACATCGATAGACGTTACCGTCGGCTGGCGTGCTGTGCGTACCGTGGCGCCATGAAGCAGCCCGGTGACCGCACGCCCGCACCCGGACGGCTCGCGCTCGTGCAGGACCTGTTGAACACCGTCGACATCGAGGCCGACCGCGACCGGTTGCGTACCATCGCCGAACTGGCCGCGTTCGCCGCCGCGCACGGCTGTGCCGAACTCACCTTCACCGACTCCGACGTCACCGAGACCCGCCGGTTCCGGGAGGCGTTACGGGACGCCTGCCGGGGACACACCGGCGCCAAGGTGCCGGCCGCCTCGGCCGCCGTGCTGCGTTACACGCTCGGCACCGCCCCGCTGGTGCTGACCATCGACGACGCCGGGGCGGCGCGAGCCGTACCGGCGGGCCGGCTCGACGGGTCCGCCGCGCTGATCGCCACGGTCGCGGCGGCGATTCTCGACGCCGTCGCCGCCGGCACCTGGCCGCGCCTCAAGTCCTGCGCCGCACACCGCTGCCAGTGGGTGTACTACGACCACAGCCCCGCCGGGCGCGGGCGCTGGTGCACGATGAGCATCTGCGGCAGCCGGGCCAAGATGCGCGCCTACCGCGCCGCCCGCTCAGCACGGAGCTGACCAGGCGTAAGGAAGGGCCCCTTCTTATCGTTTTCTGCATAAG
>NZ_JADPUN010000405.1 GCF_015690345.1 Plantactinospora alkalitolerans | reverse complement strand
GCAAGCGAGGTACGACCGTGCCGCTGCTGTCCGCACTCCACCATCAGCACACCGTCGCCGCACCGGGGTACAGCCGCTGGCTGATTCCGCCGGCCGCACTGTCCGTGCACCTCTGCATCGGTCAGGCGTACGCGACCAGCGTCTACAAGAACTCCCTGATCGCCCACTTCGACGCCAGCCAGACGGCCATCGGTGTCATCTTCAGCATCGCCATCGTGATGCTGGGGCTGTCGGCGGCGGTCGGCGGAACCTGGGTGGAGGCGAACGGGCCGCGCAAGGCCATGTTCGTCTCCGCGTGCTTCTGGGCGACCGGATTCCTGGTCGGCGCGCTCGGCATCGCGACCGGGCAACTCTGGCTGGTCTACCTCGGTTACGGCGTCCTCGGCGGGATCGGGCTCGGCATCGGATACATCTCACCGGTGTCCACGCTGATCAAATGGTTCCCGGACCGCCCCGGGCTCGCGACGGGGTTGGCCATCATGGGCTTCGGTGGCGGCGCGATGCTGGCCAGCCCGCTGTCCCGGCAACTGCTCTCGTTCTACGACCCCGGCTACGACCCGTCGAACTCCGCCTCGGTCGCCTCCGGCGGGGCACTGGTGGGGCTCTTCGTCACGCTGGGTGTCGGCTACTTCGCCATCATGATGTTCGGGGTGTTCAACGTCCGGGTGCCGGCGCCCGGGTGGCGACCGGTCGGCTTCGATCCGGCCACGGTGTCCGCCAAGCCGCTCGTCACCACCGCGAACGTCTCGGCGACGAACGCCATCCGGACCCGCTCGTTCTGGTTGCTCTGGATCGTGCTATTCTGCAACGTCACCGCCGGCATCGGGATCCTCGAACAGGCCAGCCCGATGATCCAGGACTTCTTCCGGGATGGCGGGACGTCGACCGTCACCATCGCCGCGGCCGGCGGCTTCGTCGGACTGCTGTCGCTGTTCAACATGGCGGGCAGGTTCGTCTGGTCGTCGACCTCGGACGTTCTCGGACGTAAGCCGATCTACCTGGTCTACCTCGGCGTCGGCATGGTGCTCTACACCCTGCTGGCCCTGATCGGCTCCACCGCGACCGCGCTCTTCGTGCTGCTCGCCTGCGTCATCCTGTCCTTCTACGGCGGAGGGTTCGCCACCGTCCCCGCCTACCTGCGGGACCTGTTCGGCACCTACCAGGTAGGGGCGATCCACGGTCGACTGCTGACCGCCTGGTCCGCCGCCGGCATCGCCGGGCCCCTGATCATCAACGGGTTCCTCGACGCCCAGGGCAAGCCGGGCACCCTCACCGCGTCCGCGTACCGGCCGGCGCTGTTCACCATGGTCGGCGTACTGGCCATCGGATTCGTCGCGAACCTGCTGATCCGACCCGTACCGGAACGCTTCCACGAGCCGGCCGTCCCGGGTGGCGGACCCGACCCGACCACGACGGTCGGTGACCACTCCAGCACTACTCCCGATGTCGACGCCGACACCGACGACTCGCTCGGTACCGGAAGGAGCACCGCACGATGACAGAGCACCCGCACGGTCAGTCCGCCCGTCTCTGGATCTCGTGGCTGCTGATCGCCGTCCTGCTTGGCTACGGTGTCGTACAGACCGTCATCACCGCGGCGAAGCTCTTCACCGGTTGACGCCGGATTGCCCACCCCGGAGGGGACCCAACTCCACCGATCGTGAAACATAATCGGCACGGGACTCATCCCCCCGGCCTGTTTCTCCGTACCTGTGGTGGGTCGGGCCGCCAGCAGTAGGCGTCGGCGGCGCGACTCCGACCAAAGTGGCACGATCGGGACGGGGCAGAATAGGCGACCGCGCTCGTCGAGCCGACGGGTGGTCAGCTGGGGCGCGGTGGTGGGCACCGAGGCGGAGATCGAGGAGCGTATGGCCCGGACGAGGCAGATTCAGCGAGCCAGCATCCCCAAGAGCTTCACCAGCCGGGGTAGCACACCCCGGCCCAGGGGGGCGGTCGCAGTACTCGTTGTCTCGGCGTTGGCCGCCCTGTGGGCTGCGGCGATGCTCAGCCCGATCGGCAGTCTGATCAACGCGTACATGTTCGTGTTCATCGTGTTCTTCGCCGGACCGGTCACCCTGGTGTCGCTGAGCCTGACCGTGATGGCCGGCCTGGTGGCGACCGACCGGATCGTCCTGTTGATCCGACACCGGGTCCTGCTCCAGTCGGCGCACCGGTCCCTCGGAATCATCGCGGTCATCGCCCTGGTACTGCACGTGTTGACCAAAATCACCGCCGGACACATCAGCACGAGCAAGGCGCTCCTGCCGTTCGTCAGTGGTGCCGGTGTCTACGTTGGACTCGGCACCGTCGCCGGGGTGCTCATGGTGAGCGTGCTCTGGACCGGCCTGGTCCGGGTCCGGTTCGCCGGTATCGGTAAGCCGTGGCTGTGGCGTGCCCTGCACAGCGTGTCGTACGCCGCCTGGCCGATCGCGCTGGTGCACGGCCTGCAGGCCGGCCGCGCCGCAGCCACCTGGGTGACCGTCAGTTACCTGCTCTGCGTGGCCCTGGTGGCGGGTGCCCTGCTGATCCGGCTCTCGGTCTCGCTGGGTCGCAAGCGCGAGGAGCAGGGCCAGGGCACCGGCTCGTTGGCTCCGGTCGGCAAGGCGGCCCGGTCGGCCGGACCGGTCCGGACCCGCCTCGGCACGGCTCCCGCCAAACGTCGGACGGCGGACGAGATCCGGGCCAGCCGGCAGGGCTCCCCGGTCACGAGTGGTCACCGGAGTGCGACGGACAGTCAACGAAGCGGCCGGGACAGCCGGTGGGACGACGACACCATGAGCGGTCGCCGGAGCGACCCCGACATCCGGATCGGCCGCAGCGACGACACCATGGGCGGACGCCGCAGCGACGACACCATGGGCGGACGCCGCAGCGACGACACCATGGGCGGACGCCGCAGCGACCCGGACACCCGGATCGGCCGCAGCGACGACACCATGGGCGGACGCCGCAGCGACCCGGACACCCGGATCGGCCGGGCCGACGGCGTGGACACCTCGACCGGGCGCGACGACGACCGGGGAACCCGGGTCGGTCGCCGACGCCGGGAGAGCCTCAACGACCTGCGCGACAACGGGTCGGAGGCGGCCATCGACAGCTGGGCCCGCGCCGGGGAGTCCGACACGACGGATTCGGCTCCCCGCCGGTCGGACCGGTTCGCCGTGCCCGAGGTGCCACTGGAACGGGACGTGGCGACCGGTGCCGGACCAGACGCACCGCCGAGTGACCCGGAACTGCCCTGGGACAGCCCGCGACGCTGGGCGACGGGCGAGCCGGAGGATCCCTGGGACAGGCCGCGACGCGGCTCGGACGACTCCGCGTACCGCCGGCCGTCGGCGGACGAGGACGAGCCGCTCCGCGCCGCCGACCGCGACGAGCCGCGACCGCCGGTGGCCGACGAGGAACGGCGATCCCGGTACGACACCGACGGCGCCGGACGGCGCTCCTGGCGCGAGCCCGACGACGAGCCGGCGACGACCGGCACCCCCAGGTCCGGCCGGCGACGCCGGGCGGCGGACGAGGAACCCGCCACGGAGCGCGCCGGGCGACGGGCCAAGGTCGACGACGACGCCGAGGAGAGTACGGCCGAGTGGGGTCGCGCCGCCCGGTACGAGCCCAACCTGGCGGCGGGTCGGGACGACGACGATGACGCCGACCGGCCGGCCGTGATCGACATCGCGTCCCGCCGGTCCCGCAAGTCCGGCGAACCGCCCAGCCGGTCCTCCCGCCGCAAGAAGTCGGACGACGCGGCCGAGGAAGGGGCGTACTGGACCAACCTGAAGGGAGAAACCCGGTGAGCCTGACCGCCGTACCGCCGGTGGCCTGCTTCGGCGAGCCTCGGCTCACCGCCGGATTCGACGAGTTCGGCAGGCTGGACCTGACCGCGCACGAGATGGTGCACGGCGCCGTCAACCCGCTCTCCCCCAAGGGTCTGCTCCGGTTGGTCGAAGGCATCGAACTCAAGGGCAAGGGCGGCGCCGGCTTCCCGTTCGGCCGCAAGATCCGGGCGGTGCTCGAGTCGGCGGACCGGCAGGACCTGCCGACCGTGGTCGTGGTGAACGCGACCGAGGGTGAGCCGGGCGCGTGGAAGGACAAGGCGCTGCTCACCCGGGCCCCGCACCTGATCCTGGACGGCGCCGCGATCGCCGCGTACGCGCTGGACGCGGAAGAGATCGTGATCGGTGTCGCCGACGACGGCATCGGGGAGGCCTCGCTCACCGCCGCCCTGGCCGAGCGTCGGATGCCGGTGCGGACCGGCATCGTCACCGTGCCACACCGGTTCATCTCCGGTGAGGGCGGCGCGTTGGTACGCGGGATCAACGGCGAGGCGCACATCCCGCCGGGGCGCAAGCAGCGGGCCAGCGACGCCGGGGTGGGCGGCCTGCCGACGCTGCTCTCCAACGCCGAGACGTACGCGCAACTCGCGCTGGCGGCCCGGCTCGGCCCGTACGAGTACGGAACGGTCGGCACCGCCGACGAGCCCGGGACGGTCCTGCTGACCGTGACCGGAGCCGCCGGCCGACCGGCGGTGGTGGAGTGCCCTACCGGTATCCCGCTCCGTGACGTGCTGGAACTCTGCGAGACGCCGGCCGGTCCGGGCGTGCTCACCGGCGGCTATCACGGAAAGTGGATCACCGCTGACGGAGCGGCCACCGCCGAGGTGTCCCGGGCCGGGTTCACCAAGGTCGGCGGCGCGCTCGGCGCCGGCATCATCATGCCGCTGGGCGCCGACGTCTGCCCGCTCGGCGAGGCCGCCCAGGTGGTGACGTACCTGGCCGGGGAATCCGCCGGCCAGTGCGGGCCGTGCCGGCTCGGGCTGCCGGACCTGGCCCGGACGCTGGACCTGATCGTAGGGGGCAGCGCCGCGCCCGAGGTGGTCCGGGCGGCGGCGGGGGCGGTACGCGGCCGGGGAGCGTGCAGCCACCCGGACGGAACCGCCCGGTTCGCCACCTCGGCCCTGGAGGTCTTCGTCGAGGACCTGGACGCGCACGCCAACCGGGGCGGTTGCGGCCGGAAGGTGAAGGGCGTGCTGGGCCTGCCGTCGGCGGCGGACGCTCCGACGTCGAAGCTGGTGGTGGACTGGTCCCGCTGCGACGGGCACGGCCTCTGCGCCCACGTGGTGCCGGAGTTCGTGCGGCTGGACGCCAACGGCTTCCCGTCGTTCCCGTCCACGCCGGTGCCGACCTGGCTGGAGGCGGGCGCCCGCAAGGCGGTGCGGATGTGTCCGGCGCTGGCCCTGCGGATGATGCCGGTGAACTGACCCGGATCAGCCGACCCGGGCCGGCTGATCCGACCGGCGCCGGTCGGCCGAGTGGAACCCCCGGTCCGGTGGTGCGCCCGGTCGCAGGCGAGGATGAGGCCGTGGAAAACGATCTTCTACTGGCCCGGCGTGCCGCCCTGGCCGGCGCCGCGGTCGGCCTCCGGTACTTCGCGGACCTCGCCCGGCTCTCCCCCGAGCACAAGTCGGACGGCAGCGTGGTGACCGAGGCCGACCGGGCGGTCGAGGCCGCGATCCGGGCGGTCCTAACGGAGGCCCGGCCCGACGACGCCGTACTCGGCGAGGAGGCGGGACAGGTCGGCCAGGCCAGCCGGCGCTGGATCGTCGACCCGATCGACGGCACCGCGCAGTTCGTCGTCGGCGACGACCGCTGGCTGGTCCTCGTCGCGCTGGAGGAGGCCGGCGAGATCGTCGTCGGAGTGGCAGTGGTTCCGGCGCAGGCGAAGATCTGGTGGGCCGGGCGCGGCGGCGGCGCGTACGAGGCCGACATCGCCGAGGGAGGCGTACGCGACGAGCGCCAGATCTCCGTCGACCGGACCGCGCCGGAGCGGTTGTCCGGCAGCCGGCTCGGCGTGGTACCCGTCGACGACCAGGTCTTCCCCGCCGAACGCGAGATGATCGCGCCGCTCTGCGCGGTGACGTCCCCGAGCCCGTGGCGCCGGCACGCCGCACTGCTCGTCGCCCGGGGCGAACTCGACCTCGCCGTGCAGACCCGTGGCCAGGTGTGGGACTTCGCCGCCACCTCGCTCATCGTGACCGAGGCCGGTGGCCGGTACAGCGGGTTCGACGGCCGGACCCGGCCCGGCCCCGGCCCGGCGCTGTTCGCCCGGAGCGACGCCCTGCACGCAGCCGCACTGCGTCTCCTCGACGGCCCGCCCGACGCTGCGGCGGCGGCCGGCTGAGTTCCCCGGTACGGTCGCCCGCCCGCAGGTGTCCAGAGCCGGTCGACGGGCGGGAACTCAGTCCGGTGGACGGGCCCGGATGGCGAACATTATCGGGGTGGGCCCGCCACCCTCGGTGAACCGTTCCAGCGTCAGGCCGGCATCGAGGAACGCGTGCAGCAGGGCAGGCAGGGGCCGGTGCACCGCGCCGACCTTGTCCCTGATCCCGTGATCGGTCCACGAGTCCTTCGTCCAGTACGTGTCGAGGTAGCCGGGGCGGATCAGCACCGCCTCCCGGTCGGTGTGGTCGGCGAAGCCGCCGCAGAAGCAGGGGTGCACCCCGATGTGCACGAAGACCCCGCCCGGGGCGAGCACCCGGGCCGCCTCGCGCAGCACCGCCGGGTAGTCGGGCATGTCGGTGTGGACCATCACGGCAACGGCCGCCGGAACGGAACCGTCCCGGACCGGCAGCCGGGTGGCGTCGGCCCGGGCCACCGGCAGCCGCCCGGCGGCGTGCCGCAGCATGCCCGCCGAGAGGTCGACGCCGAGCGGAGTACGACCGAGCGCCCGTACCTGCGCGGCGTACGCGCCCGTGCCGCAGCCGAGTTCCAGGCAGGGACCGGCACCGGGGCCGAGCAGCAGCCGTAGGGCCGTGCCGATGCCGAGCGGGTCGTCGACGGTGGCCGGTCCACCGAGGAAGTCCCGCTCGTACCAGTCCGCGATCTCGTCGTACGCCGGCACCGTCCCCATCGGACCCCTCCCCGTCGCGCCGCTCGCTCCCTCCTATTCAGCCACCCATCGAGGGAGCCGGGCCAGGGATTCCGCGCACGGCGAAAGCGGGCCGCCCGACGGTAAGGTGCTCAGGATGCGGACGTACCGGATCGGCGGTGCCCTCGCCGAGGTGTCCCGGCCGGTGTCGCTCGGCGTCGTCGGCGGAATCTACCTGGTCGCCGGGTTCGGCGGGGTGCTGACCTGGCTGCTCGCCGGAGCACGGCATCCGCTGACCGGTGCCCTGTACGCGGACGTCGTCGCGACCCTGCTCGTCTTCGCCGCCTCGATGGTGCTGCGCAACGCCAGCGTCTACGACCCGTACTGGAGCGTGGCGCCACCGCTGATCATGATCGGTTGGATCGTGTCGGCGGACGACGGGGTCGTGCTCCGCCAGTTCCTGGTGACCGCGCTGGTCACGGTGTGGGCGTTACGGCTGACCGCGAACTGGGCAGGTGGCTGGTCTGGGTTGCGGCACGAGGACTGGCGCTACCGCCAGCTCCGGGCACAGACCCGGGGCCGGCTGCCGTGGTGGCTGGTGAGTCTCGGCGGTATCCAGTCGATGCCCACGCTCGTCGTCTTCGCCGGGCTGCTGCCGGGCTGGCCCGCCGTGGCCGGTGACCGCGCGCTCGGCCCGCTGGACGTGGTCGCCGTGCTGGTCGCCGCCGGGGCGATCGGGTTGGAGGCGATCGCCGACGACCAGCTACGCCGGTTCACCGCCGACCCGGCGAACCGGGGCCGGATCTGCGACCGGGGCCTCTGGCGGTACTCCCGGCATCCCAACTACCTCGGTGAGATCGCCTTCTGGTGGGGGCTGTGGCTGTTCGGACTGGCCGCCGACCCGACCTGGTGGTGGACGGTGGCCGGCCCGCTCGTCGTACTCACGCTGTTCGTCGGGGCGACGATTCCGCTGATGGAGCGGAGGTCGTTGGACCGGCGGCCGGGGTACGCCGCGCACCGGCGCGAGGTGCCGATGCTGTTTCCCCGGCCGACGATCCGGCGACGCATCCCCGGCTGAACCGCGAGGCGTCCGGGCACCTGGTCACCCGGTCAGGATGTGCCGGGCAGCAGTACGTCGAGGAACGGGTTGCTGAACAGCCGGTGCGGGTCGTACCGGTTGAGGGTCGCCACCGCCCGGTTCCAGGTCGGGTCGGGTCCCTGCCGGTACGAGTCGGGAACGACCTGGGTCAGCATGGTCCGGTCGGCCCAGGCGGCCTCGTCGGTGTACCCCCAGCCCTTCGACCACTCCACCCGGCAGCCGGCGTACGCGCCGCGGTAGTTGGTGAAGAAGAACGTCTCCATCTCGCGGTAGAACGCGTGCGCCCGGGGAGCGGTCGGGAAGGTGAGGACGTCGAACCAGACCACGGTGTCCCACTCGGGGTGGTCCGCCCGGGGCCGGACGGCGGACAGGGCCGGCGGCTCCGCCCCGGGTACGTCGACATCGGCGGCCCGGTCCAGCCCGGCAACCCGGATCTCCACCTGGCCGGTGACCGGGAACTCGCCCCGGCTCTGGTACGCGGCGAGCTGCCGCTGGTAGAACTGGGCGAACTCGCTGACCACCCGCTGGATCGAGCCCCGGTTGGTGTGCACCGCGTAGCCGTTCGCCGTCTCCCGCAGGGTGGTCGCCTTGACGTAGAGCAGCAGGTTCTTCGACGGTCCCCACAGGTCGGTGGTCACAGTGGCGGTCAGCCCGGTGGCGGCGGTGGTGTACTGCACCTGACCGAACGTCGGCGCGAGGGCCCAGGCGCCGTTCAGCATCAACTCGGCCAGCTCCGAGACGGGTTCGGGAACGTTGTCGGAGAAGACGTAGTTGTACGGCGCGACGACAGGTCGGGAGGTCAGCGGCCGGGTCGGCGCCACGCTCCAGACCTTCAGCCAGGGCTTGTCGGTGAAGGCGAACCAGATCGCCTCCACCCGCCCCGCCGACGCCACGTAGCTGGCCAGGGTACGCCGGGCCCCGCTGCCGGGCGGGGCGAACAGCTCCGAGTTGGGAATGTCGACCGTGCTGACGCAGCGGAGGTTCTGGTTCGCCCCGACCCGCATCGTCACCTCGGTGAGGAACGCCCGACCGACGTGGGTGAGCAGCGCCGCGCAGTCCGGATGCGACCGGTCGAAGGTACGCAGCACGTATCCGCCGGCCGCCGCGTCCCAGACCACCGCGCTGAGCGAGAGGACGAGGTTACTGAGCGAGCCGTAGGTGTGGCCGGGCGTCCGGGTCTCGCCGTCGGCCGGCACCGAGGTGCCGTGGCCGTTGATCGCGAGGACGCCGCCGACGCTGAGGTCGCCGGGCGCGGGGGTGTTGGTCACGCCGAGCCCGTGCTGTTCCAGGAAGCCGAGGAGGTCTTCCATCGAGGCGCCGGTCTGTACGCGTACCGCAGCCGCCGGGCCGGTCGACAGGACGGTCATCCCGGTCAGGTGCTTCGTGGTGTCGACCAGGATAGTGCGGCCGGCGGAGCCGTCGCCGGCGGGCACGGTCAGCGGCGACCAGGTGTGCCGGTAACCCCGGGGACGTACCGCGTAGCCGTGCCCGTACGCCCAGTTGGTCACGGTGACCACCTCGGCCGGGGTCCGGGGTGCGCAGGTCCACATCCCGTCGACCTGGATCTCGCCGGCCCAGTTGCGGTACGTCTCGCGGTAGACGGGTATGTCGGTCGGAAAGTCCGGTGGCGCGGATGCGGATCGGCCAGATCCCGGCGTCCACAGTGCGCCGGCCGCCGTGACGGCCGACGCTTCCAGGAAACCGCGTCGGGTGAGAGCCATTGCGATCCTCTCTGCTCGGATCTGCTCGGAAGAGGCCGACGCCTTACCCAGCAACATCATCGACGGAACTCGATCAGGTGGTCAACCAACCTCTCCGATCAAACCGACATCGGCGGCACACCGGCGCCAATCCGACTAGCCTGTACCCGGGGCCGGCCGGTCGGCGTCGTTCGCGCTCCGACTTCCACGCCGCGAGGTTGTCCTCGAGCCGATGACGGAACCCCAGCGCCGCACGCCGCAGGTTCGGTCCGGCGTTCCCGAACGTCCGTCCGCCCGGCACAAGGAGAGACTGATGAAGGCCATCACATTCGACACGTTCGGCGGTCCCGAGGTGCTGCGTCTCGTCGAGGTCCCACTCCCCTCCCCCGGACCGGACCAGATCAGGGTCCAGATCCAGGCCGCCGGGGTGAACCCCTTCGACGGCAAGGTCCGCAGCGGTGCCATGGAGGAGTTCTTTCCGACCCCACTGCCCGCCGTACCCGGCATCGAACTCGCCGGGGTGGTGGACGCGCTCGGTGCCGGGGTGACCGGCGTCGCGGTCGGTGACCGGGTCGTGGGCTGGGCCGCCGCACCGACCGGGTCGTACGCCGAATACGCGCTCAGCACCACCTGGGCACCGATTCCCGACGACCTGGACTTCGTGGCGGCGGTAACCTTGCCGGTGGCGGTGGATACGGCCAACCGGGTGCTCAACCAGCTCAAGGTCACGGCGGGTGAAACGCTGCTCGTGCACGGGGCGAGCGGCGCGGTGGGGCAGCTCGCCGTGCAGGTCGCCGTCGCCCGCGGTGTCACCGTCATCGGCACCGCCGCCGAGAAGAACCAGGATCGGGTACGTGCTCTCGGCGCCGTTCCGACCGGCTACGGCCCGGGGCTCGTCGACCGGGTACGCGCCCTCGCGCCGGACGGTGTCGACGCGGTGTTCGACGTCGCGGGCAAGGGCGCGCTCCCCGACTCGATCGAGCTGCGCGGCGGCGTCGACCGCATCATCACCATCGCCGACCCCGATGCCTACCGCCTCGGTGTCACTTTCTCCAATGCGGGCGAGCGCTCCACCGGTGACCTCTTCGCCTTCGCCGACCGCCTGGCCAGGGGCGAGGTCAGCACCACCGTCGGCGCACGGTACGAGTTGGCGCGAGCCGCCGACGCGCACCGGCTTCTCGACGAAGGCCACGCCGGCGGCAAGGTGGTACTGATCCCCTGATCCGTCACGTACGGACGGGTGGGCCGTGCATTCTTCGGGAGCGGTCGTCCGGCGAGGACGGCCGCTCCCGCCCGAAGCGTGGTTCGACACCGTGCGGCCGGGTGTTCGCGGGGCTGTCCGCCTGGTGGGTGCCAGGTCAGCCGAGCCGGTCCCGCGCGGCCTTCGCATTGGCGCGGAGGGTGGTCAGGTCCGCGACCAGTTCTCCGGCCCGTTTGCGGACCTCGCCGGCCACGAACACCCAGGAGATGTTGCCGGGGTGGGCCGCGTGGACCACGGCGTCACGCGGGTCGGTGAGGAACAGGTTGAGGTCGGTCGAGTCGATGACGATGACGTCGGCCTGCTTGCCCGGCGAGAGGCTGCCGACCTGCCAGGTGATCCCCAGCGCGGCGGCCGGGTTGGTGGTGACGTAGGACAGTACGTCGCGGAGCCCGGGTGGCGGCAGGGTGGAGAGGGTGGTGCCGGCCTTGAGCGCGGCCTGCTGGGCCAGCATCCGGTGGCTGGCGATGGAGGCACGAAGGTTGTCGAGCAGGTCGCCGGTGCTTGCCGCGACGATGTCGGCCGAGACCGCCGGGCGGATACCGGCCGCGACACTGGCCGGCAGGATGTCCGGGCCCACCATCTGCATCTCGACGAGCGGCGAGGCGGTCAGGTGCGCTCCCCGGGACTTGATGAGCGCAAGGTCGGCCGAGGTGAACAGGTTGCCGTGGATGAACGTGACGTTTCCGTTGAGCAGGCCCACGCTGTCGAGCATGCGGGGCGCGTAGGTCGCCACCGGTTGTAGACCGGCGTGCAGGGTCACCGGCACCCCCAACTGTTGGGCGAGGCGGATGTCCTGCTGGATCCGCTGCCAGACCTGCGCGGTGGCGGTTTCCGGGTTACGGGTGCCGATCGCCAGCCCGACCATCGGCGCGTTGTCGGTCAGCGCCTTGGCGGCGAGGATGTCGTCGGTGCTGGGTGGGCTGTCCGCCGCGGTGGCGGAGGCCGGCGGGCCGTACGCGTAGACGGCGCGGATACCGGAGTCGGTCAGTGCACGGATACCGGCCAGCGCATGCGCTCTGGTGTTCGTGCCGTGCGCCCAGTCGAGGACTGTCGTGATGCCGCTGTCGATGGCCTCGTACGCGCCCAGCAGCGTGCCGTAGTACACGTCGTCGGCGGTGAGCCGGGTCGAGACGCCGAAGGGCACGTCGGTGAAGTACTGCCCGAAGGTGCTGTTGACCGATCGGCCACGGATGAGGCTTTCCCACATGTGCCGGTGGTTGTCGATCAGACCGGGCATGACGATCATGCCGCTGGCGTCGATGACCTCGGTGCCGCTCGGGACGGACAGGTTGGGCCCGACACCGACGATGGTGCTGCCGATGATGAGGACGTCGCCACGGGCGATGCTCCCCAGCGAAGAGTCCATTGTGATCAGATATCCGCCGCGTATGACGGTGGAGCGTTCGGCGGCAGCGTTCACCGGCGCCGACGCGGGCAACGCCGCTCCACCGAGTCCGGCCACGGCCGCCAGCGAGAGAAGTTGCTTGCGGGTCACCGGAAGTTGGGCCAGCCGGCGTATATTGTCCACGGACATTATGACTCTCCACTGTGGAATTATTTGGGTCGGCGGCAGCGTATCGGGCAGTCGTTGCCGGATCAAATCCGTTCAACAAAATGGCCTTTGACCAGGAAAGATGCAGCATATGTCGGCTGGAAATCGCCGGTGACCAGAGATCGACCTCGCCGTCTGTCCATAATTGTCCATTATGGATTTGAATAGTCGGGTGCCGGCTCGCCGATGGTCCAGGAATCACGCGGTCCGCCACGGAGTCGCAACCGGCCATCCCGCCCGACGTGCCAGCCGGAAGACAGCCCTACCCCCAGCAGGCACAGACACCGGAAGATCATCATCAATGCCGGACCGACGCCACCGACCGTCCGGCTGCGCAGAGATCGTCAGGACATCGCGATCGCGGTGGTCACGAACTACGGCCGGCGTGGCACGATGATCCGATGCCCGCTGGTGACCTGTCCGAACGCGTTACCCGGCTGCTGCACCAGGTTCCCCGGGCTCCGGAACAGCCCTACCCGGGCGGAGCCACCGATCATGAACTGAACGACCTGACCCTCCGTCTGGGCATCCCCCTGCCCGGCGAGCTGGCCGCGTGGCTTCGACTCTGCAAAGGCGAAGCGATCGGGCCCGGCGGAGTTTTCGGTGCGCGACCCGACCGCGAGACCGCGGATATCGCCGCCCATCTCGCCTGGCACCCGCAGTGGCGGGCCCGGAACTGGCTGCCGGTGGCCGGTGACGGCTGTGGCAACTACTACCTGCTGACCACCACCGGCCAACTGGCCGGCTTCGTCGCCTTCGTGGACATGACGGCCGATCCCGACCGCCTCGAGCACGTCGTCGCCTCGAACCTCTGGCAGTTTCTGTTCTTCCTGTTCACCCGCGAACTCGGTGAACCCGGATGGCCATTCGATCCGCACAGCGTCCTGGCCGAAGATCCCCAAATCGCCGGGGCTCCGCCGGAACTACTCCCATGGACCGGGCGCTGACCACCCCACCACCCGCTTCCGCGCGGCGGCGAGATCGTGCACACCAACTCACCACCGCAGAACCGGCGGGATCTGCACCTTCAGGAAGAAGGGCGAAGACAACCGTAGGCGGCACTAGATCGCAATGACGGGCATCTCGTCGGGGTTGCCGTACACCGCCGGCTCCCCCGTCAGCACGTACCCGTCGGAGTCGACCGCCAGCAGCAACGCCGCGGCGGCGTCGACCCGTTCGAGGTCCCGGGCCAGGCCGGCGAGGGCCAGCCAGTCCGCCGGGTCGGTATCGACGACCAGGACGCTGGGATGTTCCACGAGCAGGCCGACGTAGGCGCCTTCGTCGCCCACCTCGGTGATCGTTTCACCCACCGCCAGCGAGACTCGGCCTGACCAGGGCGAACGCCGCCGGTTCGGGCCCGGATGCGGCAAACGAGGGCGAACGTACCGCGTGCGTGGTAGCCAGGTGCTCGTCCGCCAGCAGGACTCGCCGAGCGCGGCCGACAGCTAGGGTGCGCGCATGAGTACCGGACGGCCCGGTGTCCGGGCCGGTGTCAGCGACTGGTTGATCGCCGTCCTCGTGGCGGCCACCCTGCTGATCGCCGGGCTGTCCGGGGAGCATCCCCACACGGATCTCGAACCGCTCGGTTACCCGCTGTTGGCGGTCGGCGGCCTGGCGCTGGCCGCCCGTCGCCGGGCCCCGGTTCCCGTCCTGGCCGTCACCGGGCTCTGCGCGGTGGGCTACCAGGCGATCGGCTTCGACGTGCCGGCCGTCGCATACCTGTTCGCGGTGTACGCCGCCATGCGGGCGGGACACCGGGCCGTCACGGTGGCGTGCTCGGTGGCCATGCTGGCCGCTCTTCCGCTCGCGGCCCTGGCCGCTCTTCCGCTCGCCGGCCTGGCTTCTCCGCACGACTGGCCCGTCGGCGAGGCGTTCGCCCAGGCCCGAGGCGCCCTCGAACTGGCCTGGCTGATCGCCGCGGGCGCGGCGGGTGAGGCACTGCGGCAGGCCGAGCGGCGGGCGGACGAAGCCGAGCGCACCCGGGAGGAGACCGCGCGGCGTCGCGCCGACGAGGAGCGGCTGCACATCGCGCGGGAACTGCACGATTCGCTCACCCACCAGATCTCGATCATCAAGGTGCAGGCCGAGGTCGTCGTCCATCTGGCCCAGCGACGTGGTGAACAGGTACCGGAGGCCCTGCTGGCGATCCGGGAGGCCGGTCGTGAGGCGACCCGGGAACTACGAGCGACCCTGGAGGCGCTGCGCGACGACGGCGAACCCCCGCCGCATGGTCTCGACCACGTTCCGGAACTGGTGGAACGCGCCCGTGCGACCGGTCTGGACGCGACGCTGACGGTCGAGGGACAGCGGCCCGACGTGCCGGCCGCGGTGGACCGCACCGCCTACCGAATCGTGCAGGAGTCGCTCACCAACGTCGCCCGGCACGCCGCCGCCGCTACCGCGTCGGTCCGGATCGACTATCGTCCCGACGCCCTCGCGATCCGGGTCGACGACGACGGCAGGGCCACGCCGGACACCACCCCGATCCCCGGCGTCGGGCTGCTCGGGATGCGGGAACGCGTCACGGCCCTCGGCGGTCGCCTGCGCGCGGAACCGCGCGGCGAGGGCGGCTTCACCGTCCAGGCCGAACTTCCGGTGGGCCGAACGTCATGATCCGAGTCCTGCTGGTCGACGACCAACCGCTGCTGCGCAGCGGATTCCGCGCGCTCCTCGACGTCGAAGACGACATCGAGGTGGTGGCCGAGGCCGCCGACGGCAAGGACGGTCTGGCGCTCGCCAGGAAACACCTGCCGGACATCGCGCTGATCGACATCCAGATGCCGGTCATGGACGGCATCGAAGCGACCCGGCAGATCGCCGCGGACCCGGCCCTGGCCCGGGTGCACGTCGTCATCCTGACCAACTACGGCTTGGACGAGTACGTCTTCAACGCGCTGCGCGCCGGGGCCGCCGGATTCCTCGTCAAGGACATCGTGCCGGAAGACCTCCTGCACGCGGTGCGGGTCGCCGCGCGCGGCGACGCCCTGCTCGCGCCGTCGATCACCCGCAAGTTGATCGACCGGTACGTCACCGAGCCGCTCCACCCGCGTACCGGCACGGAGTTGGAGGAGCTGACCACCCGCGAGCGCGAGGCCGTCACGCTCGTCGCGCAGGGCCTGTCCAACGACGAGATCGCCACCCGCATGGTGATCAGCACATCCACCGCGAAGACCCACGTGAACCGGGCCATGACGAAGCTCCGTGCCCGTGACCGCGCCCAACTCGTGATCCTCGCCTACGAATCCGGCCTGGTGGCACCCCGCAACGCCTGACCTCGACATCCGGCGGCCACGGCCGGAGCGTCAGCGGCCACGGCCGGAACGTCAGCGGCCACGGCCGGAACGTCAGCGGCCACGGCCGGAACGCGGGCACGACGCACACGTACGGTCACCGGACCGAGCGGATCCGCACCACGAACACGCTGCCGAGGAGGGTGACCACGGCGGTCAGGGCGTACAGGGTCGGGTAGCCGCCGAGGTGGACGACGATCGGGGCGGACAACGCCGGCCCGAGCACCTGGGGAGCCGAGTTCGCGATGTTGATCACGCCCAGGTCCTTCGCCCGGTCGGTCGCCCGTGGGAGCACCTGCGTGATCAGTGCGGCGTCCACGGCGAGGTAGACCCCGTACCCGGCGCCGAGCAGTACCGCCGCGACCATCGCCATCGGCCACGACGGCCAGATCGCGAGCAGCAGCGCCGCCACCGCCATGATCACGCCGGACCAGATGACGAAGATCTTCCGGCGGCCGGACCGGTCCGACAGCCGGCCGGCGGTGACCGCGGTGGTCATCATGCCGGCGGTGTAGATCAGGATGAGGACGAGCAGGCCGCCCTCGGGGTCGGCGTACTTCACTCCGTCGGTGAGGAAGTAGAGCAGGTAGAGCGTGCCGAGCGCGTTGCCGACCTGGACCAGGAAGCGGGTGCCCCAGGCCCAGGCGAAGTCGGGATGCTCGCGCGGGCTGATCCACATGCTCCTGAGCAGGGCGCGCGGTCGAAGCGGCGGCTGGTGCGTACGCGGCAGGACGTCATCGGGGGTGACCAGGGCGAACGGCAGGGCCAGGACCAGTACGGCCGCCGCCACGGCCAGGTAACCGGCAACATTTCCGGTGAACACGGCGGTGACCAGGACCGCCCCGACGACGAGGCCGAGCGACTGCGGGATACCCACCCACCCGGAGACCCGGCCACGCTGCTCCACCGGTACCCGGTCGGGAATGGCGGCGGTCAGCGTGGCGAGCGCGGCGTTGAAGCAGATCTGGGCGACCACCCAGCACACCGCGACGCCACCGATCGTGCGCTGCTGGCCGAGGATCGCCAGCGACACCGCGCCGAGAACCGCGCTGAGCAGCGTCCAGACGTGCCGCCGGCCGTACTCGCGGTCGCCGATCCGCAGGCAGGTACGGTCGGAGAGCGCGCCGACGAGCGGGTTGGCCACCACGGCCGCGAGGGCGCCGAGGCCGGTCACGAGGCCGAACATGGCCTCCTTGTTCGCCGGGTCGATCAACTCGACCTGGGTGGGCAGCAGGACCTGGATCGGCGTGAAGAACGCCATCCAGACGCCGAGGTTCGCGCTGAAGAACAGCACGATCCAGCCACGCCGAACCGGTACGGCGGGTTCGGTGAGCGCCGCCGGCAGCGGACTGTCGACCCTCATCGGTCGGCTCTGATGAGATCCCGGTACCAGGTGTACGAGGTCTTCGGCGTGCGCACCTGCGTGGCGAAGTCGACGTGTACCAGCCCGAACCGCTTGGTGAAGCCCTCCGCCCACTCGAAGTTGTCCAGCAGCGACCAGACGAAGTAGCCGCGCACGTCGACGCCCGCCTCCATCGCCGACCGTACGGCCTGAACGTGACCCTCCAGATAGGCCACCCGCTGCGGGTCGTCGATGCCGTCGTACGCGCAGCCGCTCTCGGTCACGTGGATGGGTGGAAGGGCCTCGCCGTACTCCTGCCGAAGGCCGACGAGCAGTTCCCGCAGCCCGTCCGGTACTACCGGCCAGCCGAAGCCGGTCGTCGGGTAGCCGTCCAGCGGCACGAGGTCGAACGGGAGCGGGCTGTCCGGAGACGATGGTGCCCGTATTCCGGTGGGGTTGTAGTAGTTGACGCCCAACGCGTCGAGCGGCGCGGCGATGAGGTCGAGGTCGCCGTCCCGGACGATCGTCGGATCGAGCCCGATCTCGGGGTAGCCCCGGCCGAGCAGCGGATCGGTGAACAGCCGGTTGTGCAGGGCGTCGTACGTCGCCGCGGCGGCCAGGTCGGCCTCGGTACCACCCTGCGGCCAGACCGGCGTGTAGTTGTTGGTGATGCCCACGGCGGCGGCGCCCCGATCCCGCAGCGCGGCGACCGCCAGGCCGTGGCCCAGCAGTTGATGGTGGGCGACCGGCAGCGCGCCGAAGAGGTACGGATGGCCGGGGGCGTGCTCGCCGGTGCCGTACCCGAGGGTCATGTGGATGAACGGCTCGTTGAGCGTGATCCAGAGCCGGATCCGGTCGCCGAGCGCCGCTCCGACGAGTCCGGCGTAATCGGCGAAGCGGTACGCGGTGTCCCGACTGCGCCACCCGCCCCGGTCTTCGAGTGCCTGCGGAAGGTCCCAGTGGAAGAGCGTCAGGACCGGGTCGATGCCCTTTTCCAGCAGGGCGTCCGTGAGCCGGTCGTAGAACGCGATGCCGGACGGGTTGGCCGGGCCGGTGCCGTCCGGCTGGATGCGTGGCCAGGCGACGGAGAAGCGGTACGCGGAGACGCCCAGGTCGGCCATCAACTCGACGTCCTCGCCGTACCGGTTCCAGTGGTCGCAGGCCACGTCGCCGGTGCTGCCGTCGACCACCCGACCCGGCTCGTGGGTGAACGTGTCCCAGATCGACGGCCCGCGACCGCCCTCGGTCACCCCGCCCTCGATCTGGTACGCAGACGTCGAGACGCCCCAGGTGAACGCCATCCACCACCCCCAGGACATGAAAGTTGCTCGCACTGTAGTCCGCCACACCCACTCCGGAAAGCCCTCGGCGAGCACGGAAGAGACGGCCTGGCCCCGGGACCGGACCGGGGCGTGACCCGCCGTCCGGTCCCCGGCCACGGCCTTCGGGACGCGGTGGAGGCCCGGAGATATCGAGCTGATTCAATGCGAGTTCTGAGAGACGGCGCCCGCTACGCCAAGACTTCGTCGGTTATCCGGCGGTGGTCTGGTCGTACGCCTCGACGAAGGCCCGGACCTTCGGACTACGGCTACGCTCCCGCCCGATACCCGCCCTGACCTCGGCCAGCCACGCCGCCGTCCGCCGGGACTGGAGCGCGGCCACGCTCGGCAGGACGGCGAGTGCGATCTCGGCGGCCTGACCCGCGTCGTGCTGACGGCGCACGGCCTCGGCCAACAGCACCCGATCTGCAACGTCGTTCCGCTCGTGGCCCGGGGTCGGCGAGGCTGCGGTATTGGCCCGGAACATCGCGGCGGCCCGGTCGGGACGCCCGAGGGCCAGGTACGCCAACCCTTGGGAGGCGCGTGCCTCCCGCTCCGTCACGAAGGCCAGGACGGGCAGGTCGTCCTCGTGCGTGCCCCTGTCGAGGTGGGTCAGTGCCTTGCTCACCTCGCGACCGAAGGCGTCGGCGTCCTGCTGGTGGGCGTAGGCGTGCGCGGCCCGCAGGTGCAGCAGCGCCCGGAGCCGGGGCGTGGCCCAACCGGCCGAGACACGCTGGGCGGCCTCGACGCACTGGAGCGACTCCTTCGGCTGCTTCTCCCTCGTGAACAGCGCCAGGCAGGCGAGGGCGCGGGCCTCCTTCCGGGGATCGTCGATGATGCGTGCCCGGCTGATCGCCTCGTGCAGGTACCGGCGGGACTCCGCACGGCGTTCCGCGTCGATCGTCAGCCAACCGATCTCGTTCGCCAGATCGGCGAGCGTGGCTTGCAGCGCCTCCCCGACCTCGCGACCGTAGGAGGAGTGGGTCGCCAGGGTCGAGAGCCGCTGATGCACGCCCATGGCCAGGTCACACAGTTCGTTCGCCCCCACCGCCGCATCGGCGAGGCGAAGGCGGTCGACCAGGGAGGCGGCGAGCTTCACCTGCTCCAGGCCGATCGTGCGGGGCACCTCGGCGGAGGCGAACACGTCACGTGCCGGACCGACGACGCCGAGGGCCGTCAGTGCGGCGCTGATCGCGAAGGTCCGTCGGTCCGTGGTGTCACCTCGCTCATCGATCCCCTTCGCCACCGTAACCCCGACAGGTGGGGAGTTGTCCAGGGTGGTGGCGACGATTTCCGAGATCAGAACATCCAACTCGTCCAATGACACATCGAGGGCAATGGCCAGCCGTTTGCGTATCCAGGGCTGCGGTTCGCTGTCGCCGCGTTCCCACCGCACAACGGTGGTCCGGTCGACGCCGAGTTCTTCGGCAAGGGATTCCTGGGTGTAGCCGAGTGCCTTGCGACGTTGGACGAATTGCTTTCGCTTCAATGCCACCCGGCGGCCCCCTCGTCGCTGGTGGTGATGAATTGGCTCTACACAGTTAGCAGTTCGGGAAGATCGATGCAACATCCGCCCTACCCCGGTCCCTCGCCGGTGCTCTGTCTCCGACATCCGGGAATGAAGAGGCTGGTGTCATGGCCCGGGGCGGGTGCTGTGGCCACCGGCTCCTCGTTGTACGGCGTGCTTGCCGACCCCGCCCGCCTCGGTGCCGAGCTCTTCGGGAAGTCGACGTTCGAAAGGGACACGGATGAGGTGTACGGGAGCCGCCCGGAGGGCGGGGTCGGGTGGTGCTGCGGTTGGGGTGCCTGTGGGCGTACCGCCGAATGGTGGTGGTCGGCGGTGAGCGCGGTGTATCCGGGAATGACCTCGGCGGACATCCGGGCCGCGAGGTTCGGGCGGCGGTCGTGGCGGCGCGGTCTCGACCCGGACGAGGTGTACGCCTTCCTGCTCCGGATCGCCGACGAGGTGGAATTGCTCCGTAGCGACGCGCGGGTGGCCCGGGACGACGCGGATCGGGTGAAGGTAGCGCCACGGAACTGGCAGACCCGCAACACCCGGGCCTGCGATGCCCGATGGCGGGGTGATCGTCGATGACGGATCGCCCGGTCGAACGGGTGTCGGCGGCGGTGCGGGGGTCGGACGAGATGGCGGCGCATTTCCGGGACACGATGCTGGCGCACGCGAACGATCCGGAATCGGGAATGTGCGTGCGGTGTGGCCGGAGTCGGTGTGACGACTGGCGGTGGGCATACGAACGGCTGGTCCTCGCCGGTCGGCTCGACGACCTGCCGAAGCCGGCCAGACCGGGCGGCAACACCGGCACCGCGGCTGATCCAGACGACTCGTGATGGTCGCACTGGTCTGGGGTCGGGGCCACTGGCGGGTGGTCGACGGGGTCGCGGAACTCGACGCGATGCTCACCGACCTGACGGCGCTGCCGGTCGGCCCGCAGGTAGTCGGGTTGTATCCGCCGAGGTTCCTGGAACCGGATTTCTCACTGAGCGAGCTGTACGCTCTGCCCTCGTTGCAACTCGGGATCGGGCATCCGACCCGGGACTTCCTGCTCTGGCTCGGTCCCGGCCACGGCCTCGGCTACGAGCGGGAGTTGCCGCCGTGGCCGACCGAGGTGCGGGAAATCGAGTTCGATTACGGCGGCGAGCCGGTCCACTGCGGCCCGCATCGCGCCGCCGTCTCCCCTGCCGCCGTCCACGACGCCGCCCTGGAGTACGCCACCACCGGCACCCGGCCAACCCGCGTCTGCTGGCGCAGCCACCACCCGTCCGACAATCCACCCGACTGAGCGCCCCCGGCATGCCTCTCCCATGACCACGTAACGTTCGGCTCGCTCTGGCGAGCCGAACGCTCACTGATCATGACCGTTGGGGACGTACGGGCGGGATTCGGTCCGAATCCTGTTCGGCGGGGCGCGGGTCCGTGCCCGTGGGGGCGGCGTACTCGGTATCTTGCCGGGGTGACAGACCAGACGGCGCCGCAGGGCGTGGACATCTACACCGACGGCGCGTGCAGTGGCAATCCCGGGCCGGGCGGCTGGGGCGCGGTGCTGCGGTACGGCGACCGGGAGCGGGAGATCTGCGGCGGCGAGGCGGGCGAGACCACCAACAACCGGATGGAGTTGATGGCGGCGATCCAGGCGCTGGAGAGCCTGACCCGTCCGGTGTCGGTGCGGATGCACACCGACAGCACGTACGTCCGCGACGGAATCACGAAGTGGATGCTGAACTGGAAGCGCAACGGCTGGCTGACCGCCGCGAAGCAGCCGGTCAAGAACGCCGACCTGTGGCAGCGGTTGGAGGCAGCCGCCAACCAGCACGAGGTGCGGTGGCACTGGGTCAAGGGCCATGCCGGGCACCCCGAGAACGAGCGGGCGGACCGGCTCGCGCTCCGTGGGCTGCAGGAGGCGGCCGACGGCGCGGTCGGCGCCCGGCCGGCACGCCGCTCGCCCGTCGTGCCGGCGTGATTCCTTCGGCAGCGTCAACCACGGCGTGATTCCTTCGGCAGCGTCAACCACGGCGTGATTCCTTCGGCAGCGTCAACCACGGCGTGACTTCCCCATGATCGTCAACCAGGGGTTGACGATCATGGCTCCGTCAACCTACGGTTGACGCATGGAGGAACTTCCGGTCCGCCTCGACGACCTCATCGAGTACGTACGCCGGCAGCACCCCGAGGGCGACGCCCTGGACCGGCTGTCGGACGCCGTCCTGGTGTCCGAATACCTCGGCGAGCTGGCCGACCATCTGGTCGGGCACTTCGTCGACCAGGCCCGCCGGGCCGGCGCCTCCTGGACCGACATCGGGCAGAGCATGGGCGTGACCAAACAGGCCGTGCAGAAACGATTCGTGGCCAAGCGGTCCGATCAGGACGCAACGGTTCCGGCCAGTGCCTTCGCCCGGTTCACCGACCGGGCCCGCAACGTGGTCGTCAAGGCGCAGGAGGAGGCCCGGCGGTTCGGCGCCGGTCAGGTCGGCACCGAGCATCTGCTGCTCGGCATGCTGCACGAGCCGGCCGGGCTCGCCTGCCGGGCGATCGAGGCGCTGGGCGTGCCCGCCGACGCCGTACGGGAGCGGACGGTCGCGCTCCTCGGCCCGTCCGGCGAGTCGAGCCCGGCACATCTGCCCTTCTCCCCGGAGGCGAAACGGGTCCGGGACCGGACCTTCCAGGAGGCGCTGCGACTCGGCCACAACTACGTCGGCACCGAGCACATCCTGCTCGGCCTGCTCAGCGAGGAGACCGAGCCGGGCGCCCGGGTGCTGATCGACCTGGGGCTGCACCGGGACCGGGTCGAGGAGTGGGTCGTGCAGACCCTGCGCGGGATGCCGCGCTCGGCCAGCTCGGGCAGGTGACCGCCACAAAGCCGCAGCCGACGGCCGGTCCGGCCGAGCAGGAGGCCGCGCCGCTGTGGCGCGGACGTGACTTTCCGCTCTTCTGGTCCGGACAGACCCTCTCCGCGCTCGGGGACTCGTTCTCGCTCGTCGCCGTGCCGCTGCTGGTGCTGCACGCGACCGGATCCGTCGCCCGGATGGGCCTGCTGACCGGCCTGGCCGGCGCGGCGACGATCGTGGCCGGGATCTTCGCCGGATTCCTTGTTGACCGGGTCGACCGGCGGATGCTGCTGATCTGCTGCGACCTGGCCCGCGCGGTCGGGTACGCCCTCATCCCGCTGGTCTGGCTCGTCTCGCCACAGCTCTGGCTGCTCTACCTGATCGCACCGGCCTGCGCCGCGATCGGGATGATCTTCCAGGTCGGTTACGTCGCCGCCGTACCGCGCCTGGTCGACCCCGGCCAGGTGACCAGGGCGAACGGTCAGCTCTACGCCAGTTACGCGGCGGCTGGCCTGGCGGGTCCGCTGCTGGCCGGGGTCCTCTCCGCCGCGCTCGGGCCGACCGCCGCGATCGGCGTCGACGCGGGCACCTTCGCCGTCGCCGCGCTCGGCCTCTGTCTCGTCCGGCTCCGCGCACCGGCCGTGACCCCGGTCGACGGGCGAGGTGGCAGCACGGCCGTCCGGGGCGATTGGACGAACCTGCTGGTGGGAGTGCGGTTCCTGTGGCGGCATCCGGTGCTGCGCACGCTGACCGTCCTGCTGTCGTTTCTGACCTTCCTGACCATCGGGCTGACCGACATCTTCATCTACCACGTCAAACACGACCTGGGTCGGCCGGACGGCGACGTCGGCTACGTACTGGCCGCCGCCGCGGCGGGCACCGTCGTCGCCGCGTTGCTGGTCGCACCGGTCCGCCGCCGGCTCGGCTTCGGCACCTGCTGGATCGGCGCGTACGCCGTCGCCGGGCTGGCCATCGCCGGGGCCGGACTGTCCGGAAGCGTGCCGGCGCTCGCGGTCTTCGTTACCGGGTACGCGTTCTGCACCGCCACCGCCGGAATCTGCTCCATGTCGCTGCGCCAGCAGGTGACCCCCGACCAGCTGCTCGGCCGGGTCACCTCGGCGTTCTGGACCCTGCACTCGGCGCTCGGCCCACTCGGCGCGGCGGTGCTGACCGTCGCCGTGGCCCGGTACGGCACCGCGCCGGTCTGCCTGACCGCCGGCGTGGTCTGCCTCGCCATCGCCGCCGTCGCGACGCTGACCCCGATCCGCCAGCCCCGGCCCGAACTACTTCCGGTACCGCCGGGCTGACCGGCCACCCTGCCGAGCGGGCCGTGGAGAAACCGCCGGCCGCCCGACTCCGGTGCGGTGTCGGGCGGCCGGCGGAACGGGTTCCGGCTCAGGGACTGGTGCAGGTGAGGTTCGTCGGCGCGGTGTTGGTCCCGTTCCAACTGCCGTTGAAGCCGAAGGTGGTCGAGGCGTTGGGCCCGAGCGACCCGTTGTAGCTCACGTTCCGGACCGTGATCGAGGACCCGCTGGCGGTCAACGTGCCGCTCCAGAGCTGGCTGATCGTCTGTCCGTTGGCGAAGGTCCACCGCACGGTCCAGCCGTTCAGCGTCGCGGTGCCGTTGTTCCGGACCGTCACGTCAGCCTGGAAGCCACCCTGCCACTGGTTGGTCTGCCGGTACGTCGCGGTACACGCGCCACTGCTCGGCGGTGGGGTCGTCGTCGGCACGACGGGCGGTGTGGTCGTCGGGGCGACGGTCGGCGTGACCGTCGGGGACGTGGTCGGCGGTCGGGTGGTGGTCGGGTTGGCCGTCGGCGTCGCCCCGGTCGGCAGGAACCGCAGCACCCGGTCGTCGGTCGCGGCCGGCGAGCCCCGGCCGTCGCGGTTGCTGGTGGCTACCCAGAGCGAGCCGTCCGGAGCCCGCTCGACCGTACGGAGTCGGCCGTACTGGCCGTTGAGCTGGGCGACCGGGGTGCCGGCGTTACCGTCGCCGGTCAACGGAACCTGCCAGAGCCGGGTGCCCCGCAGCGCGGCGACGAACAGCACGTTGCCGTCGATCGTGGCGCCGCTCGGCGAGGCCTCGGCCGTCGTCCAGGTGACGATCGGGTTCCGGAACCGGGGATCGTTGCCTCGGCCCTCCACCGTCGGCCAGCCGTAGTTGCCGCCGGGCACGATGTAGTTGACCTCGTCCCAGGTGTTCTGCCCGAACTCGCTGGCGTAGAGCCGGCCCTGGCTGTCCCAGGCGAGCCCCTGCACGTTGCGGTGGCCGAGGCTGTAGACCAGCGAGCCGGCGGTCGGGTTGTCGGAGGGGGCGCTGCCGTCCGGCCGCATCCGCAGGATCTTTCCGTTGCGACTCTGCGCGTTCTGCGCGTTGGCGGTCACGCCCGCGTCGCCGACGCCCGCGTAGAGCATCCCGTCGGGACCGAAGGCGATCCGGCCGCCGTCGTGGAAGTTGGCCTTGGCCAGCCCGGTGAGGATCGGCGTCTGGGTCTGCGGGGCGTCGAGCCGGAACCGCACGATCCGGTTGTCACCGCTGGCGGTGAAGTACGCGTAGACGTAGCGGTCCGAGGCGTAGGTCGGCGAGATGGCCAGGCCGAGCAGACCGGCCTCGCCACCGGGTGTCACACCGGAGATCGTCGCCACCTGTTGCGGCGTCTGCCCCGGCCGGATCTGCATCACCCGGGCGCTGTCCCGTTCGGCGACCAGCGCACTGCCGTCGGGTAGGAAGGCGAGCCCCCACGGCGCCACCAGGTTGGTGGCGACGGTCTGCGGGCGGCTGAAGTCGAATTCACCGGCCGCCAGCACCCCGGGACCGCCCTGTGGCGTCGTACCGGCGACAGCGAACCCGGCACCGCTCAACCCGACGACCAGGGCCGCACCCGCGACGAGAAGGCGATTCCTCATTGCCACACCTCCAGCTGGACCGATCTGCCGCCGTAGAGGCACGGTCGTTCATCAAGAGCAGAGATGAACGTCAATGTATCACTGCCACGATCGACGGTCGAGATCATCCCGCCGCCGAGGGCGGGCGAGCCGGTCCCCGCCCGGCCGACTCGCC
>NZ_JADPUN010000091.1 GCF_015690345.1 Plantactinospora alkalitolerans | reverse complement strand
GCGCTGAACTGCCCCCAGTTCAGGTTGAACAGGTAACTGCTTCCGCCGGTGAACCTGAGGTACAGGTCGTGGGTTCCGGTCGCACCGCTCACCGGGCAGGTGACGGTGCTCCAGGTCTGCCAGCCGCCGGTACCGGGGACGGTGCAGGTGCCGACCAGAGTGCCGTTGGTGCCGTCGAGCCGCACTTCGATGCGACCACCACTGGCCCCGGAGGCCACCCGGGCACTGAAGGACTGGGCGCCGGAACCGAAGGCAACGCCCTTGACCTTGGTGTAGTCCCCGTTCTCGATGAAGCCGAGGTTCATGCCGCCCTCGTTGGAGACCTCGGTTTCCACACCGCCGGTCCAGGCGATGGTTTCGGCCTCCTGCCGGACGTACGGGTTGAGGGTGCCGATCTGGGGTGCCCCGGTCGTGGTCATGTTCATCGACGGAATCGTGCCGTTGGAGTTGTAGGTGAACTTCTCCACGGCGACCGAGCGGGTGAAGCCGCCACCGCCGGGCAGCGCGCCGTTGTGGTAGAAGAAGTACGACCCGCCGTTGAAGTCGATGATGCCGGGGTGGTTCGTGAAACTGCCGCCCTGTCTCGGCATGATCGTGCCCCGATACGTCCATGGTCCGGTGGGACCGGGGGCGGTCGAGTAGCCGATGAATTCTGAGCAGCATTCCGCCGCGAACGCCATGTAGTACTGGCCACTACGCTTGTAGACCCACGGGCCCTCCTCGTAGAGGGTCGGCCGGTCCGCGTTCCCGCTACGCGTACCGAATCCAGCGGTGGTCAGGGGAATCCTGGTCACACTGCCCGAGTAGGAAGTCATGTCGGCGTTCAGCCGCACGTACCAGAGATTCGGATTGCCCCAGTAGAGATATGCCTGCCCGTCGTCGTCGATGAATACCGACGGGTCGATCTCGCCGTTCTCGACCAGCGGTCGCCCGATCGCGTCGCGGAAGGGTCCGGTGGGGCTCTCGGAGACACCCACCCCGATGGCCATCCGTCCGGTCGACCGGTTCACCACGGGGACGTACCAGTAGAACTTGCCGTTGCGGTAGACCGCCTGACCCGCCCACGCGTCCTGGCTGGCCCAACTGAAGGTGCCGAGCCCCATCGGGGAGCCGTGATCAGTCCAGTTCACCATGTCGGCGGACGAATACACCCGCCATTCTTTCATCGTGAACCATGTCGATCCGTCTTCGTCGTGGCCGGTGTAGAGGTAGACCCGACCGTTGTGAACGAGCGGAGCCGGGTCGGCCGTATAGATGGTCTGAACTATGGGATTGTCTGCCTTGGCCGGGGCGGAGACGAGCGTCGCAACACACAGCAGGCTCGCGGCCCAGCAGACAACGCGCCTGATTCTTGCCTTCGTGAAAGGCGGGACGGTGACTCTCACTGCGACTCCCTGGGTAAGAGATACTCCCTCTCAAGGGATTTGTCTGGTGCAGGTCCGGGACGTACCGCTCACCCGACCAGGCGACCCGGCGAGGAACCCGTACGTGTCGGCGCTGAACCGCCAGACTGTTTCCGTACGGGTCCGGATCGCGACGACGGCGTTTCAACCGGGCCGTCGGATCCGACCAGATCTGGCGATGGCCCGCCGGATACTCCATTCGGAACCGTGGCGGCAGACGCGGTAGGGATCCTGGTGTCCGCGACGCCGGAACGACCAGAGCCACAGTGGCCACGGAGGGTCAGGACCGCGACGGCAGTTCCCTCTCGTCGTCATCACTGGCACACCGGACCATCCGCCAGGCAGCGGATCCGCCACGGGTGTGCCGAGCCCGCCTATGTGAGCGCTAACAACGCTACCTACGCTGCGGTTGATCGTGCTTGGGCAACCGGATTTCCTCCTTGGCGGAGATGACGACCATGCGGTCCGCACGTCGGGCGTGGTGCGGGCTGCGCGGTCAAGTCGATGACCTCGTCAGGTCGCGCCGAACGTCCGTCGGCCGCGGCCAGCCCACGGTCCCGGTGCACGTCGTGCCTGTTGCGTCAGGACCGCAGGAGCGAAGGTCATAATACGTCAGACATCATAGACGGTCAATGGATGGCCCCCGCGCCCGCTGGTGCCGACAGCCTCCGGAACTTCCGGTCGGTACTCGAGACCTCCGCCAGCCCCACCCGAGGGACGTATCCGTCCCGATCAAGTGGCTGGAGGACGTTCCGGCAGCCAGCCACCGGCCAGCCGAAACCACAGTTGGTACGCCCCGAGCCCGGAGCAGACCGTCCCCGTCGGGGAGCGGGCGGCTTCGGTGGCAGCTCGGGTCGATCTCCGACGGGGACCCCTTGTTACGACTTGACGAACGCCATGTTATCGCTCACAGTCGATGGACGAGGACGACGTAACCTGCGGGGCTTGTCGGGCGAGCCCGCTGGTTCGAGCCTCAATCCGGGGCGTCCGCCCACGGGCACAGGATGTTGCGTAGCGCCGATCAGTTGGGACCGGTAGTGGCAGCCGGCTCCTCCCAGTTCGGGCCGGTAGTGGCAGCCGGCTCCTCGCGCGTCGCGTCCTGCCCGCTGTAGGACGGGCGCACCACTACATCGCCGGCGGTTCGACCTGACCGCCTCACGACCGTTTCGCGCGGGCATCCGGGCATAGCAGAACGACCACACGATTCGACAGGGAAAAGGCATCGACATGAACCGGAAGAGAACCCTGCAACTAATGGCGACGGTCTCCGTCGCCGGCGCGATCGTCGCCGCGATGACGGTTACGTTCTCCCCGTCCGCCAGCGCCGGCACCACATTGGGCACCTCGGCGGCGGAGAAGGGCCGTTACTTCGGCGCCGCCGTAGCCGCCGGCAAACTCGGCGACAGTACCTACACCACCGTCCTCAACCGCGAGTTCAACTCCGTCGTCGCCGAGAACGAGATGAAGTGGGCCTCGACCGAACCCCAACGCAACAGCTTCAACTACAGCAGCGCCGACCGCATCGTCAACCACGCCACGTCGCGTGGCATGCTCGTCCGCGGCCACACGCTCCTCTGGCACGCCCAGCAACCGACCTGGGCGCAGAACCTGTCCGGCAGCGACCTGCGCAGCGCCGCGATCAACCACGTCACCCGCGTCGCCACCTACTACCGAGGCAAGATCCACTCGTGGGACGTGGTCAACGAGGCGTTCGCCGACGGTGGCGGCGGGGGACGGCGGGACTCCAACCTGCAACGCACCGGCAACGACTGGATCGAGGCGGCGTTCCGCGCCGCCGACGCCGCCGACCCGGGCGCCAGGCTCTGCTACAACGACTACAACACCGACGGTGTCAACGCCAAGTCCACCGGCATCTACAACATGGTGCGTGACTTCAAGTCCCGGGGCGTACCGATCGACTGCGTCGGCTTCCAGAGCCACCTCGGCGGTTCGGTACCCGGCGACTACCAGGCCAACCTGCAGCGCTTCGCCGATCTGGGCGTCGACGTGCAGATCACCGAGCTGGACGTGGCGCAGGGCTCCAACCAGGCCAACGTCTACGGCACGGTCACCCGGGCCTGCATGGCCGTCTCGCGCTGCACCGGCATCACCACCTGGGGCGTACGCGACTGCGACTCCTGGCGGGGCGGCGAGAACCCGCTGCTCTTCGACTGCAGCGGCAACAAGAAGGCCGCGTACACCAACGTCCTCAACGCCCTCAACGCGGGCCCCGGCATCACCCCGCCGCCGACGAACCCGACCACGGGCCCGACCAGCGGTCCGACCACGGGCCCGACCTCGTCACCGCCGGACCCGACCACGCCTCCGGTCGGTGGTAGCGGCTGCACCGCGACGGTGTCGCTCAACTCGTGGACCGGCGGTTTCGTGGCCTCGGTACGGGTCACCGCCGGTTCCGGCGGCACCAACGGCTGGACGGTCAGCGTGGCCCTGCCCAGTGGAGCCAGCGTCACCAACACCTGGAGCGCCTCGGCCAGCGGCACCACCGGCACCGTCCGGTTCACCAACGTCAGCTACAACGGCCGGCTCACCCCCGGTCAGGTCACCGAGTTCGGCTTCCAGGGCAATGGCAGCGGATCCGGCATGACCCCCACCTGCACCGCCAGCTGATCTGATCGCGGCGCCGGCCCGTGTCCGGGACCCTCTGGGCACGGGCCGGCGCCCATCGCCCGCCCGGTCGGAATCGATCGGAGGATGACGCCCGCTCATCACCTCGGGCAGAGCAGGAGGCCGACCGCGACGTGTATGACAGGTATCGTCATCAGATAGACGTACACTTCCCCCGGAGGTCGTGGCGGCGCCCGCAGCGGCCACCGGAGGGGCGCGACATGACGGCATCGCAGGAAATTGCCCGCGACACTTCGATCAGGGGCCGGACACGGCGACCGACCAATCTGGCCAGGGCTGTCACCGCGGAGCTGGTGGAGCGCATCGTCCGCGGGGTGCACCCGTCGGGAACGTCGCTGCCTCCCGAGCCGATCCTGTGCAAGACCTTCTCGGTGAGCCGGACCGTGGTCCGGGAAGCGGTGAAGATTCTCCAGGAGAAAGGGCTGGTGAAGGTCCGCCAGGGCGTCGGCACCACGGTCACCTCCCCGTCCATCTGGGACATGCTGGACGAGCTGGTCCTCGCGGCGACCATCGCCGAGGACGACAGCCTGGCGATCCTCGATGATCTCGTCGTCACCCGACGGGTGCTGGAGTCCGACATGGCAAACGTCGCCGCCCGCCTGGCCGACGGAACAACCGTCGAGCGGCTACGCGTCCTGGTGGACCGGATGGACGAGCTCGTGGACGACCAGGTCGCCTACCACGAGCACGACCGTGCCTTCCACGACACGGTCATGCAGGCGTCCGGAAACCGCATCGCCCGTGCCGTGGTGCGGTCGCTGGAGGGTCAGGTCGTCAACAGCGTCCGGTATCTGGGCCGGACCGAACGGACCCTCTGTGTGGCATCCAACCAGGGGCACCGGCGCATCTACGAGCGGATCGCCGCCCACGACCCCGAGGGTGCCGCCGAGGCGATGTTCACGCACATCACCGAGGCATGGATCATCCGCCGCAGTGGGCCCGGCAGTCCCGTACGACTGCGCCGCTGATCAACTTCGGGATCGACGCCGCCGGCGCGACTGAGCGGCTCGACGCCGCCGGCTCGACTGAGCGGCTCGACACCGCCGGCTCGACTGAGCGGCTCGACACCGCCGGACCGGTCGACGGCCGGTGGAGACACCGCCGGTGAGGCCGCGTCTCCACCGGCCGTTCCGTCAGGTGGTGCCGGTGACCGAGCTTCCTGACTTCGTCAGCCGGTACGTGAGCTGCGTACCGCTCCAGAAGTGGAAGGTGAGGGTGACGGGCCCGTCGTTCACCTCGGCGAAGAACTCGGGTTTGAGGAGGATCGTGTTCGCGGTGTAGTCCGGTTGGAAGTTGCTCCAGAACTCCTTGAACGAGGTCCAGTTGGGCGGTCCGGCGGCGCTGCCGTCGGCGTACTTGGCCTCCATGGTGGCAAGTTGATCGCCACGGAACTGGGTGGGGATGGCGAACGAACTGGTGGTGCCGGTGGCCCCGGCCTGGGTCGGTGGATCGAAGGTGACGATGCTGACCTGCCACGGGACGCCCTGGGAGAAGCGGGCTTCGATGGTGGCGTTGACGCCGTAGGCACGGTTGCCGACCAGCCGGGTCAGGGCCGCGCTGGTCAGCGTGAGCGTGTTACCGGAGACGGTGTAGTCGGTCCCGTTGGCCAGTTGGGTGTTGCCCTGCCAGAGACCTCGGAACGCGGCGCCGTTGAGGTTGAGCGTCAGCGACTGAGTCGCGATGGTGCCGGTGCGGCGTACGTAGATCTGGTCGGTGGAGGCGGTGGCAGAGCGGGTCGTCAGGCTCGCCTTCATCATCTCGTAGATGCCCTGGTCCCGCCAGCGCAGCTCGGGGCGGTGCAGGAACGAGCCCGCGTCCCACAGCATGGTGGTGAGCTTCCTGGTGCGGGCGTGGTACCCGACGGCCTCGAAGAACTTCAGCAGTTCGCCTCGCTCGATGATGCCGGGTCGCGTGTAGTCGTAGCTGAGCAGCGCCCACTCGCCGACGATCACCGGGATGTTCCGGGACACGAAGGTGTTGTACGCCCGGTCGAAGGTCCCGGTGATGTCCTGCTCGACGTTGGTGTCGTAGCGGGTGCCGCCCGCGATGTTGACGCTGAACGGCCACCATCCGTAGAAGTGGATGGTGGCGGCGAGGTTGGGGTCGTTCAGCTGGTTGAAGGTGGCCGACAAGGCGTCCATCCGGGCCTGCTCGCCGCTGGTGTGCAGGGTGGGCAGCACCAGCAGGCGGGTGGTGTTGTTCCCGCCGGTCTGGCGTACGAGGCGGACGAACGCGAGGTTGAGTTCGCGGGTCAACTCGTCGCCCTGGGCGTCGTCGGAGGTGCCGGCGAACTGCGGCTCGTTGATGCTCTCGAACACCAGCTTCGACGAGTGGCTCCGGAACGTGGTGGCGAGCTGGGTCCACAGTCTGGTGTAACGGTTCGTCACGTTCGTGCGGTCGCTGGGATACGTGTTGATCCACTGCCACGAGTCGTGGTGCAGGTTGATCATGACGTAGAAGCCCTCGGCCAGGGACCAGTCGACGACCTCGCGGATGCGGTTCAACCACGTCGGATCGATGGTGTGGTCGGGTGCCGAGCCGTGGTGGTCGGTCCAGGTGACCGGGATCCGGATGCTGTTGTAGCCCTGCGACCGCACGTGGCGCAGCAGGGCCTGGGTCGTGCGCGGGTTGCCCCAGGACGTCTCGTCGGGGATGGCGTCGAACGTGTTGCCCAGGTTCCAGCCGGGCTGCATCGCCGCGACCGTGGCCATCGCGTCTGTCGGCTGCGGCGACGGCGACGCCGAGGGCGACGCCGAGGGCGACGTGGACGGGGAGCCGGTCGCGGTCGGTGTCGCCGTGGGACCGACGTTCCCGGTGCAGGTGGCACCGTTGAGCGCGAACGAGGTGGGCGCGGGATTGCTGCTGCCCGTCCACGATCCGTTGAAGCCGAAGGAAACCGTCGCGTTCGTGGCGATGGTCGCGTTGTAGCTCACGTTCTTCGCGGTGACCTGGCTACCCGACGAGGTGACCGTCGCGTTCCATGCCTGGGTGACCCGCTGGCCGGACGAGAACGTCCAGGCCAGGTTCCATCCGTTGATCGGGTCACCGAGGTTTGTCACGTTCACGTTGGCGGTGAAGCCGCCCGACCACTGCGACGAGACGGCGTACGTCACCCGGCATCCGGTGGCAGCTTGGGCACTGGCGGTCACCATCGTGCCCGCCACCAGCAGCGCGGCCACCCCACCGGCGACCACTCCGACCCGCCAGCGGGGCTTTCGAATACTCTGCGAATTCATCAGGATCTCCTCGCCATAATGGCGCCCGTGTTCATGGAACCCGGCCGTCTCGCCGGGCCGTGGCGTCCCGGCGGACAGGTTGCCGTTACAGGGCTTGCGAAGGAGGACATGGGCCTCCAGCACCCGTCACGACCGGGTGCACGGTCACGCGAAGGCGCCCGAGACGTGCCTCACCGTGCACAGGGAAATTGGGGGTGCGGACGCTGCCCGATGCCTCCGCGACCTGAAGGACTCCCGCATGGATACTTTCGCCCCCATGGGCCCGAAAGTTTCCGGCCGAGACGTTACAAGTTTCTTTGATAGGCGTCAATGGCCGCCGGTGCCGCCCACTCCCCCACAGAAGGCCGGCGCCCCTGCGTTCGCGAAGGTCCGACAATTGTGGAACCGGCTATCCTTGCGGCTGAACAACGTTGGCGACCGGCCGTCGCGGACGGGGCCGACGGGCCCGCGACCACCGCCGGATCGGCGAAGGGGGCAGGTTGACGAACGCCGAGCTGGGTGAGCCGGACGTTGACCTGAAGCGGCAGCTCGGCGATCCGTCGAGACCGGTGACGATCGCCGCCATCGCCGAATCAGCCGGGGTCTCGGTCCCGACGGTGTCCAAGGTCATCAACGGTCGATCCGGCGTCGCCGCGGACACCCGCGCCCGGGTCGAGGCCCTGATCAGCCAGTACGGATACCGCAGGCCGCCGCCGGTCACCCGCAGCAACACCATGGAACTCGTCTTCGACGAGATCGAGGACATGTGGGGCCTACAGATCATCCGCGGCGTCGAACGGGCGGCCCGGCAACAGCGCGTCGGGGTCGTCCTGACGGAGTTCGGCCCGCAACGCAACGCGATCCGGTACTGGATCGACGATGCCCTCTCCCGCCGCCCGGACTGCCTGGTGACGGTGGCCCAGTTGGACGAGGAGCAGCGCAACCAGTTGCGGGCCCGGGGCATACCGTTCGTGGTCTTCGATCCGCCCACCGAGCTACCCGACGACATCCCCTTCGTCGGGGCGACGAACTGGGCCGGCGGCCGGTCCGCGACCCGCCACCTGATCAAACTGGGTCATCGGCGCATCGCGATGATCGTCGGTCCCGACCAGATCCTGTTCTGCCGGGCCCGACTGGACGGCTACCGCTCCGCCCTGGACGCCGCAGGCCTGCCGACGGAACCCGACCTGATCGTCCGCGCCGGTCTGACCCGGGAGGAGGGCGAGGTGGCCGCGCTCAGCCTGCTCGGCCGCCCCGATCGTCCGACGGCGATCTTCGCCTCCAACGACCTGCAGGCGCTCGGCGTCTACCAGGCGGCCCGCGCGGTGGGGCTGCGGATACCGACGGACCTGAGCGTGGTGGGCTTCGACGACCTTCCGCTGGCGCCCCTGGTCGATCCTCCGCTGACCACCGTCCACCAACCACTCATCGAAATGGCGGTCACCGCCACCGAACTGGCGCTGGCCCTCAGCCGTGGAGAGAGGATTCCGCAGGTCGGGGTGGAACTGGCGACGACTCTCGCGGTCCGACAGAGCACCGCCCCGCCCCCGCGCTGAGGTGGAGTCGAAGGAGCCGGCGGCGGGTGCCGTGACTCCGAGGTAGGGGCCGGGCGGCGGACCCACGTCGATGGAACCGTGGATCGTTCCAGACGTGGGTCCGCCGCCCGGTGAGGCCAGTGCTGTCCGGACGTGCAGGACCTGACCTGTGGTCGGGCGCTCGAGTTCCCGTTGATCTGGACCCGGTTCGGCCGGCCGACCGGGAAACCGTGGTCACCACCGGCGATCTCCAGGTACGCGCACTCCGTCGTGGCGGGCAGGCTGCCGTACAGACAGTTGAGGTACGACGGGGTGACCACCGTGTCCGACTGGCCGGCGAAGACCATCGCTGTCCGTACCCGGGGCGAGGCGGATGTTCAGGCCGTGGCCGTCGCCCAGCTGGGCGGCGAGTCAGGGAACGAGCCGTCGCCGAACAACACCCGCGAGGCGGCCGCTCGTCCCGGCATCGTCCGCAGCAGCGTGAAGGCGGCCTCGGTGACGGCCGGCGACCGTACCCCGGACATGGCACGGCGCATCAGCAGCCGGCCCCGGAAGCGGGCCCGTAGCGCCGCCCCGTCGTAGTGCCGCAGCACCGACGCGTCCCCGGTGCGCAGGTAGTCGTCGGCCACCGCGGCGGCCATCTCCGACATCCGCAGGCACGGGTCGAGGCCACCGGCGGTGAGCGGTGACACCGCTCCGGCCGCGTCGCCGACGAGCAGTCCTTCGGGGCAGACCAGCCGGCGCAGCACACCGCCGACCGGGATCGGGCCACCACGACGCCGTACCGGGCCGGTCGCGGCCGGCAGCGCGCCGAACCGCTGACCGAAGGTACGCAGCAGCCGGGGCAGCGGGCCGGCGAGCCGCTCCGGCCGCCCGGCCAGTCCGACATGGGCGTGTCGGCCGTCGTCGACGACCCAGCCGAGATAACCGGGGGCGAGCCGAGGGTCGACCACGCAGTGGAAGGTCGGCGCCCCGCCGCCGGCCACCGGGAACACCTCCTCGACACCGACGATGACGTGCTGGTTGACGTCGAGTCCCAGCCGGCGGGCGACCGTCGACCGGGCGCCGTCCGCGCCGATGGTGAACCGGGCCGCGACACCGTCCACCGGGTAGGCGACGCCGAGGTGCACGCGCGCACCGGCCCGCCTGGCGCGGGCCAGCGCATGGCCGTAGATGCCGGCCATGTCGGCGACCCGGAACTCCTCGCGCGGGCTGGTCAGCTCGACCGGCCGCCGTAGCGACGGCGGGTAGAGCAGGACCCGGCGGATCGCCGGACCGAGATGCTCGGCCGGCAGCGGAAAGTCTTCGAGAGTACGGCGGACGAAGATGCCGGTGGTACGGATGCCCGAGTCGAGGGCGCGTCGACGGTCGACGACGAGCACGTCGTGGCCCTGCCCGGCCAGTAGCGAGGCGGTGTGCAGGCCGGCGAGACCGGCGCCGACGACGAGTACGTCCACGGTTTCCACAGCCACCGAAGGTAGCGGCGCCGGGGCTCGGCGGAGCCTGCCGTCACCACGCCTTCACGTAATCTCCCCGGGTCCTGCCCAGAGCTCGACAGGCGCCACGTCCGAAAGGGGGCACCTCGCGGTACGCGTACCGTGAGGTGCCCCCTCCCCCGCTCTCAGCTCACGGCGGCGCCGACCGGCGAGCGGTCGTCGACGGGGAGCTCCGGGTCGTCGCGCACGTCGCCGTGCCCCGGCCACCAGGCCGCGTGCCCCAGCAGGGCGGTCAGGCTCGGCACCAGGAACATCGACATCACGAATGCCGCGATGGTGATGCCGATGGCGACGGCGAAGCCCATCTCGGACAGGAACGCGACGCCGCCCAGCATCATCGAGGCGAACGTGCCGGCCAGGATCAGACCGGCCGCACCGACCGACGGACCGCCGTGTTCGACGGCCAGTGCGGCGGCGGTACGCGGTTCGTTGCCGAGCCGCGCCTCCTCCCGCAGTCGGGCGATCATGAGGATGTTGTAGTCGGTACCGATCGCCACGACGAACAGGTAGAGGATCGTCGGCAACATGAACGACAGCCCCGGCCGGTCGCCGAGGCCCTGGAACATCAGCACCGTCGCGCCCAGCGTGCTGAAGAAGCCCAGCACCACCGCGACCATGAGGTAGACCGGTGCGACGATGCTGCGCAGCATCAGCCCGAGGATCAGCGCGATCAGCGCCGCCGCCACCGGGAAGATGACCCGCAGGTCCCGGTCGTTGGCGTCCCGGACGTCGGCGAAGAGCGAGGTGGCGCCGCCGACCAGTGCCGTGGTGCCCGGCGGAGCCTCGGCATGGGCCACGTCGCGTAGTTTGTCGCCGGCGAGGTCCAGCGCCTCGTTCGAGTACGGGCTGTCCGCCAGCAGCAGGTTGATCTGGGCGGCGGTGCCGTCCTGACTCAACGCGGCCGACTCCCCGGACTCACCGGCCGGCATGATCCCGCCGACACCCGGCACCTGCCGAAGTCGCTGGGCAAACCGCTCCACCGCCGCCGCGTCGAGCCGCTGCCCGCCGTCGCCGCGCACGTAGACGGTGGTCGGGTTGAGCGCTCCGGCCGGGAACCCGGACTGCAGGTCCCGGAAGCCCTGCGACGATTCGGTGTCCTCCGGCAACTGGGCGGTCTGGTCGTAGTCGGACTTCATCCCGAGCGTGCCCAGGGCGAGGGCCACCATCACCCCACCGGAGGCGATCGCCACGATGGCGGGACGTCGCCCGACGAACCGGCCGATGCCCCGGAACACGCTGCCCTTCGGGGTGCTCTGCCAGGACTTGGACGGCCAGAAGACCTTCGGGCCGAGCAGCGAGACCACCGCCGGCACCAGGGTGACCGCCGCGAACGCCATCACGACCACCGCGATGGCGAGCGCCGGCCCGAGGCTCTTGAAGGCGCCGAAGACCGCCAGCAGCAGGGCCATGAACGCGATGACGATGGCAGCCGCCGCCGAGGCGATGACCTCGCCGACCCGCGCCACGGCGGCGACCAGGCCGGCCTTGCGGTCGTCGCCCTCGCGCAGCCGCTCGCGGTAGCGGAACAGCAGGAACAGGATGTAGTCGGTGCCGATGCCGTACAGGACGATGGTCAGGATGATCTGCAGTGACTGGTCGACCTGCAGGTCGGTGGCCTCGGCGACCAGGGCGATCAGCCCCGGCGAGATGGCGCTGACCACACTGACGGTCACGATCGGCAGCAGCGCGGCGATCGGACTGCGGTAGATGAGCAGCAGCAGCACGATGATCAGGACCACGGTCGCGATGCCGACGATCAGGAAGGCGGTCTCGAACGCGTCCTGGTTGTCCAGTTGCATGGCGACGTCGCCGGTCACCGAGAGGGTCAGCGGCGTACCCGCGACCGCGGGTTTGGCGACGTCACGGATCTGCTGGACCGCGTCGAGCACCAGCGGATCGTCCGGCAGGCCCTTGAGCCCGGCGCTGATCAGCTGCACCTGTTTGTTGGGCGACAGCGCCTGCGGGCCGGTCACCACCCCGGTGACCCGCTCGACGTTCGCCGACTGGATCTTCTGTGCGAGTGCACCGACCGCCGTCTGGTCGGAGTCGGTAAGTGGTTGGCCGTCGGTACGCCGGACCACGATCGTGGCGCTCGAGTCGTTGGCCTGGGCGAAGGATGCCTCGGCCAACTGCTGCGCCTTGACCGATTCGTAGCTGCCCGGCAGGAAGTTGGCCTGGTCGGTGTTGGTGACGTCGGACAAACTCGGCGCGAAGACGACGATCGCGGCCGCGGCCACCACCCAACCGATGATGACCTTCCACGGATTGTGGACGACGAAGCGCCCCAACCGTTCGAACATTGACTCCCCCTCTGTCGATGCTCCTTACCATCCGGCAGGTAGGTACCTACCTGCCGGCAGGTAGATGGGTCCGAGAATACGGCCCCCGGATTTCGGGCACGTCACCTCCCCTGTGGACATCCTGCGGAAGCCGCACTGTGAGGACGCTGAGGAAGCGTTCGTTTCACGTTAAGATCACCGGCCGCGAGGGAGGGCGGATCGAGCCATGGTCGAGGACACCAAGGGACGGATCAGGGCCGTGGCGCTGGAACTGTTCACCGCGCACGGCTACGAGCAGACGAGCCTGCGCGAGATCGCCGACCGGGTGGGCATCACCAAGGCCTCGCTGTACTACCACCACCCCTCGAAGCAGGCGCTGCTGGTGGCCATCGTCGAGCCGCTGCTGCGGGACTGGCGGATGATGGTGGAGCGCCTGGAGTCGGTGCCTCACACGCCCGACCACGTGCGCGACGCGTTGGGCGAGTGCCTGAACACGATGCTGCGGCACCGCGAGGCCTGCGCCCTCTTCGCGCGGGACGTACCGGCCCTGCTCACCGCCGTCGGCCCCGTCCTGGTGGAGGCGAAGGAACTCGCCAGCCGGATGAACACCTGGCTGGCCGGGCCCGACCCGGGTCAGGCCGACCTGGTCCGGGCGTACGCCGCCAGCGAGGTACTCCGCTCCGCGCTCGCCTCCGCGATCATGCTGCCCAGCGTGCCGCAGGAGGAACTGCGCGCGACGCTGCTCGACGTGGCCGCCGCCGTGCTCGGCCTTCCCCCGCCCGACCCGGCCTCCGGCGCGGCGGGTCGACCGGGGGCCTGGCGGCCGTTCGGGGGTAGCGAAATCCATAACCCGGAGTGCACGATGGGTGACTCCGGCGGCAGCCTGGCTGCCGATAGTTGATCACGACGCCGATCGGTTAGGTGATGGTGACCGTCGCCCAGGAATCGCGCCTGCCAGGTTCGCGGTCTCCGTGGTCGCCCCACGCCGTGGGAACACTGGCCCTGACGACCGTGGGGTTGGGGTTGAACCTGAGGGCCTGGATCCTGCTCGGCCCCCACCTCCACGAACGGTTCGATGTCGGGCTACGGGACTACGTCCTCCTGATGACGCTGCCGCTGCTGGTGGCGGCGCTGGCACGCCTGCCGGTGGGGGTGCTCACCGACCGGTACGGCGCGCGGGTGACGTTCCCCGTGGTCAGCCTGGCCGGCGCGGCGGCGGTCTTCGGGCTCGGGCTCGCCGAGTCGCTACCGGCCGTCGTCGCCTTCGGCAGCGCGGCCGGGCTCGCCGGCGCCGCATTGGTCGTGGGTGGAGCGCTCCTGTCGAGAACGGTTCCGTACGGCCGGCGCGGTCTGGCCCTGGGAGTGTTCAGTCTCGGCACGGTGGTCGCCGTGGTGACCTCGGCCGCCTCCCGGGGCCTCGGTGCCGACGGGCGGCGCGGCGCTCTGCTGCTCGGCGTGTCACTGGTGGCCTTCGCCGGGCTGGCCGCGTTGGTGCTCCGGGATCCGGTCGCCGTGCGCCGGGTCCGCCCGCCGATGAGAGCATGCGTCGAGATGATCCGGCTGACCGCGGCCACCTCGCTGTCGGTGCTGTACGCGCTCGCGCTCGGCGGCATCGTGGCGATCGCCGTGTACCTGCCGGTGTACCTGGCCACGGCGTTCCGGATGGAGTGGTTCCACGCCCTTACGGTCACCGGCGCAATGGTGGGGCTGGGGGCGGCGGCCCGGCTGCTGGGCGGATGGTGGACCGACCGGCGACCCACCCCGCAACTGCTGACGCTCTGCTACACCGTCGCCGCCGGCCTGTGTCTCGTCGCGGCGACGGACCCGCAACGGCTGACGGTGGTGGTGATCGGGGCGATAGCCGTCTGCGACGGTGTGGCCGGCGGGGCACTGCTCGCGTTGATCGGCAAGGCGGCCCGGCCGGACAGCGTCGGCGCGGTGATGGGGGCGACGGGCGCGGCGGCGGCGCTCGGGGCGCTGGTACCCCCGCTGCTGATCGCCGGTACGGAGTGGATGAGCCGGTCCCACGCCACGGCATGGATCCTGCTCGCCGCGATGCTGCTGCTCGGGGCGCTCTACGTACGAACGCACGGCCTGCGTATCGGGCTGGGCCTGGCCGTACGGTTCGAGCCGGAGCCGGGTCCGACGGCGATGACGGTCGCGGTCGTCAGGGAGGCGGAGACCCACCTGGGCGCGGCGGCGGTGGTGGCCCGGCTCGCCGAACTGGCGGCGAACGACGAACTCGTCGTCGTCTACGGGGCCGACGATCCGGCGCGGCTCCGGCCGAGCGCCAACGTCCTGGTGGTCGGGCTGCGTGAACGCCTGCCCCGGCACAGCATCGTGGGCGTCGGGGTCCCGCCGCACACCGGGGGACTCGGCCCACTCGCGGCCCCGCTCGGCGAGTCCGTCGAAGCCGGCGAGGTGGCGGTCGCCGTCACCCCGACAGCGGATCTGAGTGGCGTCGCCGCCGAGCTTTCCAGCTATCTGCACGCCGATCGGGTGCTCAGAGTCTCCTACACCCCGGCCGGCGGCGCCGGCCTGCACGAGGTCTGGCACCGCGCTCCGGCGGCCACGAATCACGGTTAGCACCACCGGTGCGGTGTGCCGGGGGCCGGAGCCGGCTGACTGAACGTCGCCCGCTTCCGCGTTCAGCAGTCGTGAAACTGGCTGCTCGGCGGCGCCGCGTTGCGGCATCCTGCTAGCACGGCGTCACCGCGGGTGACCCGGGTCAGGGGGTGCGGCCGGCGATGGCGGTGGAGTTACTGCTGCTCGGCGACGTACGGGCGCGGGTCGACGGCCGCTCGGTCGATCTCGGCCACGCGCGGCAGCGGTGCGTGCTGGTGGCGCTGCTGGTCGACGCCAACCGGGTCGTGCCAGCCGACCGGCTGCTGGACCGGGTGTGGGGCGACCGGCGCCCGCAGCGCGCCCGCAACGCCCTGTCCGGGTACGTGTCCCGGCTGCGTGGGCTGTTCGGACCCGACGGCGACGTGACGATCCTCCGCCGGTCCGACGGCTACCTGTTGACCGTGGACCCGGACGCGGTCGACCTGCACCGGTTCCACCGGCTGCTCGCCCGAGCCCGGTCGGCAACCCGGGGCGGCGGCGAGGCGTACCCGGGCGGCGGTACAGGCGGCGAGGCGTACCCGGGCGGCGGTACAGGCGGCGAGGCGTACCCGGGCGGCGGCGAGAGCCCGGCCGCGTTGCTGGAGCGGGCCCTGTCCCTGTGGCGGGACGAGCCCTTCGGAACGCTCGACACGCCCTGGCTCACCGGGATCCGTGCCGCGCTCGCGGCCGAGCGGTTGGCCGCCGTACTCGACCTGGTGGACCTCGCCCTCGCCGACGGCCGGCACGCCGGGCTCCTCGGGGAGCTGGCCGCGCGGGCGGCCGAGCATCCGTTCGACGAGCGGATCGCCGGGCAGCTGATGACGGCGCTGTACCGCTGCGGACGGCAGGCCGACGCACTGCGGCACTACCAGGATGTCCGGTCCCGGCTGGCCGAGGAGCTGGGCATGGACCCGGCGGCGGCGCTGCAACGGCTGCACCAGCAGATTCTCACCAACGACCCGGCGCTGGAGGTCAGGCCGGCACCGGGCCCGGGACAGGTCGCGGCCGAACCCACCACCACGGTCACGACCACGCCGCCGGCGGCGCCGCGCCAACTGCCGGCGCCGCCGTCCGCGTTCACCGGTCGGGAGTACGAGCTGGCCGAACTGGACGCACTGGCCGATCCCGTCCCGGATTCCGCCGGTACGACTGTGGTGTCCGGCTCCGCCGGGGTGGGCAAGAGCGCGCTCGCCCTGTACTGGGCACACCGGAGTGCCGAGCGGTTCCCCGACGGGCAGCTCTACGTCAACCTTCGCGGCTTCGACCCGGACGGAGTGGTGGTCAGCCCGGCCGAGGCCGTACGCGGATTCCTGGACGCGTTCGGGGTGCCGGCACAGCGCGTACCGGTCGGGCTCGCCGCACAGACCGCGCTCTACCGCAGCCTGCTCGCCGGCCGACGGGTCCTGGTCGTACTCGACAACGCCCGCGACGCCGCGCAGGTCCGTCCCCTGCTGCCCGGCGCATCCACCTGCACGGTCGTGGTGACCAGCCGGAACCAGCTCGGCGGCCTGGTCGCGATCGACGGGGCCCGGGCGGTGACGCTCGGCCTCTTCACGGTGTCCGAGGCCCGCCGTTTCCTGGCCCGGCGGCTGGGCGCCGACCGGGTGGCGGGCGAGACCGCCGCCGTCGACGAGATGGTGGCCCGGTGCGCGCGGCTGCCGCTGGCGCTGGCGGTGGTGGCCGCCCGCGCCGCCGCCCACCGTGGCTTCCCCCTCGCGGACCTGGTCGCCGAGCTGCGGACGGCCGGGGACAGCCTCGACCCGTTCGACGGTGGCGAGCCGGCGGCCGACGTCCGGGCGGTCCTCTCCTGGTCGTACCGGGCGCTCGGCCCGGCCGCCGCGCGACTGTTCCGGCTGATCGGGCTGCATCCCGGACCCGAGGTGGGCGCACCCGCGATGGCCAGCATGGCGGGCCTGCCCCCGGCGGCGGCGCGACGGCTGTCGACCGAACTCGCGCGGGCGCACCTGCTCACCGAGCGGTCGCCGGGACGCTACGTCATGCACGATCTGCTGCGGGCGTACGCCACGGAACGGGCCGACCTCGAAGAGACTGCCCCGGACCGGCGGGCGGCGGCGTACCGGCTGCTCGACCATTACCTGCACACCGGGTACGCCGCCGACCGGCTGCTGTACCCACACCGGGACCCGATCGTGCTGACCGAGCCCGTACCCGGTGTCGGGCCCGAGCCGCTCGCCGACCGGGCCGAGGCCATGACGTGGCTGCGCGCCGAGCACCAGATCCTGCACGCGCTGGTCGACTGGGCCAGCCGCGCCGGGTTCGACCGGCACACCTGGGAGCTGGCCTGGAGTGTGACCAGCTTCTTCAACCTGCGCGGGTACTGGCACGACCAGGTGGCCGTGCAACGTACCGCGCTGGAGGCGGCGGGCCGGATCGGCGACGAGGCGGCGCAGGCCCACGTACACCGGAATCTTGGCCGTGCCCACACCCAGATCGGCGAACTCGACCAGGCCCGCGCCCAGCTCGCCCGCGCGCTGGAGCTGTTCGTCTCGGTCGGGGACCGCGCCAACCAGGCGCAGACGCAGGTGAACATCGCGCGGATCCTGGAGCAGCAGGGCCGGGACACGGAGGCGCTGCACCATGATCAACGCTCACTCGACCTGTACCGGGACGCCGGGCATCTCACGGGACAGGCCCGCGCACTGAACAACATCGCCTGCATGCTGACCCGCCTCGGCGACCACGACCGGGCCCGCGCCCTGTGCCGGCAGGCCCTGCGGCTCAACGAGGAGATCGGCAACCGGCACGGGATGGCCACGAACTGGCAGAGCCTCGGCTACCTGGAGTACGCCGCCGGCGCGTACCGGGACGCGGTCGCCGCCTGCCGGCGCGCGCTCGACCTCTTCGGCGACATCGGTGACCGGGCCGGCGAGGCCGAGACCCTGACCTGTCTCGGCGGGGCCTTCCAGGCCCGGGGCGAGGTCCGGGCCGCGAGCGACACCTGGAAGCGTGCCCTCACGCTGCTGGACGAGATGGACCACCCGGACGCCGACCGGGTCCGCCGGCACCTGCGCGACCAGCGGCAGCCCGTCGTCCAGAGCGGGCACCGCCCCTAGTTTCCACGGCCGGCCGGTTCGGCTTCCACGGCCGTCCGGTTTGGGGCGGAAACGACCGATGGCCGGTCGGCACCCGGGGGTGCCGGCCGGCCATCGGTGATTCGGCGCCATCAGGACCGGTCAGGAGGCACAGATCGCCTGGGCGACGATGAAGTCCCAGTCCTGGCTGACCGGCGTGTTCTCCACCGCGAACGCCTCGACCTCGTCGAGGGCGTTGGACGGGTACACCACCTGCAGCGAAACGCCGCCGGGGGCGGTGTCGGTGATCGCCGCACCCGCTCCGTGCACGCGCTTGCCCGCCGGGCACCGCGCGAACGCGATCTTCTCCGCCTCCGAGTCGCTCTGCGTCGACGCGGTGGTGACCACCTGGTAGCCGGCGGGCTGGTTCACGCAGACCGCGTACGCGTCGAGGGTCCAGTTACCGGAGTAGCCGTTCGCGTCCTCGTGGGCCGTGGCCCGGAAGATGTCACCGGTGGCCGAGGCCCGTGCCACCTGGAGTGCCACGTCCCGGCCCGGGCTGACGATCCGGGCACCGCCACCGAGGGCGCGCTTACCGGTGGCGCAGGCGGCCCGCGCCTCCACCTTCACGGGTGACGAGGTCGGCGAGTTGTGGGTCGCCACCAGGCCGTACCCGGAGAGGCCGGACGGGCTGGCGCAGATGGCGTACGCCTGCACCCACCAGTCACCCGTCATCGACGCCGTGGTCTCCGAGCCCGTGACCACGAAGCTGTCCCTGGTCCCGTCGGTCCGGTGGTCCGGCCGCAACTGGACCAGCGTCACCTTGGCGCTGTCCGCGGCGGCCACCGAGAAGGCCCATCCACCGCCACCGGTGACCCATTTGCCCACCGGGCATTCGGCCCGCGCGGTGTGCGTCGGCTGCGAGTCGATCGGCGACAGCGGCGAGGTCACCTTCTCGATGCCGCTCACGGCGGCGGCCGGGGCGGCGCCAGCGAGCTGGATCCCGACCTGGGCCGCCAGCACCATCGCGGCGGCGCCGGCCAGAGCGAACCAGCGTGATGTTCGGTTCATCGTGAATCCCCTTTCGGCCCGGACCATCGGTCGGCCCGGCAACTGCTGACCACGGTCGCGGTCGGGGTTTCGGCGATGTTTCGGTGGCGATGAAACGGCTGCGCCGATGGCGTCGGCGCGGCCGTTTTGTGCGGTGAGCGGCTCCTTCGTGCGATGACCGGTAGGGGAGGTCGCTCAGTCGATGGCGATCGGGCTTCCCTCATCCCGCGTCTTCCGGCATTCGACCCGGCGCTCCCCCAATCGGGGATTCGGCCATGCGTCGGACAGCCGACGACCACCACATCGATCGATACCAATCTACGCTGAGTGGGTCACCGCGCCTGCCGGGAGGCTCCTCATGCGGATCCAGACTCGTCGCCTCGCCCGCACCCTCACCATCGGCCTCGTCCTGGCCCTCACCCCGGCCACCGCCGCCGGGGCCGATCCCGTTCTCACCGGCAGCGTGTCCGGAACGCTCGCCGACGGGGCCACCCCCGTCGCCGACACGATCGTCGAACTGGTGGTGCTGCCGTACGGTGTGGCGGTCCGGCAGACCCGCACCGACGCGGCCGGCGCCTTCCGGATCCCCGAGGTGCCGCCCCGGACGTACCTGCTGAGGCTCAGACTGCCCGGCGGCCTGGTCCAGTTCCATCCGGCCGTACCCGAGCTGAACGCGGCGACGCCGATTGACGTGGTGGCCGGCGCCGACACCACGATCCGGGAGTCGGTGATGCCGCACGGCACGCTCGGCGGACACGTCAGCACAGACTCCGGCGAGCCCGCCCCGGGTGCCCGGATCGAGCTGTACCGGATCACCGGTGGCGGCCCGCTCACCACCGTGCTCGCCGACGCCGACGGCAACTACCTGGTCAAATATCCTCCGGCCGGCCAGTTCCGGATCGCCGTGGCCGCCGCCGAGCGCGGCGCCACGAACCAGTGGGCGCACCGGCGCCGCAGCTACACCGAGGCCGACCCGGTCACGATCACCGCCGAGCAGCACACCACAGTAGACGAACGCCTGCTTCCGTCCGGCGTCGTCACCGGCCGGTTCACCCGGGACGGCGTACCGGTGGCCAACGTCGTCGTCTACGCCACCTCCCAGACCAGCACCGCCGAATCGGTCTCCAACTGGACCACCGCCGACGGCGTCTTCCGGCTGCGGCCGTACCCGGGCTCCTACACGCTCAGGTTCGTCGTACCGGCCGGCACCGGGCTCGACCAGTGGCTCGGCGGGGCCGAGTCGGAGAGCGCGACCCGTCCGGTGCGGGTGACCGTCGGTCAGGAGGTCGTCCTGCACGAACAGCAACTGCCGACCGGGCTGGTCAGCGGGCGGCTCACCGACGCCACGGGCCAGCCTCCGGTCCACAGCGCCGTGGTCGTCTACGACACCGCACGGGGTCGGCATTTCCAGGCGACCACCGCCGACGACGGCACCTGGTTCAAGACGGTCTGGCCCGGCACGTACTCGGTGCGGTACGAGACCGGCACCCAGGTGCAGTGGGCGACCGGCAAGCAGTCACCGGAGACGGCGGATCCGGTCGTGGTGGCCGCCAACGCCAGGACGGTCGTCGACGACGTGCTGACCGTGCCCGGATCGTTGACGGTGACCGCGATCGACGCCCGGACCAGGGCGGCGATCACCTCGTTCTGCGCCACCGCCAGCACCCGCTACGTGTACCAGAGCGTGTGCACCGAGAACGGCACCGCCCAGTTTCCACAGTTGGGCGCCGGCTCGTACACCCTGGACGTCGCCGACGGCACCCACCCCGACGCCGTCGGTCGGGGCGTACGGGTGGTCGGTGGCCGCCTGACCAGCTTCACCGCCCGGCTGTAGCCGCCCGGCTGTAGCCGCCCGCCGCGATGGCGACGGAGCGACACCGACGCGCGCCGCCCGGCATCCCACCGGCCGTGCCCGCCCGAGGAAAGGGGAACGACCATGACTGGCGACCTCCGGCCCGGCCCCGGACATCGGGCCGGCGCAGACCGCCGCCGCAGCCTCCGCCGGGGCCGCAGCACCCTCCGGGGGCGAAGCCTCCTCCGTGGCCGCGGCTTCCTCCGTGGCCGCCTCACCGTCGCGACGGCCGTGGTCGGCACCGTCGCACTGGCGACGCTCGGCACCGTGGCGCTGCCCGGCGTCGCAGACGCGGCGAGCAGCCTCCGGGAAGGATTCGAGGCCCGGGGCCGGCACATCGGGGTGGCCGTCAACGCGAGCAAGCTCGGCGATCCGGTGTACGCCGGAATCGTCGACCGCGAGTTCAGCTCCGTCACCCCGGAGAACGAACTGGAGTGGGACTCCGTCGAACCGGCCCAGGGACAGTTCGTCTTCACCCGGGCCGACCAGATCGTGGCGCACGCCCACGCCAACGGGATGCAGGTACGCGGACGCAGCCTGGTGGCGCCGAACAACATCCACTCCGCCTGGTTCGGCAACCTCACCAGCGCGACCAGCCTGCGCCCGGCGATGAACCGGCACATCACCGCCGTACTGACGCACTATCGGGGGCAGATCCCCTCCTGGGGCGTGGTCACCGAGGCGTTCACCGAGACCGGGGCCCGCCGGTGGTCGCGCTTCGAGGCGTACCTCGGGCCCAGCTACATCGAGGAGGCGTTCCGTACCGCGCGGGCCGCCGATCCCGGAGCCACGCTCTGCTACAACGACTTCAACATCGACGACTTCACCCAACCCAAGACCCAGGCCGTGTACGCGATGGTCCGGGACTTCAGGGCCCGTGGCGTACCGATCGACTGCGTCGGACTGGCCAGCCACTTCACGACCAGCAACCCGGTACCGACCAGCTATCAGCGCACCATCGCACAGTTCGCGGGGCTGGGCGTGCAGGTGCAGATCAGCGAGCTGGACATCGGGGGTTCCGGCGCCACGCAGGCCGACAGGTACCGCCGGGTCGTCGCCGCCTGCCTCGTGGTGGCGGGTTGCACCGGCATCACGATCTGGGGCGTACGCGACACCGACTCCTGGCGCAGCAACGACACCCCGGTGCTGTTCGACGCCTCGGGCAACCGGAAGCCCGCCTACTACGGGGTGCTGGCGACAGCGTGCTGCTGACCCTGAGGGCCGTCGGGGTCGGCCGGTGCGGCACGCAGCCGTACCGGCCGGCCCCCGTCTGCGTCCCGGCCCCGGACCCGGAGGTCGTCGTCCGGTGATGCCGGTGCGGGACGGTTACGGCTTGTCGGCGATGAGCACCTCGGTGGTCAGGAACAGCGCGGCGATCGAGGCGGCGTTCTGCAACGCCGAGCGGGTCACCTTGGCCGGTTCGACGATGCCGGCCTTGATCATGTCGACGTACTCGCCCGTGGCGGCATCGAGGCCGTGGCCGGGGGCAAGTGCGCTGACCTTCTCCGCCACCACGGCGCCCTCGAGACCGGCGTTGTTGGCGATCTGCTTGAGCGGCGCGGTCAGCGCCAGTCGCACGATGTTCGCTCCGGTCGCCTCGTCACCGGCGAGGTCGAGCTTGTCGAAGGCCGTGACGGCGGCGTTGGCCAGGGCCACGCCACCGCCGGGCAGGAGGCCCTCCTCGATGGCGGCCCGGGCGTTGCGGACGGCGTCCTCGATCCGGTGCTTGCGCTCCTTGAGTTCCACCTCGGTCGCCGCACCGACCTTGATCACCGCGATGCCGCCGGCCAGCTTGGCCAGCCGCTCCTGGAGCTTCTCCCGGTCGTAGTCGGAGTCGCTCTTGTCGATCTCGGTACGGAGTTGGGCGACCCGGCCGGCGACCTGGTCCGCGCCGCCGGCACCGTCGACGATTGTCGTCTCGTCCTTGGTGGCGACCACCCGGCGGGCCCGGCCGAGCATCTCGAGGGTGACGTTCTCCAGCGTGAGGCCCACCGCGGCGCTGACCACCTGGGCGTCGGTCAGGACGGCGAGGTCGGCCAGCATGGCGGTGCGGCGGTCACCGAAACCGGGTGCCTTGACCGCCAGCGACGTGAAGGTGCCACGGACCTTGTTGACGATCAGGGTGGCGAGGGCCTCGGCCTCGATGTCCTCGGCGATGATCACCAGCGGCTTGCCGGCCTGGATGACCTTCTCCAGAATCGGGAGCAGGTCGGTCAGGTTCGAGATCCGGTTCTCGACGAGCAGGATGTACGGGTCGTCGAGAACCGCTTCCAGCCGTTCCGTGTCGGTGGCGAAGTAGGGCGAGATGTAGCCCTTGTCGAACCGCATCCCCTCGGTGAGTTCAAGCTCCAGACCGAAGGTGTTGCTCTCCTCGACGGTGACGACGCCTTCCTTGCCGACCTTGTCCATCGCCTCCGCGATGAGTTCACCGACGCCGGTGTCGGCTGCGGAGATGGACGCCGTGGCCGCGATCTGCTCCCTGGTCTCGACCTCCTGGGCCTGGCTGCGCAGCGCCTCGGTCACCGCGGCCACGGCCTGCTCGATCCCGCGCTTGAGCGCGATCGGGTTCGCGCCGGCGGCGACGTTGCGCAGCCCCTCGCGTACCAGGGCCTGGGCCAGGACGGTGGCCGTGGTGGTGCCGTCGCCGGCCACGTCGTCGGTCTTCTTGGCGACTTCCTTGACCAGTTCGGCGCCGAGCTTCTCGTACGGGTCGTCGAGTTCGATCTCCTTGGCGATGCTGACACCGTCGTTGGTGATCGTGGGCGCGCCCCACTTGCTGTCCAGTACGACGTTGCGGCCTTTCGGGCCGAGCGTCACCTTCACCGTGTCGGCGAGCACGTTCATGCCGCGTTCGAGCCCGCGACGGGCCTCTTCCCCGAATGCGATCAATTTGGCCATCTGCGTCGTCCTCTACTCGTCGCGCCGGAGTCCGGCGCTGGTCGGACCGACCTGCGATGACGTACGCGTACGCCCCACCAGAGGGCTCATCCCATTCGGCTGGCACTCGCGAGTGCCGAGTGCTAACTACGGTGTAGCACCCGGCGCCGGAGAGTGCAAGAACGCGAAGATCATCTTTCCGGCTCCGGGCCCGGCGAGCCTCGTCGACCATCCGCCCGTCCGAGCTGTGCCGGCCGCGCCAGGGGTGCTATACATTGACAGCACTCGATACATTGATAGGACTCGATGTATCGACACTGTGCCCACCGCCCCCGCCCAGGACAGGACGACCATGAAACAGACCACGCTGAGCGGCGCGATCCCTGTCGCGCTCGCGGCGATCCTGCTCACAACCGGTAGCCCGGCCGACGCCCACAGCACCGAACTGCCGCACCGCAGGGCCCCCGTAGCCCAGAATGTGGCCGCGATCGTCCCGATCACCCTGACCGGCGCCAGCGCCACCAGCTCCAGCAGCGACGTCACCATCGTCGGCGGCGCCATCACGATCACCGCGCCCGGCGAGTACGAGATCACCGGCACCCTCAACGACGGCTACCTGAAGGTCGACACCCCGGACCCCGGCGTCGTACGGCTGATCCTCGACAACGCCTCCCTCACCAACTCCACAAACTCCCCGCTCCAGGTCGCCGACGCGGAAGCGGTCGTCGTCGAACTGGCCGACGGCACCAGCAACCGGCTGTCGGACGCCACCCGGTACGTCTACCCCGACCCCGATACCGACGAACCGAACGCCGCCCTGTTCAGCAAGGTCGACCTGACCATCACCGGAAACGGATCGCTGGCCGTACGCGGTAACGCCAACGACGGCATCGCCAGCAAGGACGACCTGGTCATCGAGTCGGGCACGATCGTGGTGGACGCGGTCGACGACGGGATCCGGGGCAAGGACGCGCTACGGGTCAACGGTGGCAACATCACCGTGACCGCCGGCGGTGACGGCCTCAAGTCCGACGACACCGAGGCTCCCAAGGGCGCGGTGTCGATCACGAACGGCACGGTCCGGGTCAGCGCGGGCGACGACGCCATCCACGGCGAGAACACGCTGGACATCTCGGCCGGCACGGTCACCGTCACCAACTCCCGCGAGGCCCTGGAGGCCCTGCGGGTGACGATCAGCGGCGGCACCGTCGACGTCACGGCCAGCGACGATGCGATCAACGCCGTACAGGAGGGGATCGACGAGTTCGCGGTGGCTCCGAACGCCTCGATCGTGGTCAGCGGCGGCACCGTCCTGGTCAACTCCAGCATCGACGGCTTCGACTCCAACGGCTCGGTCACGTTCTCCGGTGGCATCAGCGTGGTCAACGGCCCGATCAGCGGCAGTCCCGGTGAGGGCGCCCTCGACTCCAACGGCCCGGTCTACTTCAACGGCGGCACCGTCTTCGCCGCCGGCTCGACGTCGATGGCGGTGATGTCCGTGCCGCCGACCAACCGACAGGGCTGGGCCGCCCCCAGGTTCAGCGCCAACCAGACCGCGAACTCGATAGTCCATCTCGTCTCCAACGGCCAGGTACTCGTCTCCTACCGGGCGCCGAAGACGTTCCGGGAGATGGTCTTCTCCTCGAACCGGGTGACCAACGGGCAGACCTACGAGGTCTACCGGGGCGGCAGCATCAGCGGCACGATCCTCGGTGGCATGTCGACCAGCGGCAGCATCTCCGGCGCGACCCGGGTCATGACCGTCCAGGCCGGTACGTACAGCGGCGGGCTCGTCGGCTGGCCTCCGCCGACCGGTGGCCCGACCACGCCGCCGCCGACCGGCGCTCCGGCCCGGGGCTGCACGGCGAC
>NZ_JADPUN010000107.1 GCF_015690345.1 Plantactinospora alkalitolerans | reverse complement strand
GACGCCGGTTGCGCGACCGACTCACCGACAGCCTGGCCTGATCCCGTGCGACGCCGAGCGCTCGGCGTCGCACGGGATCAGGCCAGGCTGTCGGTGAGTCGGTCGCGCAACCGGCGTCGCGCCTGATGGATCCGCGACTTCACGGTGCCCTCGGGCAGTTCCAGCAGGAGCGCTATCTCCCGGTACGGCAGGCCGAGGATGTCGCGCAACGTCACCGGTTCGGCAAGTTCGGGGCCGATCGCCTCCAGCGCGTCGAGCAGGTCCAGCCGGGTCCCCGCGACCACGCTGGTACGCCGCTGGTCGGGCACGTCCGGCATCGGTCCGCCCCCTGCCTCGGCCTCGAACCGGCGACGCAACGCCTGATAGGTCGACCGCGACCGGTTGGCGGCGATCCGATGCAGCCAGGTGCGGAACGCCGAACGGCCGTCGAACCGGGTGATCCCCCGGGATACCGCCAGGAGGGTGTCCTGACAGGCCTCCTCGGCGTCCTCCCGGTTCGGCAGGAACCGCGCCGACATCCGCAGCACGTCGGGGCGGACCGCGACGAGCAGGCGGTCCAGGGCTTCCCGGTCGCCGTCGGCGGCGGCTCGGGCGAGCCCGTCCAGGTCGTTCGGGTCGTTCGGGTCGTCCGGGCCGGAAGGCACGCTACCGAGTCTAGGCACCTCGTCCACCCACCCACGCCGCCCGGATGTAAGGAAGGGCCCCTTCTTATCGCTTTCTGTAGAAGAAGGGCCCCCTCCTAACAGCTCTAAGCAGTTGCGGTGAGGTAGTCGCCCAGGAGGTGCGGTCGGACCAGGGTGGCGCGGCACCAGTCGACCAGGACGAGGTTGGCCGAGCGCATGGCCCGCTCCAGTCCGGTGGCGAGTCCCGGCTGCGGTTCGGGCGTCGGGCCGGATTCGACGTGCAGGGCGAGCACCGCGACCGCGTCGCCGTCGGCGAGACCGTAGAGCAGCATCCGACCGACGGACACCGCGAACGAACTGGGCACGATTCCGCGCTGATCCCGGAACCCGATCCCGCCACGGTCGCGGGCGAGCGGCGGCAGCGCGGCCAGCAGCCGGCGCCGGGACACCGACGCCGAGAGCGGCCGGACCGGCTGGGTCCGCACGTGGATGCCCTGGAACCCGTACACCCGGCCGTCGCCGTCCCGGCGGGCGTGCTGCTCGTAGCTCTGGCGTACCCCGCGCAGTTCGGTCTGGACGAGGTCCGTGAGGTCGGCGCTGACCAACTCCACCTGCCGCCAGTCGTCCTCGTGCAACTCGACACGGTCGCCGTTGCCGGGCATGTCGGCCACCGAGGGCAGGACGGCACAGATCGTCGGTAGGGAGTACAGGACGTCGGCTGGCGGTACCGACTCGACCCGGCGCAACGTCAGGGCCAGCGCTCCGGTCGCGCCGAACTCCGCCGCCGTCGGTGGTTCGGCCCGCTCGACCGACCACGCCGAGCCGGCCAGTTCCAACGTGGTTCGGGTCTGGAAGCTCTCCGGTAGCTGCGCGACCGGCAGTTCACTCCGGCCGATCTGCGCCCCGGTGTCGGCGTCGACGAACACGACCCGCACCACGTTCTCCGACATGGGACGGAACCTTATCCGTACGCCCCGGCGGGGTCGCCACCCCCCGGGCGGGCACCGTTCCGCTCGCCCGGACACCCGGACGGCGCCGGTCCGTGAGCCGATCCCGGGACCAACCGCCCGCCGTCATAGGTCCCCCGGGGGTACGGATCAACCGGCTCCGGCACCAGAATCTGGGACACCGACCCGGTCGGCCCCGACGGCCGTCACCAGATGCGACACTGGCGACTCTTCCGGACTCGTCGGCAGGGCTGCGCAGCGGCATCATTGCTCCCTCGTTGAACAAGATGTCAGACTCGGTCCGTGCCGGCGGCACGCGAGCCGGTGGCACGCGATCGGAGTGGCACGCGGTACGGAAATGCGAAGGAGACCAGACGGTGGTGTCGAGCGAGGCAACTGACCAGGGCCGCGAGGGTGCGGACGGCGTATCCGCGCTGGTCGCCGAGGCCGGTCGTCGGGCCCGGGCCGCGTCGGTCGGGCTCATGGCCGCGCCGGACACCGTGGTCGACTCGGCCCTGAAGGCGATGGCGGACCGTCTGGTCGCCGCCGAGGCCCAGATCCTGACCGCCAACTCCCAGGACGTCGAGGCCGCCCGCGCCGGCGGGATGAGTTCCGCGCTCCAGGACCGGCTCCGGCTGGACACCGGCCGGCTGAAGGCCATGGCCGACCAGCTCGGGCTGCTCGCCGAGGCGCCGTTCCCGGCCAGCGAGACGTTCCTGCGGTCGCTGCCCGGCGGACTGCGGCTGTCCGAGCGTCGCCGCCCGGTGGGCGTCATCGGGGCCAACTTCGAGGCCCGCCCGAACGTGACGGTCGACGTGGCGTCCCAGTTGGTCAAGTCGCGCAACGCCGGCGTCCTGCGTACCGGCTCGGCCGCGCTCACCTCCGCCAGCGCCCTGTACCAGCACGTCATCGCCCCCGGTCTCGCCGACGTCGGGCTCGATCCGGACGCGGTCCAACTACTCTCCGACGCCAGCCGACACAGCGCCGTCGCCCTGGTACGTCAGCCGGACCTGATCCCGTTGGTGATCCTGCGCGGCAGCGGTGACGCCACCAGGTCGCTCGGCGCCGAGGCCGCCCGGCACGGCGTACGCACGCTCGCGCACGCGGACGGTGGAGGCGTGCTGTACGTCGACGCCGCGGCCGACCTGACCCGGGCGACCGAGTTGCTGGTCGCCGGCCTGGACCGGCTGGGCGTGTGCAACCGGGTGAACCTCGTGCTCGTGCACGGAAGCATCGCCGAAGGGGCCCTACCAGCCTTCCAGCGCGCGCTGGACGAGTTGGGCGTACGCGCGTCGCTGGCGCCGTACGACCATCCGGTCGGCTACGAGTGGGCCCTGGACAGCGGCCGGGAGGCGACGGTCACGATAGCCGTCGTCGCCGACCTCGCGGAGGCGGTCACGATCGCGAACACCGAGACCTCCGGGCTGGCCGCCACCGTCGTGACCGAGGACGAGGCCGCAGCACGGCGGTTCATCGCCTCCGCCATCGGCACGGGCGTCTTCTGGAACGCCTCGACGCGGCTGCTGGACGGGTTCAAGCTGCACGGCGTACCCGAGACCGGGATCAACGTGGACCACGTGCCCGGACCGCGCGGGCCGGTCACCTTCCAGGACCTGTTCCTCCGCCAGTACGTGGTGGTGCCGGAGGACCGGCCGGTCGCCTCGAACTGACCACCGGCGGGCGGTGGTCCGATATTCGGTCGGATTTCCGAGGCCGGGTCGGCACACTGGCGGGGTGGGACGAACCGTGACCGCGCTGGTGACGTACGACGGCGTCTGCGTCGGTGTGGTCGGGCCGTTCCCGGTCGACATCCCGTGGTGGGCCGAGGTCGCACCGGTCGTGGCGCATCTGGAGGAAGCGCTGGCTGTGCCGGTCGTCGTCCTGCGGCTGCTCACCGTCGAGGGTTCCGACGGCGCCCGCGACGGCCACGTGACGTACCACGTGGCGGCGCTCAGGCCACCCGGAGATCGGACCGCCTGCGACTTCGCCGAGGACGACCACCCGCTCCGGCTGCCCTGGGCGCGGGCGTCGGGCATCGAGGAACTCCTCCGGTGGGCGTCCCGGCACGTCGACGTCACCGGACGGCCCGAACAGCGCAGGACCTGGAACCTGGCCGGGCTGTTCCGGTTGCCGACCGCCGACGGACCGGTCTGGCTCAAGGCCATCCCACCCTTCGCCGCCGCCGAGCCGCTCGCGATCGCCGCGCTCGCCGAGGTCGACCCGGACCTGGTACCGACCGTGCTGGCCAGCGCGCCCGGCCGCCTGCTGCTGGCCGACATTCCGGGTACGGACTGCTGGAACGCGTCCCCGGAGGTCGTGGCGAACGCCGTCCGTCGCCTGGCCACCGCGCAGGCTCGGACGGACACGGCGCCACCCGGCATCCCGGACCGACGTCCGGAGGTCCTGGCCGCCGCCGTCGACGACCTGCTCGACGGCCCGGTCGGCGCCGAACTGAGCCCCGAGGAACGCCGGGCCACCCGAAGGTTGCGATCGCGCTGGGAGATGCTGGCCGACTGCGGCCTGCCCGACACGGTCGTACACGGCGACTTCCACCCTGGCAACTGGCGCCGTGCCGACGGTCCGCCGGTGATCCTCGACCTCGCCGACGCGCACCTGGGCAACCCGGTGCTCGACGTGCTGCGGACGATCGAGTACCTGCCGGCGGACCGGGGCGGTGCGGCGGCGGATGCCTGGATCACGGCCTGGAAGCTCGCGGCGCCCCGGTCACGTCCGGCCGAGGCGCTGCGGATCGCCGAGCCCCTCGCGCCGCTCGCCTACGCCGTGCGGTACCAGGAATTCCTCGACAACATCGAACCCAGCGAACGCGTCTACCATCTCGGCGATCCGGCTGCCGCGATCCGTTCCGCGCTGGACCGTGCCGCACTGGACCGTGCTGCCTTCCGGCCCACCTCCAGCTGAGCGCACCGTCGCCGGCGACGACTCAACGCCGCATGAGCGCACCGTCGCCGGCGACGACTCAACGCCGCCCGTTGAGCGAGTCGAGGAAGATCTCCTCGAACGCGGCGCGATCCGCCTCGATCGCGGCTCGAATCGGCACACCGGGCCGCGTGGTCACCGTACGGCCGGACTGTTCTCCCGTTTGGACGATCGAGACCGGCACCGTACGGCTTCCGGTGACGATCCCGCCGTGTACGAGCGACACCGCCGCGAGCGCGTCCCACCAGTACATGATTCCGAGGCCGATCAGGGCTGCCAGGTCGGGCTGGCTGGCGATCCGGTACGCGATCCGTGCACCCGGCGCGTTCTGCTCGGCTCCGAGCCGGGACACGAAGTCCGGTGTGATCGGGACGAAGCGGGTGGCGTCGAGCGGCACCAGCCGTACGCTGCCCGGGCGGGCGCGCGTCAGCACCCGCTGCGCCGATGCCGGATCCATCCACATGTTGAACTCTTGCGAGTTGTCGAATCCGGGTAGGGCCGAGCCGTACAGGTTGCCCGGGACGGCGAGCGCACCGCCCATCACGTGGATCCGGGCGATCCGCTCCCGCACCCGACCCGAGGCCAGGGCATCGGCGACGTTGGTCAGCGGTCCGGTGGCGAGGACGACCACCCTCCCCGGTGCCGTCCCGGCTGCCAACGCGATGAGCTGCGCGGCGGTCCACCGCGACGGTGGCGTCGGCTGGTCGGCGTCGTCCAGTGCACCGGTCAGGACGGTCTCGATCGTGGTGACCAGCTCCGGCGGTGCCGGGTGTACCCCGGCGCCGGTCGAACCGTCGGCTGTCGGCACCCGGGGCAGGCCGCACTGGGTCAGTACGCTGCGCGCATGCGTCAACGCGCGGTGCGGTTCGCCGAACCCGTTGTTGGCCACCGTGACCGCACGCAGGTCGATCCGCCCCAGCTTGTGTTCCTCGCACAGCAGGGCGAGGGTCGACGCGTCGTCGAAGTCCATGTCGCTGTCGTAGATGACCGGAACCGGCCCGCTGACCGGAACTGGCCCGCTGCCCGGAACTGGCCCGTTGGCCGGAACCGGCGTGCCGGCCGGCTGGCCGGACGCGGACAGCGGGCCGAGCCACTGGCCGGCGACCACGAGCGCGGCCGCAAGCAGCGCCGTCGCGGTACGACGCGGGGACACGTTCACCGTCGATTCCCCCCTGGTGCGGTCGACGCCACGGCGATAACGGCCGCGAGGCCGGCGAGCGAAGTCGGTCCTCGTCCAAGTGTGCCGGTGTGGCGCGATCCGCGCGGCCCCGAGATCCCGGCCGGGCGCGGGCCCGGTTCACCGGAGGATCTCGACCGGGCGGCGTGCCGTGGCCGGGGATGTAGGCGCCCGCAGTATCGGTCAACCGCTCCTTCGGGTTCCGGTGACGCTGCTGGCCGGCAGCCTGCCGGCGCGGGACCACCCCGCCAGGGTGTCGCCGACGACGGTGACGTCGAAGTCCAGGTGCAGGCGCAGCGGCCTGGTCACGGACTGTCGCCAGGTGACGTGCAGCCCGTCGGCGGTCTCCGCCGAGGCGATGGCGGTGAGCGGAACCGTCTCGCCGCTACCTTCGGCGGTTCCGGCGATGACGCCGGCGGTCTCGGTGAAGGTGTAGACGACGGCGAGCGAGCCGACCGGCGTCTTCAGTCTCAGATCCCAGGTGCCGACGACGGTGTTCACGGACATGTCCTTCCGGCCGTGCTGTCTGCGGTGTCGGTGTCGGTGTCGGTGTGTGTCACCGGGCGGCTCAGACCGCGACCGGTCGGCGTCCGCTGTTCCGCCACACGGTGCCCCGCCGCTCGTACTCGAAGACGGCTTCGACGGCATGCGCGATCCTCGGCCCGTACTCGCGCTCGAGGATGTGGAGCCCGAGGTCCAGGCCGGAGGTGACTCCTCCGGCGCTGACGAGGTCGCCGTCGTCGACGACGCGGGCCGGTACGGCGTACACCCCGGTCGCCTCGAGCATGTCCATACCCTGGACGTGGGTCACGGCGTACCGTTGGTCGATAAGTCCGGCCATGGCCAGGGCCAGGGAGCCACCGCACACGGTCGCCACCGTCACGTCCGGGTTCAGCAGGGCCTGCCGGAGAAGTGGAACCGCCTCGGTGGCGCCGAAACGGGCGAGCAGCACCGGGATCGTCTCGACCCCCTCGTCGGGATCGCCGACGGTCGGTCCGCTGACCCCCGGAACCAGGACGTAACCGGGCCTGGTCGGGTCGAGGCGGGCGGTCGCGTTCAGCACCAGACCACGGGTGCCGCTCACCACCGCGCGAGGCCCCTCGGCGGAGACGAGGCCCACGATCAGCTCACCGCCGACCGCGTCGCTGCCGGCCGCGAGCACCTCGAACGGCGCGACGACGTCCAGCGGGTCGAAGCCGTCGAACAGGACGATCTGGGCGTACATCGACGCTCCTCAAGCTGAACGGTCCGGTGCGGAATCGCACCCCGTCCATGCTCGCCGCGCCGACGCCGGCAACTCCAGTGGCACGATTGCCAGGGTTCGGCTGAATCTTGCCAGGGGTGGGAGGCGGGCAGGCCGTCGTTCGTCCGCACCTGACGCCCGGTGCCGCCGATACCGCCCGACACTAGGATTTTGCCGTGCACACCGTGGCCGTCCTCGCCATGCCGGACACCATCGCCTTCGACCTGAGCACCCCGGTAGAGGTGTTCGGCCGGGTGCGACTGCCGGGAGACCGGCCCGGCTACCGGGTACTGGTCTGCGCGACCGAGCCCGTCGTCACCGCCGGACCGCTTCGGCTGGCCGCCGACCATGGCCTCGATGCCCTGACCCGGGCCGACACGATCGTGGTTCCGGGCCGTAACGACCCGTCGGCCCCGATCCCCGAGGCCGTTCTCGACGCACTTCGCGACGCCTCGGCCGCCGGCACCCGCTTGGTCTCCATCTGCGTCGGCGCCTTCACCCTCGCCGCGACGGGGCTCCTGGACGGCAGGCGAGCCACCACCCACTGGGCCGCGACCGACAGGTTCCGGACCGCCTTTCCCGCCGTCGTACTCGATCCCGATGTCCTCTACGTCGACATCGGTCAGATCGTCACCTCCGCCGGGGCCACGGCCGGAGTCGACATGTGCCTGCACCTGGTCCACCGGGACCACGGGGCCGCGGTCGCCGCCGACGCCGCCCGGCTGACCGTGGCCCCGCTGCACCGCAACGGCGGGCAGGCGCAGTTCGTCCGGCGGAACCTCCCCGGTGGGGCCGCCACGACTCTCGGGCAGATCCTCGACTGGATCGAGGAGAACGCCCACCGCGATCTCACCCTCGACGACATGGCCGGCCGCGCGGCGATGAGCATCCGCACCCTCAACCGCCGCTTCCACGAGCAGACCGGCCAGACACCCGTGCGGTGGCTCAACGCCGTACGGGTCCGCCGGGCCCAGGAACTCCTCGAAACGACCGACCACGGCATCGACCGCATCGCCCACCAGGTCGGCTTTGCGTCACCGACGAACTTCCGTAGCCAGTTCAAGCGAGCCAGCGGCGTCACCCCTCGGGCGTACCGCAGCGCCTTCCGGCACATCTGACGCCGCGCAGAACTTCTGGCCGGCCCCGACACGTCGCCCCGATCCATCGATATCTGTAACATCCTTCGGGTCGGTTCATCTCGGTACCGGATGTCGAATGCCCGCGGTCGACCTCGCCAGCAACGGAAGGGAAGAACCGTGCGACCAGTACGTGTCACCGCCGCCCTGACCACCGCGCTGGTGACCGCCGCGCTACTGCCCGGAGCCGCCGCCGGGGCCTCCCCGGCCCATCCGATGCCCACGACGCAGCAGCCGGCATCCGCGGTCCTGGCCAAGGCGCACACCGCCGGTCGGGTCCAGGTCGACAAGGGCACGGTGCGGTACAGCTGGCCCGGCGTCTACTTCGAGGGTCGTTTCCGGGGCACCGGTGTCGGGATCGTCCTCGACGACGCCGACAACGACTACGACGTCGCGATCGACGGTACGACCGTCGCCACTCTGGTGACCCCGGGTCGGACCACGCACTGGGTCAACGGTCTGTCGAACGGGGTGCACCGGGTCCGACTCGTCAAGCGCACCGAGAGCCCCTGGGCGACGGGTACGTTCGGCGGCTTCGTCGCCGCCCCGGGCGGCACGATCCTTTCCAGGCCGCCCGCGCGGCACCGCCAGATCGAGTTCATCGGCGACTCCTACACCGCCGGCTACGGAAATCTGTCCACCACCCGGGACTGCACCTCCGACGAGGTCAACCGGACCACCAACACCGACCTTGCCTTCGGCGCGCTCGCCGCTCGGCGGCTGAACGCCGACTACCAGGTCAACGCCTTCTCCGGCCGGGGAATGGTCCGCAACTACAACGGTATCGAGCCCGGAACCAACTACCGCACGTACTACGACCGGGCTCTGCTGAACGTCGAGGGCGACGTCTGGACGAACCCCGGCTCCTGGCGGCCGCAACTCGTCGTGGTGGGCCTGGGCATCAACGACTTCTCGACCGCGATCAATCCGGACGAGCAGTGGACCCCCGACACCCTGACCGCCGCCTACAGCGCGGCCTACCAGGCTTTTCTCGACAAGCTCCGGGCGCGGTACGGCGCCCGGACGGTGATCGTGGTCAGCGCCACCTACATGTCCAACACCACCGCCTTCGCGGAACTCGCCCAGCGGATCGTCCAGGAGCGCAACGACCGGGGTGACAGCCGGATCCGCTACTGGTACTACGAGAATTCGGGCCTGGACTACGGCGGCTGCCACTGGCACCCGTCTGTTTCCGACCATCGGCTCATCGCGGACCGGCTGGGCGACTTCATCACCACCCTTCCACTGCGCTGGTAGTCGACCGCGCGGATGACGAAGGCGTGCCCTTCCGCAGCGTCAGTACCGCCCGCGCCACTGGACGGTGCTCCGTGAGTTCCTCCGGAACGACGTGTGAATAACGACGTGTGAATTGATGTACCTTCCACCCCCTTCGCGGCCCTGAACCGTTTCAGAATCGATCACATCGCCGAGTGAGCCCCCTCAAGACGGTCATGCCGGCCGGATCCGGTCAGAAACGCCGGAACAACCAGCGTGATCCGGCCGGCATGCCCGGACGACCGGCGGTGAGACGGGCACAACAGCCGACCCGCCCGGTTGCGCGCAACTCCCGCAGTACGGTGAAACAGTGCCGACGAAAGACGTTCTCACCAGCGCAGACCTCACCGACCTACGGCAGTCCGCGCTCGGCGCGGCCAATCCGCTCGGCATCGCCGCCGAGCTGGCCGAAGCGGTCGACCAGGGCCGGCTCGCGGATCCGGCGGACGCCGGCCGGGCGCTGACGCTGGCCGCCGAGATCGCCGAGGTCAAGGCGAAACTCGACGCGGCGCTGCGGTACGCGGACCAGGCCGTGCGCGCATACGGGGACAGCGGCGACACCGACGCGGGCTTCTCCCGGGCCCTGCACGCGCGGATCCTGTACCGGCTCGGCCGGGCCGACGAGGCGCTGGCCGAACTCACCGCCCTGCGCCCGCTGCTCGGCGAGCACCCGGACGCCGCCGCCTACCTCAGCGCCGCACTCGACGCGGGCGGCCGGACCGACCTCGCCGAGCAGTGGCTGACCTCGGCGGTGGAGACCGCGCTGCGGGACCGGACGGCCAGCACACCGGAGGCACCGGCCGAACCGACGGCGCTGGAAGCCTCCGGATTGCTCTTCTTCCTGCTGCAACAGCGGCACCGGGTACGGCGCGAACTCTCCCTGCCGCACGACCAGAACGACAACCTGGCGGACCGGCTGGAGAACGAGCTGTTCAGCAACGCCACCCAGACCGCCAACGCCGAACCCGGCGCCGAGGCCCGGCTGTTCTGGCCACGGGACGACTTCGACACCCTGCTGTCGCGCTGGCCCACCCTGACCGAGGCGTACGGCCGGGACTGGGACGAGCACCGGGCCCGGGTCCAGCGGGAACTGGTCCGGCAGGCCAATCTCGGGCGCCTCGGCGTGGGCCCGCTGCGTGGCTCGACCGAGGATCTGGCCGGCTACGGCACCCGACAGGGCGGCGATCCGGCGGAACCGCAGATCCGGACCGGGTACGCGGAGGACCTGGCGAACCGCGCCACGCCGCTGCCGTGGCCCCCGGAGCGCAACGGAGCATGCTGGTGCGGTTCGGGGCTCAAGTACAAGAAGTGCTGCCTGCCGCGTACCCGGAGCTGACCCGCTCGTCGGGTCCACCGGCCGGGACTGCTCGACCGGCCGGGACTACCGGAGCGTCACCCGGAAGCTGCGGCCGTACGCCTGTCGGGTGGCGACCTCGATCCGGGTGCCGCCCGGGATCCGGCTGACCCGGACGCCGTCGTCCGCGGTGACCACCCGGTGCCGCCGGCCGCGCAGGGTCACCGAGACCGTGTCGCGGTCCATCGTCGGATCGGCGACCGCGACCGAGACGGTGTGGTCGCGGGCCTGCCGGACGAGCACCGACGCCGGGCCGTCGATCGCGAGCCGGTCGGCCTCGTGCCGGCCGGACGCGAAGACGTTGGCGACGACCAGACCCAGCCCGGAGTGCCGGACCGCCTGGATCCGGGCGGTGTTGGCCAGGACCGCCACCGGCCCGCGCCGGTACGACCGCAGCCGCTCTGCCGAGGCGTTCGGCACCAGGGCGTAGGCCAGCGCACCGGACGGCGTGCCGGCGGCCTGCTCGACGACGACCGAGAAGACCTGCTTGCGCACCATCGTGTCGGGATTGGCGGTGCGGACGACCCGGCGGCTCCGGGTGACCGCGTCGAGGAGGACTGTCGGCGGCCGCCCTTCGAGGAATACGTAACCGACCGCGGTGCCCTGACCGGCGTTGGCGTAGCGCAGCCAGGCCAACGGGGCCGTACCGGTGCCGGTGAAGGCCCCGCCGGTCCGCAGTTCCCCGGTCAGCGTGACGGCGTCCGTCGCCTCGGCGATCCGGCTGTCGAGGGTCGTCGTCACCGCGCGACCGGCGGTGTCACCCACCCCAGCGGCCAGCACCACGATCTCGTCGTCGAGCATGAACCACGACTTGGTGGCCTCCGCGTTGCGGTAGGCGACGAAGTCGTCGGGCAGCTCCCCGGCCCGCTTCGCGGCGTACCCGACGTCGCTGGACTGGACCAGCCCGGCGACACCGTACGGGCCGAGGCTGGCGCCGCCGGAGTACCGGTTGGTGCCGCGCGGGAAGTAGACGTACGTGTTCTGCGACTCCGACGACGAGGTGAAGCCGCGCTCCGGATTGTCGTACCAGGCGGTGCCGTAGAGCTCGGGAATCGTGTGCCGGTGCTCCACCGGTGCGGTCACGCCGGCCAGCCGGTACGGCGAGACCGCCGTGTAGTAGTCGACGCCGTACGCCTGGGTCTGGTCCTGTCCGGCGAGATAGAGGTGGTGGGCGCCGTCGCCGGAGAACCAGGGCATCAGGTTCTCGCCGCTCATGTACTCGTACTTGCTGATCCGGTTGGAGCTGCGGGCCAGCGCGAAGGCGTAGCCGGGGCGGCGGTGCACGGTCCTGTCCATCGCGTTGAACCCGACGTTGCGCTCGGCCGGATTGAGATCGGCGACCGGGATCGTCGAATCGGCGAGGATGTCGGCGTAGCGGGCGATGCTGACCGGGGAGACGAAGGCCGTCGGGTTGAGCGCGGCCCGGGAGGTCTGCCGGACGAAGGCGACGTAGCCGGCCAGCGCCTTGGCGTCGGCGCCGGTGGCGTGACCGGAGAGGTCGACGACCGCCTCCACCACGTTGGCGACGTCGGCGTACCCGGTGGTGGTCCGGGACACCGCGCGACCCTTGACGATCTCCATCATCCAGCCCTCGAAGATGAGCGGGGCGAACCCGTCGACCACCCAGCCCTGGACGACGCCGACAAGGTCGTCGCCCTGGACGTAACCGGTGCCGTCAAGGATCTTGATGGTCTGTACGACCCGGGTCAGCAGATTCTTGCCGTACGAGCCGGTGTAGGCGACCGAGGCGTGCTGGATGAACGAACCGTCGGCGTAGTAGCCGTCGGTGACGCCGTGCCGCAGGTCGTACGGGTCGATGGTGGCGAAGACGGTGAGCTGGTCGGCGAGGGCCTTGCTGATCCGGGCGTCGTCGCCGACGACGGCACCCTGGAGGATCCGGTTCGTCGCGATGTCGGCGAGGTTGGCACCGGTATGGAACCGCGAGTCGAGGTCGACGTCGCCGTCCTTCCCGTTGCGCAGGTACGCGTCCATCGCCGCGACGTAGGTGGCCGGAAGGTCCGGCCGGTACGCCGCGATCTGCGCCGTCAGCAGGACGAGGATCCTGCTGACGTGGTTGGAGATGCCGATCTCCCAGTTGTGCCAGTTGCCGTAATAGCCCTTCGACTGGTCACCGTAGTAGTTGTCGTAGAGCCAGCCGAGACCGTCGATGACCCGTCGGGCCACCGCTTCGGGGTCGGGCAGGGCGCTGCCGGGGACCCGGGTGGCGAGGGCGATCTCGTAGAGGTACTGGAACGACGTCGTCAGGTTCGGGTCGCTGGTGCCCAGCGGCACGCCCTTGAAGAGTTCGCCCGGTCCGGCGTTGTCGAGCGCGTCGAGTCGGGACCGGGCGGCCGAGTCGATGGCGGCGAGTTTGGCGGCGACCTCGGGTCGGGCGTTGGATTCGGCGGTGCCAGCGAAGATCGCGACGGTGTTGCCGAGCAGTACGGCCCGGTCGGCGCCGGCCGCCGCGGGCACCCCGTACGGCGGCGTCGCGGCTCGGGCCCGCCCCGGCGGCACCGCCGCCAGCAGGCCGGTTGCGGGAATCGTCGACAGGACGGCGCGGCGCGAGATCTGCAAGACGGGGCTCCAAGATCGACGGAGAGCGCTTGCCGCATTCAACCAACCGCACTGCCCAAGGTCAATAAATCGGTGTGCCTCCGATGTCAGGGCAGGAGCAGGCGTTCAAGACGCTCGACCGCGCGCAGTGCCTCGGCTCGGTGCTTGGCCTGCTTGAGCCAGCCGGGCAGCCGGGACACCACTGAGGCGTTCGCCGTGGCGTGCCGTTCTCGAAGCCCGGCCCGCAGGAACTCCTTGAGGTAGGCGAGGTGGCGCGGGTTGAAGGCCCACAACGTGTGACCGGCGCACGGGGTCTGCAGCCACAGTGGCAGACCGAAGCAGTTGTCCACCAGGGCTGCGGGCACCATGACCGGATGCAGCTCATAGCTCGCGTTGGTTGCCGTACCGCAGCCGTCGCAGTGCAGCGTGACGAAGCGGTGCCGCGGCGCCGCTTTCGCCTGGCGCTCGACGTACATCCGGCGGCCGCAGTGGCTGCACCTCTGCCGCACGCTGATGACCACCGGCCCAGCCCAGCTATCGGAGAGGTGACGTCGGCAACGGCCACACTCACAGCCGGCGGACCTGTGTTGTCGGCGGGAGAACCCACAGGTCACGCAGGCAACTGTCGCCGGCCTCCACGTCCGCCCGGCACCGTCCCAGTCCCGCAAGACCTTCGCCGCCGCGCCGCACTGGGGGCATCGAACGACGAACTCACCGGAGAATCCGGCCAGCCACCGTCCATCGTCGACGAAGCGCCCCTTCACCACCGGCTGAGTGTAGGCAGCAAAATCGAGCACGGCCTCGAGATTTTCATCGCGGGGTTCGTATCCAGCCGAACGGTGACGGCCGCCCTGGCAGTTGCGCGTGCGACGCATGGCAGGCGAGGATTTGGGCGGCAGGTTCCCGCGCGGTGCCCGTCCATCCGGGCGAGGCAATTAGTGGCCGGGCGGACGCACTGACATCGGCTGCTGCTTGTTTCATCGCGGGTTGGACCGTGGCCCGGCCAGGCTTTGGTCCAGGCGCCCGGGGCGATGCCGAACACCGAGCGTGACGGCTCGTAGTCTGCCTGTGCGCACGGACGGCGGCAAATCCGGATGGCGGCTCGCTTGGTAGCCCGGGAAAGATCAAGATCATGGGACGCGGAGCTGCCAGGTGGGCATGGTCGAAGGTCAGCACGATTCATGGGGCTCGTGCTGGGAGCGCCGATGCGTGTGCCGGTGAGATCTACTCCTACAGGTACCGCTTCTACGCACCCTCTGACAGTCTCTACGAGCGCTGTGTCGGCTTGGCGTGGTGCTCGAGCTGCCGTGAGTACTCCGGGACGATGGTGTTTGTGCCGAAGGACGAACGTGTCCCGGACCTGCTCGCCGAGATGCCAGCATCCGAGCGTGAGCGGCTGTTTCGAAGCGAGGTGAAACTGCTCGACCACCTTGATCGACTCGTCCGCTGGGGATCTTGGCCGGGTCGCCAGCCGTGACCGGCGGACGTTCCCGACGAGCTGAAGCTCGTCCAGGACATCGCGGATGCTATCGGCCTGTCCGAAGCGAACAGGCCGCCTCCCGGCTTGAACGATTCGCCCTTGGCACGGCGGTAACAGGACCTCTGACGAAGCGGGTCTTGGACTCGCATCGGTTGGCCCGTGTGTGGATCAGGGCTGGGACGCCACGGTGAGCTTTGCGATGTCTGGGGCATAGACGGTCATCCAGTGCGGATGCAGCCGGTAGTAGACCACGTCGTTGTCCCAGTCGAAGAGGTCGTCGCCGTAGAAGTCCTTCAAGTACGCGAGCACGTCCGGCCAGTCCGTGGCGTGGTCGCCGTTCTGGGGGTTGAGGATCTCCACCTTGCCGTGCGTGAAGACGCCGAGGTCCTCACCGCGCATATGTGCGGCGCTGACGGCGGGTCGCGCCGCGAGATGGCGCGCCTTGGCGGCGTCGCGCGCCGTGCCGAAGTACCACTTGCCTCGCAGGAAGTGCCCGTCCACACCGCTGATCCGCGGCTCACCCTTCGCCGTCACGCTCGACAGAGCGAGGGTGCACATGCCGGTGAGGACCTGGGTGAGCTGCTCCGCGTTCAGTGTGCGTGCGGTGTTGATGATCGAGCGGAGGTGAGAGGTGGAGCCGGCGAGGGAGGCGTCAAGGAGGGCTTGGAGCTTTTCGAGATCTTCTGGGGTTTCGCGCATGGAGGTCCTTGTCTCTCCGTATCTATCTGTGCCGTGGTCCGCGCCTATCACCGGCGCCGACCGATGAACCTATGCTCCACCCAAATCCTGACACCTTGCGTCATATTTCTTCAACTGGCTTGCGGACGCCAGCGGGCCGCACGGCAGCCGGCGCGACGTGAATGGCTCCCGGCTGGCGACGCGCACGCTCTGCGGCAAATCCGGATGTCGGATCATGACGGCGCAGGCATCATCATCGCCTGGATTCCCGCCGAACGATCGTCCTGGTCGATGACCTCCGCTCGTTCGTGGATGGCCGTAGCGCCGTACCTAAAGATCGCCTTCGCTGTACGGCCAGTCTGAGCCCGGGACGTGGTACCACCTTGCCCGGCGGCTCAGCGGCCAGACTCCGCGAAAGCGGGTTCCGGCGAGCTCTCCACAATGCGGCTATGAGCGGACGTCTCCGATCAGCAAGCTGCGGCACATGCACCACCGTGACTCGTCCGCCGCCTCAGAAGGGACATCACGACCAGCGAAGCCTCGCCCGCGTCGGCAGTTCCAGAGGTCAGTCGGTGCGGAAACCCGCCACGTGGCGTGACAGTTCCCGGCCGACTGGCGCGCAAGGACGGCGGCTATGAGCGGATACCTGGTCAGGTGATCGGCCGTGCGTGAAGCACGTCGCAGTGCTGCTCTGTGCGGCCGAGCCGGAGTCGGCCAGCAAGGCTGGTGGCCCGTCGGCTATTGACGGCGCCGTCAGGACGAGAACCGCAGCCTCACGCCCGGAAGGTGCGGCGGTAGGCGTCCGGAGGCACCCCGACCGTGCGGTGGAAGTGGCGGCGCAGTGTCGTCGCCGTGCCCATGCCCGCGGTCGAGGCGATGGTGTCGACGGTGTCGTCCGTGGTCTCCAGGAGTTCCTGCGCACGGCGGATCCGCTGCGTCAGCAGCCACTGCAGCGGGGTGGTACCGGTTACCGAGTGGAAGTGCCGGGCCAGGTGGCGCGAGCTCATGTTCGCCTGACGGGCCAGGTCCTCCACGGTGAGCGGCTGGTCCAGCCGCCGCATCACCCAGGGGAGCAGCTCGGCCAGGGGATGGCCGTCCTGGGCAGGCACCGGTGTGGTGACGAACTGGGCCTGACCACCGGCCCGGTGGGGCGGCACGACCAGACGGCGGGCGACCACGTTGGCGATCGCCGAGCCGTGGTCGCGGCGGACCAGATGCAGGCACAGGTCCATCGCCGCGGCCTTGCCCGCAGAGGTGAGCACGCTGCCGTTGTCGACGTAGAGCACGTCCGGGTCGACCGTCACCCGGGGGTAGCGCGCGGCCAGTTGCTCGGTGTGGGCCCAGTGCGTGGTCGCCCGCAGCCCGTCCAGCAGACCCGCGGCGGCGAGCACGAACACGCCCGTGCACAGGGAGACGACCCGCGCGCCCGCCTCGTGGGCCGCGCGCACCGCCTCGACGAGGTCGGTCGGCGGGTCCTCGTTGACGTCCGCCAGGGCGGGGACGATCACGGTGCCGGCGCGGGCCAGCCGGTCGAGCCCGCAGTCCGGCTCCAGCAGGAACCTGCCGACCCGCTCGGGCCGCGTGCCGCACACGCTCACGTCGTACCAGGGGCCCCGCACGGCGTCCGGGGCTGAGTCGAAGACCTCGTAGGCCAGGGCCAGCTCGAATTGCAGCATCCCGTCGGTGACGGCGAGGGCGACGGAGCGCGAGACAGCAGCCATGTCGGGAATTGTACGGGTCATGTCGTTCCGGACACTGGCAGGGGCACGCCGACGCGGCCAAGATCTCTAGCAGCGGATCACTTCAAGCACGGAGGAGCAGGACATGGCAACGGTTGGGAACGTCGCGGTCTACGGCGCGTACGGGCACACCGGGCGGTTCGTGGTCGCCGAGCTGCAGGAGCGCGGATACGTCCCGCTGCTACTCGGTCGCGACCAGGACAAGCTGCGGGCGCTGGTGCGGGACCACCCGAACCTCGAGGCGCGGCAGGCGTCGGTCGACGATCCGGCCTCGCTCGACCGGGCACTGGACGGCGTGGACGCGGTGATCAACACGGCCGGGCCGTTCGCCTTCACCGCCGGCCCGGTGGTCGAGGCGGCACTGCGCGCCGGCATCCCGTACGTCGACGTGGCGGCCGAGATCGAGGCGAACGTCGACACGTTCGCGCACTTCGCGGAACGCGCCCGCGCCGCCGGCACCGTGGTGGTCCCGGCGATGGCCTTTTTCGGCGGCCTCGGCGACCTGCTGGTCACTACCGCGATGGGCGACTGGACGGCTGCAGACGAGGTGCACGTCGCCTACGGCCTGAGCAGCTGGCACCCGACCGACGGCACGCTCGCCTCGGGCGCGGTCTCGTCGCAGCGGCGCGGTGGCCGCCGGGTCCGCTACACCGGCGGACAGCTGGAGTACCACGACGACGCGCTGCCGACCCTGGAGTGGTCCTTCCCGGCCCCACTCGGCCCGCAGAGCGTCATCGGTGAGTTCACCATGGCCGACGTCGTCACCGTCCCCAGCCACCTGGCCGTGCCGGAGGTCCGCACCTACATGACCGCCAAGGCGGCCTCGGACCTGTTCTCCCCCGACCCCACGGCACCGACCGCCGTCGACGAGCGCAACCGCTCCGCACAGACGTTCGTCATCGACGTCTTCGTCCGCTCCGGCGACACGGAACGCCGCCTGGCCGCCACCGGTCAGGACATCTACGCCATCAGCGCGCCGCTCGCGGTGGAGGCCGTCGACCGCCTCCTCACCGGCCGGACCCGGGCAACCGGCGTCGTCTCCGCCGGCGCGGTCTTCGACGCCCCCAACTTCCTCAACGCCCTGTCCGCGCACCTCACGCTGCACGCGCCGGCCGACGCCCGCAGCTGACCAGCGACTCGTGCCGACCCAGCCCTGGAGCAGATCGTGCTCGACCAGCCCTCGGATTCGACGGCTTCGCGCACCGGCTCAAAGCGCGTCGGGTACATCCGCTCATCGACATGATCGGACGCCCGTACGTCGGCCGGAGCCGTCACCCTGGGTAGCTCGTAGAGTTTCCAGGGCGGCCGCATCGGAGATCCGATCACCCGAAGCGGTCGGTCGCAGGTATGGACCGCCGCCGTTGCCCGCGCTCTCGAGTTGCCGGCGGGAACGGGAATGTGGGCACGGGCACGGACCGTACGGAGATCAGCGCTAGTTGGTGAAGAGCAGCGAGACGTTCTGCCCGCCGAACCCGAACGAGTTGCAGATCGCCGCGTCGAGGCGCTGCTTCCGGGGCGCGCCGCTGACGACGTCCAACCGGACCTCGGCAGCCTTCCGGTCGAGGTTGATGGTGGGTGGGATGACACCGCCGGTGACCGACAGCAGCGTGATGATGCCTTCCACCGCACCGGCGGCGCCGACCAGGTGCCCGATGCTCGACTTCGGTGCGGTGAGTACGACGTCGTCGCCGAGGGCCTCCCCGATGGCGGCCGCCTCTCCGAGGTCACCGACCACCGTGGACGTCGCGTGGCAGTTGACGTGCCCGACGTCGCGTGGTTCGAGCCCCGCGACGGAGACGGCGGCACGGATCGCCCGGATCTGTCCGGCGCCGGTCGGGTCCGGCCCGGTGATGTGGTGCGCGTCCGAGGTGATGCCGTAGCCCGCCAGCCGCCCCAGCACCCGGGCACCCCGTCCGGCCGCGAAGTCCGCCCGCTCCAGGATCATGATCCCGGCGCCCTCGCCGAGGACGAAGCCGTCCCGGTCCACGTCGAACGGTCGCGACGCCCGCTCGGGATCGTCGTTGCGCCTCGACAGCGTCCGCGCCTGGGCGAATCCGGCGATGGTCAGCGGCGCGATCGCGGCCTCCGCGCCACCGGCGATCACGACGTCGGCCTCGCCGGCCCGGATCAGCCGGGCGGCCAGCGCCAACGCCTCGGCCCCGGAGGCACAGGCGGAGACCGGGGTGTAGACCCCGGCGCGAGCGCCGTACTCCAGGCTGACCCAGGCGGCCGGCCCGTTCGGCATCAGCATGGGGACGGTGAGCGGGGAGATCCGGTGCGGGCCCTTCTCCTCGAGCAGGTCGTCCTGGCCGAGCAGGGTGTTGACGCCGCCGATCCCGGTGCCGACCACCACGGCGAGGCGGATCGGGTCGACCTCCGGGCTGCCGGCGTCGGCCCAGGCCTGCCGTGCCGCCACCAGCGCGGCCTGCTGACAGCGGTCCATCCGGCGAGCCTGGACCCGCGACAGCACCCCGTCCGGCGAGACCGCCATGGGCGCGGCGATCTTCGTCGGCAGGTCGTCGGCGTGCACGAACGACGCCATCAGGTCGTCGATCCGGCGTACTCCGGAGCGCCCGGCGAGCATGCCCTGCCAGAGGGACTCGACGTCCCCGCCGAGCGGTGTGGTGGCACCGAGTCCGGTGACGACCACGTCCCGGGCGCTCATGCCCTCTCCTCGCTTCGCTCGTCGACGTCATGAGCTCGGGAACTGAGCCGGCCGATTCGCTCGCTGCGCTCGCTCATGCCCACTCCTCGCTCCGCTCGCTCATGCTTCTCCTTCTGGTCGGTGTGCCGGCTTGTCCTCAGTTAGTTGTATCGCATACAACTATGAGGTGTCCACCAGCCAACCGCCCAGAGCCCGTGGTCGGCGTACCCGGTCGCAGATCCTCGAACAGGCCGCGGCGCTCTTCGCCGAACGCGGTTTCGACGCCGTCAGCGTGGCCGAGATCGCCACCTCCGCCGGGGCACATCCGAACCAGATCACCTACTACTTCGGGTCCAAGGACGCCCTGTTCGTGCATGCGGCGTTCATGCTGCTGCTCCGGGAGGCCGAGCGGCTGGAGCCGGTCGGCCGGCGCCGCCACACCCCGGAGTCCTTCCGGTCCGCGCTGGCCCGTACCGCACTGGCCCTACCGGCGGTGCCGATCGCCGTACAGGCGATGTCGATAACACGACGCCGGCCGGAGTTGCGGCCGGTCGCGGAGCAGAACCTCGCCCTGCTGTTCCGCAAGGCCAGGCAGTACCTGACCGCGATCCTCGACCGCCGGGACTGGGTCATCGACCGTCCCGCCGACGTCGAGGCCCGGACCTTCTGGAGCACCGTCCTCGGGGCGCGACTGATCTCGGAGTCGGGGTTCGGCGGTCACTCCGACGACATCGACCTCGCCGGAGTGCTCACCGTCCGGGCCAGGACCGACGTCTGAGGTCCGGCGCCGTCAGCGCGGAGCGCCCGGACCGGGCGACGGGTCCGGTACCCGGACCGGAGGCGTCGCCAGTGCAGGACGGGTCGGCCCCCGCAACACCCGCAGCGCCATCCTCGGGTACATCAGCGCCGCCGGGGGCCGGACCAGGTACAGCACGTCGGTCAACGTCCTGCTCACGTACGGGTCCCGGTTCGCCACGTCGGCGGTCCGGGCCAGGTACCAGTGCGAGAACCGGACCCGCCGCGACGGCTGGACCCCGTCGTCCGCGTACCGCAGGTCCGCGCCGGTGGCGATCGTCCAGGCCGCCGCGCCCGTCTCCGCGACCACGGCCTGCGCGGCTCGGCCGAACCTGCCCGGACGGGTCCGGAGGTGGTCGGTGAGCAGCGCCGCCGTCTGCGCGGCAACGCTCATGCCCTGGCCGTAGACCGGATTGAAGGCACAGGCGGCGTCCCCGACCACGAGGAAGCCGTCCGGCCAGCGGGCCATTGTCTCGTAGTGCCGGCGACTGTTGGCGGTCCACCGGAAGCCGTGGATCGGTGAATCCGGCTCGGCGTCCCGGATCGCCTCGTAGAGAACCGGACTACGCAGTTCGCGGGCGAACTCCAGGAACCCGGCCTCGTCGGTCGGCGGAACCTCGTCGCCGAGCCCGCCCAGAGTGACCATCCACCGGTTGCTCTCGATGGGATACAGCACACCACCCCGGGAGGTCCGCGGCGGGTTCGGCATCAACAGGATGTGCCGCCAACCATCGGCAACCCCGCCGGGCAGGATGTACCGGCGGCTGGCGTAGCCCAGTCCCGCATCGATCCGGCTCTCCTCGGGGCGGCCGTAGCCCAGCGCAGCCAACCAGTCGGGGGTACGGGAACCGCGCCCACTGGCATCGACCACCACATCGGCGTCGAGCCGCTCGACCCGGTCGGCACCGCCGCGCGGACGCAGTGCGACGCCCGCGATCGAACTTCCGTTGTTTCCCGGCAGCAGTCCGACCGCCTCGTGTGCGGTCAGGAACCGGATCCGCTGGTCGGCCAGCAACCGCCGCCGGATTGTCCAGTCGATCAGCTCCCGGCTGGCGCCGACCAGTTCGTGGGTCGCCGGAAACCGCTCCCGCCATCCGGTGGCACTCAGGTACAGGACGTCCGTCGGTGCCGCCACCGACACCGCGCCGGATCCCCGTAATTCCGACATCAGACCGGGAAAGAGTCGTTCGAGGGCCCGCTGACCCGAGGTGATCAGGATATGCAGGTGGTGCGCCTGGGGGACGCCGGCCCGCACCCGAGGGGCGTCCGGAAACCGGTCCCGCTCGACCACTGTCACCCGCTCGACGTGGTCGAGCAGGGTACGCGCGATGCACAGACCGGCGAGGCTGCCACCGATGACGACGGCGTGACGTAGGGCAGACGGAGGCATGCCTCCATCCTTACCGTCCTGGTCGGCTGCCGGACGCCTCCAACACACCCTGTGTCGACTTCCTTACTCAACGTCGCACCGCTCATCCAGGGACGCCGTACCGCTCATTCTAGGTGGAAGGTGGCCGACGCCTGGTCGGTGCCGCTCACCGCCTCGATGTAGATCAGCCCAGCACGGTGCCGGACGTACCGGCCGGCGGCGTTCTGCGCTTCCAGGGAGATCCCGGCGGCGCTGGCCAACCCGGCCCGGCGGAGGAAACTGGCGTCGGCGCGGAACTGCGCGGAGTTGTCGTTGCGCTCCACGTAGACCTCGTAGTTGCGATGACGCAGGTAGTAGCCCGGGAAGTTGGTCGACTCCAGGGAGACCGAACCGGACCCGGCGAGCCCTGGAACGATCCGGAACTGCGAGTCGGCCAACGGGGCCACATTGGCCTCCAGCCGCCCCCGGTAGTCGTAGTGCCGCAGGTAACTGGTGGTGAGGTCGTGCGAGCGCAGCCGCACCGGGGTCGCGCCGTCCGGCACCGGAATGCCGAAGTTCGGGGTGCCGTCGGCGTTCCAGTACAGCTTCTGGATCCGGGTCCGCCGGTTCGGGTCGTTCAGCGGATCACCGCTGATGTCCCGGTAGTTGCGGTCGTGGTAGACCAGGATGTCGCTCTGGCCGTCCTCGGAGACGGTGAACGAGTTGTGCCCCGGACCGTACTGGCCGGTCGCGGCGTTCGTGACGAACACCGGGGTCGCACTCTTCGCCCAGGCGGCGGGGTCGAGCAGGTTCGCCGTCGCGGAGGCGGTCAGCAGCCCGAGGCAGTAGTTCGCGTCCGTCGCGCTGGCCGAGTACGTCAGGAAGATCCGCCCGTTCCGCTGGATCACCGACGGCCCCTCCGCCACCCGGTAGCCCCGGGTCTCCCAGTCGTACGTCGGCACGGTCAGCCGGGTCACCGTGCCGGTGATGGTCCACGGGTTGCTGCCCATCCGGGCGAGGTAGAGGTTCGAGTTGGTCGAGATGCCGGGTTCGGACTGGGCCCAGGTCAGATAGCGCACACCGTTCGCGACGAAGGTCGAGGCGTCCAGGGCGAAGGTGTCCCACGGGGTACTGATCCGGCCGCGTTCGGTCCACGATCCGGTGAACGGGTCGGCGCTGGAGTTCTCCAGCGCGTACATCCGGATCCGCCAGATGTCGTCGGTGCGGCCGGCGGCGAAGTAGACGTACCAGCGGTTGTTAATGAAATGGATCTCCGGGGCCCAGATGTGCGCGCCCATCTCGCCGCTGGTGTGCCGACGCCAGATCGTCGTCTCGGCGGCGCTGGACAGCCCCTGCAGGGTGGTGGCCCGGCGGAGCACGATCCGGTCGTACTGCGGCACGGTGGCGGTCAGGTAGTAGTAGCCGTCGGTGTGCCGGAAGATGTGCGGATCGGCTCGCTGATTGACCAGCGGGTTGGTGTAGTTCACCGCGGGTGCGGCCTGCGTCGGCAGGGCCGGCAGCAGCCCGGCCAGCACCGCGAGCACCGCGGTCACGGCGGCGACCATCGACCTGGCCATCCGCCGGGTACGGTCGCGCGGTCCACGTGATCCACGCGGTCCACCTGATCCCCGTGCTCCGGCGGCGGTGAACGGGTCGGGACGGCGCATGGTCATCTCCTCCAGGCTGGCGGGACGGCCGGGCCGGTCCCGGCCAGCAGCGGGGCGCCCGGCACCACCGGAAGCGCCCTGCCCCGCGTCGACACCATGGCCGGCTCCCTGTCGTCGACGCCGTCGGGCGCACCTCGGTCACCTCGACGTCACGGAGGATAGTGTTACCGCTCACATCGATAGGAGTCAAGGCCTGTCCGGGTGGCCAGGAAAGCGGATTCCAGCTTGACATCGGCGGTTGTCAGCGTGAACATCATCGATACGTCCGGGCGGAGCGTCACCTTGCGTCGCCGGCTGAACGCCCGGCGCTCGGCCCTGCGGCAGCCCTCGCCGGCACCGTCCCCGCCGTCGGCGACCAGGGCGCACACACCCACCGCGCGCAGGGCAGAGGGATCCGCGATCTCGGGTGGCCGGAAACACGCCAGGCCGACAGCACGCCGGGCCGGAAGCACGCCGGGCCGGAAGCACGCCGGGCCGCGCCAGGCCGGAAGCACGCCAGGCCGGAAGCACGCCGAACCACGCCGGGCCGGATGCACGCCGGGCCGGATGCACGCCGGGCCGGAAGCACGCCGGGCCGGAAGCACGCCGGGCCGGAAGCACGCCGGGCCGGAAGCACGCCGGGCCGGAAGCACGCCGGGCCGGAAGCACGCCGGGCCGCGCCGAGCCGGGCCAGGCGGCACGACCGCCGTCGCGGGCTCCGCGACCCGGCGCCGTCCTCGCACTCCGAGGCGGACCGAACGGAAGGGAAGGAAGGCCATGAACTCCGCAGCCTCCCCACGACCAACCGGGATGAGCCGGCGCCGGCTCATCCGCCCCGCCGCCGTACTGGCGATCACCGCGATGCTCGTCGCCGGCGCGATCGCCGCACCGACGCGATCGGCCTCCGCCGCGACCGTCGACACCAACGCCTGGTACGTCCTCGTGTCCCGGCACAGCGGCAAGGCATTCGACGTGTACGAGCGGTCCACCGTCGACGGTGGCACGATCGTCCAGTGGGCCCGCAACGACGGCGCCTGGCAGCAGTGGCAGTTCGTCGACTCCGGCGGCGGCTACTACCGGCTCCGGTCCCGACACAGCGGCAAGGTCGTGGACATCCGGAACTCCTCCAACGCCGACGGCGCCGAGATCATCCAGTGGACCGACCAGGGCAGCACCGACCAGCAGTTCCGACTCGCCGATTCGGACGGCGGCCACATCCGGCTGATCAACCGGCAGAGCAACAAGGCCCTGGACGTCTGGGAGTGGTCCACCGCCGACGGCGGCCGGATCAGCCAGTACGCCGACCAGGGGGGCGCCAACCAGCAGTGGCAACTGGTCCGGGTCGGCTCCGTCGGCGGCGGGGATCCGACCACATCCCCGGGCCCGACAGCCAACCCGACCCCGAGTACGACTTCCGGCGTGCCGCCGGCCGCCTATCCGGACCCGCAGCGGGTGACCGGCGACATCGGCGTACACGATCCCACCATCATCCGACGACCGACCGGCGGTTACCTGCTCGCGCACACCGGCGACAACATCGCGCTGAAGACCTCGACCGACCGGGTGGCGTTCCGGAACGCCGGAGCGGTCTTCCCGGGCGGCGCGCCGTGGACCACCACGTACACCGGCGGCAGCCGCAACCTCTGGGCGCCGGACATCTCGTTCCACAACAACCGGTACCACCTGTACTACTCGGCCTCGACGTTCGGCTCGAACCGCTCGGCCATCTTCCTGGCCACCAGTTCGACCGGGGCCTCCGGCTCGTGGACCGACCAGGGTCTGGTGATCGAGTCCCGGACCTCGGACAACTTCAACGCGATCGACCCGAACCTGGTGGTGGACGACCAGGGCCGCTGGTGGCTGAGCTTCGGCTCGTTCTGGTCCGGACTCAAGATGGTCGCCCTCGACCCGGCCACCGGAAAGCGCTCGGACAGCACCGTCCGGAGCATCGCCGGCCGGGGCGGCGGCGCGATCGAGGCACCGACGGTGTTCAAGCGCGGCAACTACTACTACCTGTACGTCTCGTTCGACCGATGCTGCCAGGGCGCGTCCAGCACGTACCGGGTGATGGTCGGCCGTTCCACCAGCGTGACCGGTCCGTTCGTCGACCGGAACGGCGCCGCGCTGACCTCCGGCGGCGGTACCCAGGTCCTCGCCTCGCACGGCGACATCCACGGTCCCGGCCACCAGACGGTGCTGCCGGACGCTGACGGGGACGCCCTCGTCTACCACTACTACGCGAACAACGGGGCATCGCTGCTCGGCATCAACCGGATCGGCTACGACTCGGCCGGCTGGCCGTTCGTCTACTGACTGGAAACCTGTTAGGAAGGGCCCCTTCTTCTACAAAAACCGATAAGAAGGGGCCCTTCCTAACATC
>NZ_JADPUN010000249.1 GCF_015690345.1 Plantactinospora alkalitolerans | reverse complement strand
GGCCGGCACGATCTTCACCAGGTCGAAGGTGTCGTCGCCACCGGCCAGCCGTCGGGTGAGCCGGTTCCCGCCGAGCGGTGGTGGAAAGCTCCGCAGCACGACCTCCTCGGCGGCCCGGAACGGTACGACGATCTCGGCGCGCTCGCCGGGCGACAGCATCAGCCGGCGCGTGGGCAGCGGCGTCTCCCGCAGTCCGGCCTCGGTGGCCACCAGGAGGAACTCCCGGTCGTCGGTGAAGCCGACCGAGAAGATCCGGGCGTTCGCGCCGTTGAGCAGCCGGAACCGGACAAGATCGGTGGTGACGTCGAGGTACGGGTCGTAGCCGCCGTTGACCAGGATCCGGTCGCCGAGCAGCCCGGTGACGGCGAGCCCACCGAAGCCGAGGTCGGACATGTCGAGCGAGCCGTCGCCGTGGAACTTCCGGTCCTGGAGGATCAGCGGGATGTCGTCGATGCCGTACCGGTTCGGCAGCGGCAGCGCGTCGGTCTCGTCGTCGTCCACCAGGAACAGCCCGGCGATGCCCCGGTAGACGTGTGCGGCCGTGCTCCGGTGCAGGTGCGGGTGGTACCAGAGGGTCGCCGCGCGCTGCTCCACGGTCCAGTACGGCCGCCAGACTCCGCCCGGTGTGATCGGCTGGTGCGGCCCGCCGTCCATCACCGCCGGCAGGTGCATGCCGTGCCAGTGCACGGACGTGCTCTCGGGCAGGTCGTTCGCGACGTCGACCGCCACCCGGTCGCCGCGGCGGACCCGGAGGGTCGGCCCGAGGATCGATCCGTTGGCCCCCCAGGTCGCGGTGCTGGTGCCGGGAAGCAGTTCGGTACGGCCGGCGGTGAGGGCGAGCCGGAACCGTTTCCGGCCGTCCGCGTCGACGGTCGGGGGAAGCAGCGGCGGGATCGGCAGGCGGTTGCGGAACGACAGCGTTCCGAGGTTGCCGCGTCCGGTCTCCGCCCACAGGTAGCCGCCGATTCCCGTGGCCGGGGCCAGGACCAGGACGCCGGTGGCGGCGAGCCATCGCAGCACGGTACGTCGCCGGGTGTTCATCGCCGGCTCCGCCGCCGCCGACCCAGCACCACCAGTACGACGCCGATGCCGATCACCCACCAGCCGAACAGCGCCTCGGGCATCGACACGAACCCGGGGTCGTCCAGCCACACCCCGAGCGGAACGAAGAACAGGCCGAGGTTGAAGGCGAGTCCGACCATCGCCACGACGATCCCGGACCAGAGCAGAGGTCTTTCGGTCATGCCGGGACGTTATGCAGGCCGGATGGGTCGGGTCGTCCGCCGGAGGAAGTCGGATTCGGTACTCCAACCGGTGTACGACCCTGACGCGTCCCTGGGGGGACGGCACCGGTCCCGGTGGCGAGTGCGCCGGGTCCCGGCGGTCGGAACCGGCCCTTCCGCGCGGGGCGGACGGGCCGGTTCCGGCTGGCGTCAGCCGATCGGCAGGCGGGTGACCCACTCCTGCCAGGCCTGCTCGGCCTGCGCCGGATCCTGGTCGTCGGCGAAGAGGTGGTGGCCGAGCACCAGGGCGTTGCCCCGGTCCGTTCCGGAGTGGAGGAACCGGTAGAGCGCGTCGGAGGTGCGCACCCCGAAGTAGGTGGGCAGGCAGGCGAGGTCGACCACGCCGTCGATCGGCGGCAGCCCGTCGACGTGGAGCCGGGCCGAAGTGCCCTCGGCGAGAGTGCCGGAGATGCCGAACGCCGAGGTCACGGCCGCCCATACCTGGTCGGGGTCGCCGGCACCGGGTCGGAACGCGGCGACCGGCGCGCCGGACCGGCCGGGAAAGTGCGTCAGGTACGCCGCCAGGGTGGACAGGTACATGGTCCAGCCGGCCTGCATCGCCTCGTACTCGGTCTCCCAGTTGTCGCCGAGGACTCCGCTCTGCACCAGGCGTAGTACGGTGCTGCCCTGGTCACGTCCCTCGATGAGGTATTCCATGGCCATGAAGGTCCCGTCCGGCCCGGGGTCGGAGCGGAATGCGAACCGCTTGGCCGGCTCCCATCCGGTCACCGTCGTCTGCTCGGTGTAGCCGGCCATGCTGAAACTGCCCCGGCTCCCCTCGCCCGGCGTCACCTCGGTGTGGCCCATGAACCAGGAGTCGATGCCGGGGCCGGTGGCGATGGCCTCCCACACCTGCTCCGGAGTCGCCTCCAGCTCGATGTCCTTGTGCATCTCGAACTTCTGTCGCACTGTGACTTTCTCCAGTTTCGTATCTTCGGCGGCGCCGACCCGGCGTCCGGTGCTGCTCGTTCGTCGGGTGCTGCTCGGTCGTCGGCTGCCCGCCGTTCGTCGGATGCTGTTCGGTCGTCGGGTGCTAGTCGGTCGTCGGGTGCTGCTCGGTCGTCGGGTGCTAGTCGGTCGGTGCGCTGTTGTCGGTGCCGGGGGCGACGTTCGGGTGCAGGGCGATCACCACCCGGTGCTCGCGGCCACCCGGCGCCGACTCGTCGTGGTACCTGCCGACCAGGGTGCTGAGCGTCGCGGCCAGTTCCTCGGCGAAGGCGGCCCGGTCGGTCGCGGAGGCGAACCGCACCTGGGCGTCGATCGCGAACGTCGCGACCCGCTTCTTGGCCCGGTCCGCGCCGGTGATCAGGGAGCCGACGTCCTGGACGAGTCGGGCGGCGACCGCCAGCAGCCAGCGCGCCGACAGCCGGTCCGGCGGCTGGGCCGACAGCGGCCGGACGGCGGAGAGGGCGATCGGCGAGATGACGTACGACGCGGCGGTGGCCCGCATCACCCGCTCGGTGACGTTGCCCTTGCGTCGCTCCTCGACCAGCTCGATCAGCCCGTGCTGCTCCAGCGCCCGAAGGTGGTAGTTGACCTTCTGTCGGGCCAGCCCGACCCGGGCGGCGAGCATCGTTGCCGATGCGGGCTCGGCGAGTTCGGCGAGCAGGCGGGCCCGCATCGGGTCCAACGACGCCTCGGCCGCCGCAGGGTCCTCGATCACTGCGATGTCGTGCATGGTCCCAGCGTGTCACCGACAAGAGATGTTGTCAAGGAAACTGGAACTGTCGGTGCACCAGGCGCCGGCCCGGTGATCAGCGAACCGGGCCGCGCTCGTCGTGGCTCCAGCCGAGCAGCCGTTCGGCTTTCGTGCAGTCGAACAATCCCTGGTTGCCTGGCAGGTCAGCCCGGATCGGCACCTCCGGATAGTGCTCCCGGCACAGCTCCACGGTGGGCCTGGGGTGCCGGGTCCGCGGGGCCACGACGTAGAAGACCTCGTGGCCGGTGAAGCCGGCGGTGAGGGCGAGCAGGCAGGCCCGGGCCGCCGGCCGGGACAGGGTGTAACCCCACAGGTCCCGGATGGCGAAGTCGGAGTGCACCCGGTTCGGCGGACTCACCGGCAGGGTGGCCAGGACGGCGTGAAGACGCAGACTCGCGATCGTCAGGTTGTCGTACCGGCGGGCGAAGTTGTCCGCCTGGGCCTCCACGATCCACTTCGACAGGCTGTACGGATCCTCGTTGTAGCTGGGGTGCCGCTCGTCCAGTGGGAAGTAGTCGAAGCGGGGGTTCCGGCTGTATCCGCCGCCGATGGCGTTGACGCTGGAGGCCAGACAGATCCGCCCGATCCCGAGTTCGACGGCGGCCCGCAGTGCGTTGTAGCTGGCGGTCACGTTCTCGTTGTGCACCACATGGTCCGCCTGGTCCCACGGCTTCGGATGGGCGGCGAGGTGCACGAGGGCCTCGCAACCGGCCAGCGCCCGCAGCAGTTCGGGATACGCGGTGACGTCGGCGGGCCGGCGTACCAGGTTGGGCGGTGGCTCGGCGGCGGCAGCCGCGACCGCCGGTCGGTCGATCTCCACGACCGTGTGCCCCTCGGCCAACGCCAGCCGGACCACGGCCTGCCCGACCTTCCCTGCGCCGCCGGTCACCGCTATCCGCATCTCACCACTCCCCGTTCCGTGCTCCGACGGTCGTCGGTGTCACCGTCCACCGTGGGCACGTGGCGGGGGCGTGACACCCCGTCGAAGCCCACCTCACGGTACGCGCGCCGGCACTCGATCGGGTCGACGGGCCGTCGTCGTGCCGGGCGGAGCCGCCGCATCTCCTCGACCGGGTTCGGGCCGGCGATGCGGAAGAATCAGTGTCGGGGCCAGGAAGTCCGAGTGCCGGAGTCGTCCGATCCAGCGGCACCGCTCGTCGTCATCCTGTGCGGCGGCAATGGAACGATACGGAGGAATCGACATGAGGTACATGTTCCTGGTCTACCTCGACGCGACCGCGCCGGACTCCGACCAGGCGGAGATCGATGCCTACTGGGCGTACGACAAGGCGCTCGACGATGTCGGGGCGCTGATCGTCAGCAACGCGCTCCAGGGGACCGGGACCGCGACCACGGTGCGGGTCGGCGCGGACGGCACCCGTACCGTGACGGACGGACCATTCGCCGAGACCCGCGAGATCCTCGGCGGCTACTACCTGGTCGACCTGCCCGACCTCGACTCGGCGGTCGAGTGGGCCGCCCGCTGTCCCGGCGCGTTGAACGGCAAGATCGAGGTTCGACCGGTCCTGGAGTTCGAGGAACCCTGACCGGGGCGGGCAGCCGACCGCCGGGGGGATCGACCTGGTGGGCAAACGAGCCGGAAAGGGCATTCCTGCGATGCCTGCTCGGCGGCCGCCGAGCAGAGCAGTGGTCGGCTCGACCTGGCTGGCTCGGCGCCTTTCCTGGTCCTATACCGCTGTTCGCCCATGGTGGACCGATGACCGCCGATGTGCAGTGTTTTCGGAAAGTTTCGCCGAGTCACACTCCGTCAACATGATCGTGATTTTTGGTTACCGACAGGGCCTGACCAGGCATTGAGTGCCGGGGTGCGAAACGGTACGAGTTTCGCCAGGCCCATAGACATACCGCGATGCATCGATGCGGCTAGAGTGTCTCTCATTGAAGTTTCGGAATGTTTCCGTTAACATTTCAGAATCGAAAGCTGTCGATGTCAGACGGTAAGGTACCCACCTCAAGCCGGACACCGCTCCGGCGGTCGGCGCCGGGTGCCGGGCCACGCCATGGCTGTACCGACGGCCACGACCGCGGACACCGCCTGCCGAGCCGTTCCCACGGCGGGCGGTAGCTCGATACACACCCCACCATCAGCATCAGGAACCGAGAGGCAACAAGCCATGAGTAGCGAAACCGTCCACGACAGATGGCGCCCGATGGCGAGACGAGGACCGCGCACCGCGCTGGTCTCGCTCGCGGTCGGCGTCCTCGCCGCCGGTGTGGCGATCACCTTCGCCCCCTCCGCCAACGCCGCGACGACGCTCGGTGCGTCGGCGGCGGAGCGAGGCCGTTACTTCGGCACGGCGGTGGCCGTGAACAAGCTCAACGACAGCGCGTACACCACGATCCTGAACCGCGAGTTCAACAGCGTGACGGCCGAGAACGAGATGAAGCAGGACGCTCTCGAGCCGAACCAGAACCAGTTCAACTACACCAATGCCGACCGGCTCGTCAGCCACGCGCGCAGCCGGAACATGCAGGTCCGCGGCCACACCCTGGCCTGGCACCAGCAGCAACCGGGCTGGATGCAGAACATGAGCGGCAGCGCCCTGCGTAACGCCATGATCAACCACATCACCCAGGTCGCCACCCACTTCCGGGGTCAGGTCGTTGCCTGGGACGTCGTGAACGAGGCGTTCGACGACGGCAACAGCGGTGCGCGACGGGACTCCAACCTCCAGCGCACCGGCAACGACTGGATCGAGGCCGCCTTCCGGGCCGCGGACGCCGCCGACCCGAACGCCAAGCTCTGCTACAACGACTACAACACGGACAACTGGAGCTGGGCCAAGACCCAGGCCGTCTACCGGATGGTCCAGGACTTCAAGTCCCGCGGCGTGCCGATCGACTGCGTCGGCTTCCAGTCCCACTTCAACAGCGGGTCCCCGTACCCGAGCAACTACCGGACCACGCTGTCCAGCTTCGCCGCGCTCGGCGTCGACGTACAGATCACCGAACTCGACATCGAGGGCTCCGGCAGCACCCAGGCGAACGCCTACCGCAACGTGGTCAACGACTGCCTCGCCGTCGCGCGTTGCAACGGGATCACCGTCTGGGGCATCCGGGACACCGACTCGTGGCGGGCCAGCGGCACCCCGCTGCTCTTCGACGGCAACGGCAACAAGAAGGCCGCGTACGACTCGGTGCTCTCCGCCCTGAACGACGGCACCACGCCCACCCTGCCGCCGACGACCCCGCCGACCAGCGGACCGACCGGCAACCCGACCAACCCCCCGACCAACCCACCGACGACCACGCCCGGCGGCACCACCGGCTGTACGGCCTCGGTGTCGCTGAACTCCTGGACCGGCGGTTTCGTGGCCACGGTACGGGTGACAGCCGGCTCGTCGGGCACCAACGGCTGGTCGGTGGGCATGACGCTGCCGTCCGGCGCCACGGTCACCAACGCCTGGAACGCCCAACGCAGCGGCAACAGTGGCGCGGTCTCCTTCACCAACGTGGCCTACAACGGCCGGATCGCCGCCGGACAGTCGACCGAGTTCGGTTTCCAGGGCTCCGGCAGCGGAACGGGAATGACGCCTACCTGTACCGCCAGCTGACCCACGCGACACCCACGTACGGCCCGGGTGCGGAGGACCAGAACGGTCCTCCGCACCCTTCGTCGGCGTGCCGGCGCGTCGTAAGGGAGACCTCCCAGCAGTCGGAGCGCCATGCTCAGGGTCATCCCGGAGATCACCCCGGCACCGGTGGCGGTTCCCTCTCACCGGGCCAGGTCCGTGCTCGAATGTGCGGCAGCTCATCCATCATGGAATGGAGTTGCCCCTTCATGCGAATACCAATCCGGGTTGCGGTCGGCGTGGGAACAGTCGTCGTGGTCCTGCTCGGTTCCACCGCCGCGGCGGCCGCCTCCGTCGGCGACGGAACCAGTCGGGCGGCCCAGATCGGACCGAACGGTTGGCGGGCCCATTCCGTCGACTGGACGGCCTGTCCCGATCATCCGAACGAGGCCGGCCTCCGGTGCGCCACACTCGACCTGCCGATCGACTGGGATCGACCGAATGGGGCGACCTTTCCGCTGGCGATAACCAGGCGGGCCGCGGGCGATCCCCGGGCCCGAATCGGCCCGCTGGTGTTCGGCACAGGCGGCCCCGGCCTGTCCGGGGTTGATCACGTCGCCAAAGCCGGTCAGCACCTCAGCCCGGAGATCCTCCGACGGTTCGACGTCATCGGCTTCGACGCCCGCGGCGTGGCCCGGAGCAACCCAGCGGTCTGCTCCAGCTCGCTACTCGCCCAGCAACCTCTTCCCGTACCGGCCGACGAGGCGGGGTACGCCCGGTGGACCGCCTTCAGCCAGCGGCTCTACGACGACTGCCGGTCACGCACCGGCCCGCTGTTCGACCACCTCGACACGGGAAGTGTGGCGCGCGACGTGGACGCCGTCCGGGCCGCTCTCGGCGAGCGGCGGATCAGTTTCTACGGCGTGTCCTACGGCACGCTGCTCGGCCAGGCGTACGCGGAGCGTTTTCCGGACCGGATCCGGGCGATGGCGCTGGACAGCGTCATGGACCACAGCGTGGGGACCACGGCGTTCCTGCGCGACCAGGCGGCCAGTGTCGAGGACTCGTTCGACGAGTTCGTCGCGTGGTGCGGCCGGGCCAGGTCCTGCGCGCTGCATGGCCGGGACGTCGGTGCCGGCTACGACGACCTGATGCGCAGGGCCGAGGCCGGTACCTTGGTCGATCCGGGGCGCGGCACCGAGCTGTCGTGGTTCGACCTGAGCGGCAGGACGTTCCGCTACCTCTACGGGCCCGACTGGCCCGGTCTGGCCGGATGGCTGGACGTCCTCGACAGGTCGACACCGCCGCCCACCGGCGGTGCGTCGACGACACTCGGGGCCGGGGCGGCGCTTCCGGGACCAGCCACGGCGAAGGCGTCCGGCCCGTCCGTGACCGATGAGACGATCCAGCACCCCTTCCCGGTGTTCTGCCAGGACTGGTCGCTGCCCGTGAAGGGCCTCGCCGAACTGACCCGGTACCTGGACCTGTCCAGGGCAGCCGCTCCCCATCTGCGGGTGGCGGCGGGCGCGATCGAGCCGGCGATGTTCTGCGCCGGTTGGGACGGCGAGGTGCACAGCCCGCAGCACCGGCTGCGGGTCGGCACCTCAGTGCCGTTGTTACTGATCAATTCCCGTCACGATCCGGCCACCCCGCACCGCTGGGCGGTGAACGCCGCCGAGCAGCTGGGCCGTAAGGGTCGGCTCGTCAGCTACGAGGGCGCCGGACACGGCGCCTACCTGCGTACGCCCTGCACCGTCGGCCACGTCGACAGGTATCTGATCGACCGGAGGCTCCCTCCGGTCGGCGCCGCCTGCGGAGCCCTGGCACCACCGGAGCGGCCGACCGCCGTGGACCGGGACACGTTGTCCGTCCCAGCCGCCGGCCCCACCTGGTCGGGCACCCGCCCCTGATCGTCCGGGGCGGTGCGAGAGGCCGGACGCCGGTCCCTCGCACCGCCCCCGGCTGGGGCAGGGCGCCGACCGGGTGCGGTTTCCCGGCCCCGCCCCGGGGTAGCCCTGGCACGAGCGCGGCGGGGAGTCGCCGGCGGGGGAAGGAGTCGAGGTGACCGACCCAGGACGGCGGCACGGCGTCGCGTCAGCGGTGGTGCGCGGCGGCGCCCGTGGCGGGGTCGCCGCGATGGCCATGTCCGGCTTCCGCCAGGTGACCACCGCCCTGGAACTCGTACAGCGGACCCCACCCGAGTCGGTGCTGCTGCAGACCGCGCCGAACCTGTTCCGGCGGGTGCCGGTAGGTCGACGCCAGGCCCTGGTCGAACTCGTCCACTGGACCTACGGCGCCGCCGGCGGGGTGCTGTTCGGGCTGCTGCCCCGGCGGATCCGCCGGCAGAGCTGGATCGGCCCGGTGTACGGCTTCGCCTTCTGGGCCGTGTTCGAGGCCGGTGTCTCCCCGGTTCTCGGCATCGACCAGCGCCGGCACGGGGTCCGGGAGCAACTGGCCCTGCTCGCCGACCACCTGTTGTACGGAACGGTGGTGGCCGCCGCGCCCTGGCCACACGCGGACTGACCCCTGACCCCTGGCACCCGGACTGACCCCTGACCCGGGGACTGACCTGCACGGCGTCGGGCCTAACGCCCGTGGAAAGGGGTAGCCGGAGCGAACGCTCAAGGAAGGGGAACCAGCATGGGTAAGATCCACGGCCACGCCGACAACATCGTCTACGACCTGGTCTCGATCCAGTACCACGCCCTCAAGGGCGGTCAGGTGTACGAGCAGTACAAGAGCGACGCCGAGGGTCACGACGACATCCGGCAGTTCATCGAGCGCATCCAGCGCGAGGACATCGACCGGGCCCAACGCGCACAGGAGTTGCTGGCAATGATCAGCAATGTTCCGGTCGGCGTCCGCTGACCCGTCTGTCGCGCTACCGCCGTGCGTCCCGGTGACGTCGGTGCCGGCGGATCGCCCACCAGACCACCAGTCCGGTCACCACAAGTGCGGCGACGCCGGCGCCGGCCTCGCCGACATGGTCCTCCAGCCGGCGCCAGGAGGCTCCGGCCAGATACCCGAGCAGAACGACGGTGGTCGCCCAGGCCGCGCCGCCGAGAGCGTTGAAGAGCAGGAACCGCCGGTACGGCATCCGGTTCATTCCGGCCAGCGCCGGTACGAGGGTCCGTAGCACCCCGACCCACCGGCCGAGCAGTACCGCCAGCGGTCCGTGCCGGGCGATGAACTGCTCCGCGCGGGCCCAGCGCCGCTCGCCCACCCAGCGGCCGGGCCGACTGCGTCGCAGCGGGTCGCCGGTCCACCGGCCGATCTCGTATCCGACGCTGTCACCGGCGATGGCGGCGACGGTCGAGACGATGACCATCGCCGGAAGGTTGACATGGCCGGTGGCGGCGAGCGCGCCGCCGAGCAGCAGGGCGGTCTCGCCCGGTAGGAACAACCCGATGAACGCGGCGGACTCCCCGAAGGCGAGGGCGCCGACCACCAGCAGCGCGGGCCAGCCGGAGAGGGCGGCGAGGGTGTCGACGAGGCCGTCCAACCCGGCCGCCCGTCAGCCGGCGCCGGCCAGCCGGCGACATGCGGGCTTTCCGGCCGTTGCGAGATCCACCTGGTCATCGTGCCCGAGACGATGGCGCGAAACGCCGGAAATGCCGGACCTGGCGCCCGGGACGGCCGGTCAGGTGGAGTCCGGCGTTCCGTCCCGGAGTTGACCGGTGGCCCCGAGTTGACCGGTGGCCCGGAGCACGGCTCCGGCGAAGCGGCTCAGCGGCAGGTCGAACAACTCCCGCCGGTCGAACCAGCGCACCTCGCTGAGTTCGTCGCCATCGGCCAGCGGGGTCCCGGCGACGATCTCGGCCTCGTACACGGCGGTGACGTACGCGACCCGGTCGCCGTGCGGATAGCTGACCTCGTAGTCCCGGCCACCCAGCACGTCGAGGAGTCGACGCAACCGGATCTCGACCCCGATCTCCTCACGGGCTTCCCGGACGGCCGCCTCGGCGGGCGACTCTCCGAACTCGACCGCACCGCCCACCAGCCCCCACCCGTCGTGGTGTCCGCGATGCCGTACCAGCAGCAGCCGGTCCGCCTCGTCCACCGGCAGCACCGAGGCGGAGGGAAGAAGCAGCAACTCGGACCCGACGGCGGCCCGCAGCCGGGCTATGTGCGGCGGAACAGGCATACCCGCAACCGTAGACCGCCGGCAACCCTCATCGCCCGAACCCGGGTTCAGGGCGCGGGTACCGCCTCGCGGCCGCGCTGGGTGGCGGCGAGGACGGCACCGAGTACGGCGAGGACCGCGCCCGCGCCCATCGCCACGTCGGCCGGGTCGCCGAGCCGAACGCCGCCGGACGCGACGGAGACGACCAGGGCCAGCCCGAGCGCCGAACCGACGTACCGGGCGGTGTTGCTGGCGCCGGATCCCATCGCGATGTGGTCGGACGGCACGCTCTCGACCGCCAACCTGGCCAGCGTCGCGTTCAACACGCCGCTGCCGATGCCGGCCACGAAGAGTCCGGGTAACGCCCGCAGCCAGGTGCCCGACGCCACCAGGCCGAGCAGTGCGAGATCACCGGCCGCCGCGAGCAGCAGACCGAGCACGAGCAGCCCCCACAGCGCCCGGCCGACACCGAACCGACGCATCTGCAACGAGACGACGAACGACGTACCGGCCCAGACGGCGAAGACTCCGGCGGTCAGCAGCGGACCCAGTCCCATCGTCCGTTGCAACAGCGTGGGCAGGAAGCTCATCGGGCCGATCACCGCCAGCCCGGTACTGAGGCCGCCGAGGATGGAGAGCCGGAACATGGGTGAGCGGAACAGGGCGAGTTCCAGCATCGGCTGGCGCCCCCGGTGCTCGACCAGGACGAACGCCCCCAGCAGCAGTACGCCGATCGCCAGTGGGATTCCGACGCCGGGCCGCAGCCAGCCGCTCCGCGCGGCGGTGAACGCGACGAGCAGCAGGGTCAACCCGACCGCCAGGGTCGCGGTGCCCGACCAGTCGATCCGGCGCGACCGGGTCGACCGGGACTCGGCCAGGGTACGGTTGCCGAGCAGCGCGACGCCGGTGGCGGCCACCGCCGCCAGCACGTAGTACGCCCGCCAGCCGGCAACCTCGGTCAGACCCGCCGAGGCGACCGGGCCCAGCGCGATTCCGGCGCCGAGCGTGGCACCCCAGCGGCCGGTGGCCTTCGCCCGGGCCGGCCCCGAGCCGAAGGCGTGCCCGAGCAGTCCGAGTCCGGCCGCGATGATCGCCGCGCTCGCGGCGCCCTGGACCACCCGGGCTGCGGTGAAGAGCACCGGCTCCTGGGCCACGGCGCAGCCGACGCTGCCGAGGGCCAGCAGGGCGGTACCGGCGGCGAAGACGCGTCGCCGGCCGTGGTTGTCCGCGACGCTCCCGACGACCAGCAGCGTCGCCGCGAGGCCGAGCGCGATCCCGTTGAGCAACCAGACCTGTGCCCCGGGCCCGGCACCGAGACCGGCCGCGGTCTGTGGCAGCACGATCATCGGCGCGGTGTAGGTCATCAGGGCCAGCAGGGTGCCCGCGCAGACCACGAGCAGCGTCGCGAGGTCCCGTCGGGATTCGGCCCGGTGGCCGGGCGCGGCCGCCAGCACCGCCATCTCCACCTCCAAGTTCAATCAGCGAACCAGCAGCCTACCAGGTAAGTTCACTGACCGAACTGACTGCGGGGTAGCATCGACGCGTGGCCCTAGGAAAGAACTACGAGCGTCAGGACTGCTCGTTCGCCCGCGCGCTGGAGCTGCTGGGCGAACGCTGGACGCTGCTCCTGGTCCGGGACGCCTTCTACGGCGTACGCCGCTACGCCGACTTCCTCGCCCACCTGGACATCCCCCGGGCGGTGCTGGCCGAACGGCTCCGCACCCTGACCGAGGCCGGAGTGCTGAGCCGGCACCGCTACTCGGACTCACCACCCCGCGACGAGTACCTGCTGACCGATCGCGGCCGGGAGTTGTGGAGCGTCTTCTACCCACTGGTCCAGTGGGGCGAGCGGCACCTCTCGACCGCCGGCCCCCGGCGGCTGTTCGCACACGCCGCCTGTGACGAACTCCTCGACCCGACCGGCGCCTGCCGGCGGTGCGGTCGGCTCGCCCCGCCGGAGGAGGTCGAGGTACGCCCAGGACCGGGCGACCAGTCCGACCTGCGCGACGACCCGGTGACCGAGGCGCTGCGCCGGCCACACCGACTGCTCGAACCGCTGCTCTGACGTCCCGCCGCCCCGACCGCCCCCGACCGGACCCGCGCAATGGCCGTCGGCATCGGGCGGAACGGGGCCAGATCAGCGGCAACGTGGTGGAAACGGCGGTTTTGGCCGGTTGCCCGAGGATAGGCTCGGCGACGTGCGCGCCAGCATCGACGAGGATCCCCGGCTGCGCCCGGTGACCGCCGCGGACCGGGTCTGGACCGGCGTGACCACCACCGGCGACGGCCGGGTGTTCGTGAGTTTCCCCTCCGCCGACGGCCCCGGTGTCCAGGTCGGGGAGGTCGTCTCCGACGGCCGGATCGCCCCCTTCCCCGACGAGGCATGGAACGAGGTACGGGACGACCACGACCCGGACGGCGCCTTCGTACACGTCAACGGGCTACGGATCGGGCCGGACGGGAACCTCTGGATCATCGACGCGGGCAGTCCGGGGATCGGCCTGCCGGTCGTACCCGGCGGCCCCCGGCTGATCGTGGTCGACACCGACACCGCGACGGTCGTCCGGATCTACGATCTCGCTCCGGCGCTCCGGGACCGCAGCTACGTCGACGACCTCCGCTTCAACGGCCGGATGGGCTACCTGACCGACGCGGGCGCGCCCGGTCTGCTCGTACTGGACCTGGAGACCGGGACGTGCCGGCGGCTGCTCGACGGGCATCCCAGCACCGTCGCCCGCCGGCCGCTGCGGGCCGACGGGGAGATGCTGCTCGACGCGGACGGCCAGGAGCTGCGGATCCACGCCGACCAACTGGAAGTCTCGCCGGACGGGCGGTACCTCTACTACCAGCCCGCGTCGGGGCCGATGCACCGGATCGAGACCCGCTGCCTCGACGACCCGGCCATCCCGGCCGAGGTGGTGGCCGAGGGGGTCGAGCCCTGGGTGGACACCCCGACCACCGGCGGCACCGCGATCGACGCCGCCGGAGTGATCTACCTGAGCGATGTCGACCGCCGCCGGATCCTGACGATCGGGCTCGACCGGCGGATCGAGACGCTGGTCGCCGACCCCCGGCTGGTCTGGGGGGACGCGATGTGGCTCGACGGTACGGGTCAGCTCTGGATCCCGGCCGCCCAGCTCAACCGGACCCCGGGCCTGGCTGGCGGCCGGTCCGACGTCGACTACCCGGTCTGGGTCTACCGACTCGCGGTCAACGCGGTGCCGCCGCCGGGCGACCACAGCTGATTCCACCGGCCGCGGATCCGGTCACCTGATGCGATCCGCCAGAAACCGGCCGTTATGCCTCTGCTATTCTTCTGCTTCGATATGTAGGGGTACGGTCCAGTTCGGCGTGGCTCTGCCGTAGTGGAGACGTGGCACTGCTGTGACGGACTCGACGGGGAGGGTCGGGGCGTATGTCTGTCGTGCCCGCTGCCCGAATGCCGGAGCCCACGGAATCGTCCCGCCCGGAGCCCACCGAGTCGTCCCGGCCGGTGTCCACGGAGCCGTCCCCGCCACTGTCCACGGAGATGCCGGCGGCCAGCGCCCTCGGCTGGGTGTACACGGTGTTTCCGGCCGTGCTCAGGCTGACCTGCGGAGTCGCCTGCGCGGTGGCGGCGCTCGCGGTGCGTACCCCGCCGGTCTCCACTCCCCTGCTGATCCTCGTGGTGACCCTGCTGACCGGCTGGTCACTGCTGTTCGCCGGCTGGATGGTGTGGCGGAACGCCCGGGGCCTCGCGATGGCCGTCGACATCGGCCTGACCGTCGGCACCTGCCTGCTGATCCGGCACCTGGTGGCCAGCGAGGTGCTGCCCGGCGAGGTGAGCTGGGTGGCCATCCAGGCCAGCACCTCGGTCATCGTCGCCCAGTTCGTCCTGCCGCTGGGCTGGTCGGTGCCGGCCGGTCTGCTGGTGGCCGCCGCATACGGCCTGGGCGCGCACCTCGCCGGCAACGACGACGAGGCGATCGGCCACCTGGTCACCCTCACCGTGCAGACCGGCTGCACCGCCGCCCTCGCCAACGTGGCCCGGCGCAGCAGCCGGCTCGCCGACGCCGCGTTCGCCGGCTACCAGCAGGCCGTCGGAGCGGCCCTGAGCGCGCGAGCGGCCCGGGAGGCCGAACGCCAGCAGAACCGGGACCTGCACGACACCGTCCTGTCCACCCTGACCGTGGTCGGCCTCGGCGCGGTCGCCGGGCAGTCGCCGCTGCTACGCGACCGGGCCGCCTCCGACCTGCGTACCCTCGCCGCGCTGGCCGGCAGCCGGGGACCGGCGTACGGGTCGATGCCCGGTACCGAGCCGCTCGGCGGAGGTCGGATCGTCTCCCTCGACCAACGGCTGCGCGTACTCCTGCGCCGGCTGCCGGAGCTGCGTGCACAGGTGGCGCTGGAGCCGTGCGAGGTACCCGCGCCGGTCGCCGAGGCGGTGGCGCACAGTGCCGCCGAGGCACTGTCCAATGTGCTGCGGCACGCGCCGGGCGCCACCACCTCGGTACGGCTGACCCGGGTCGGCAACACGGTGTCGGTCGAGGTGTTCGACGACGGCCCCGGCTTCGATCCGGAGACGGTACCGCGGCACCGCTACGGCATCCGCGAGTCCGTACACGGCCGGATGGCGACGGTCGGCGGCCGGGCCGAGGTCGACTCCGCGCCCGGACGAGGCACCCGGATCCGGCTGGAGTGGTCCGATGTCGACTGAGCTGGCCGGGCACCCCGCCGGCGCGTTCGCCACCACCGTGGAACGGGGACCACGGATCGCGGCGGTCGTCATCGCCTTCGGTTGGCACGTCGTCATCAACCTTCCGGCCATGCTCGCGCAGTGGCCCGACTACCGGCGGCCCTGGGTCGTCGGTGCCGGCTGGCTGATCTTCACCGTGGTCGGGCTGATCGCCGCCGCGAACCTGCTGTACGGCACTCCGGCGCCGGCATGGCCACTGATCGGGGTGCTGCTCCTGGTCGACGTGGCGGTCTTCGCCAGCACCCCGGCGTCGGCGCTGTTCGACTCCGCGAACTTCGGCTGGGCCACGCTCGGCTGGTTCGTCGTACTCCTGCTCTGGGGTCGCCGGATTCCGGCGCTGGTCGCGGTGCTGGCGGTCGGCGCGGCCATCGCGCTGGTCGCGGTGCTGTTCGTCCGGGGCGGCGACCCGGCCGACCTGAGCCGGTACGCGATGTACGTGTACGGCACCGCGACACTGCCCGTCGCGATGATGATCGCGGTGAACCTGCTCGGCGCCCTGGCCGGCAGTACCGCCCGCGCGGCAGCCGCCCGGACGGCGATCGAGACCGAGCGGGCCGCCGCCGGTCGGGTCCACCGGGCCCGCCGGGACCGGTTGGCGGCACTCGACCGGACCGCCGGCGCGATCCTGGTCGAACTGGCCGAAGGGCGGGCGGATCCGGCGGACCCGGTGGTCCAGCGACGGTGTGCGTTGGAGGCGTCCCGGCTGCGCCGGCTGATCGCCGAGTCCGACGACGTGCCGGACCCGCTGCTGCACGAGTTGCGGGCCTGCGTCGACGTCGTGGAACGCAACGGCGTACCTGTCGACTTCGTGGCCGTGGGCACCCTTCCGGCGCTTCCGGTGGAGATCCGCCGGCAGCTCGCCGAACCACTCACCACGACCCTGGCCGCCGCGACCCGGTGGGCCCGGCTGACCGTGGTGGGCCAGCCGGAGGAGGTCGTGGTGAGTCTGACCACGGCCGGCACGTCAGCCATGGCCCCCGAGCCGGCCAGCGGCGTCGGTGACACCATCGGCAGGCCCGGCGGTGACCCGTCCGGCGGCAGGATCGAGTACGTCTACGAGGAGAACGAGGAACTGGTATGGGTGCAGACCCGGTGGCGGGCGTGACCCCGGAAGGATCGCGCATCACGGTCGCGATCGTCGACGACCACCCCGTGGTCATCGAGGGAATCCGCTCGTGGCTGGCCACCGAGTCCCGATTGGCGGTGGTCGCGACGGGCGAGGACCCGGACGCGGTGCTCGGTGCCGGCCAGCCGGCGGCCGACGTGATCCTGCTCGACCTGCGGCTGCACGGTCGGATGGTGATCGACAAGGTCGCCGAGCTCAGCGGCGCCGGACGGCGGGTCGTGGTCTACTCCGAGCACACCGACTCCGACACCATCCTGGCCGTCCTCGACGCGGGCGCGGTCGCCTTCCTGGCCAAGCACGAGGGACGGGAACACTGCGTACAGACCGTCCTCGCGGCGGCGAGCGATCGTCCGTACGTGCCTCCGGCGCTGGCCGGTGCGATCGTCGGTGACCGGCGATCCGGCCGCCCCGTACTGTCCGACAAGGAACGCGAGGCGCTGCTGCTCTGGTTCCAGTCCATGTCGAAGGCGTCCGTGGCGCGGCGGATGAACATCAGCGAACACACCGTCAAGCAGTACGTCGACCGGGCCCGCATCAAGTACGCCCGAGCCGGTCGGCCTGCGGCGACCAAGGCCGCACTGCTCGCCAGGGCGATCGAGGACGGCCTCGTCCGGGCCGACGAGATAGGAAACTAGAAGATTCGTAGTGCCGGCGCCGCCGGTAGATCCCCCCGGCATCGCCCATCGGTCGCCCCCCGGATCAGCCGAGCGTCCGACCCCCCAACAACCGTCGTGACAGGCGATCCGAAGTCCGCCAGCCTATTGGATAAGACGTCCCGAAACGGGAGGCCCCCGCAATGACCGAGAACGCGTCCCCGTTCTTCATCCGGCCCTACCGCTTCGATGACCCGGACCCCGACGACACCTACTTCCCCCGCCTCGACTGGCGCCGCCGACTCCAGCTGGACACCGACGAGCAGGTGTTGTGGCAGGACCAGATCGAGGTCGCCGGGTACCTGCTCACCTCCGGCGGCGGTGTCGACGAACTGGCCTGGACCCTGCCCCGACAGGCCGAGGTCGTGGTCACGGACCGACGGCTGACGTACGTCTGCGCGGACTGCCACATCGGACCCGCGCCGGGATTCCGGGCGGACCCGCGGCACCGGCGCCGCACCGGTCCGGTCGGCACCCGGGTGGTGACCGGCCAGATCCGTTGGCAGTGGCCGTCCGCGCTCCGGATCGTCCCGTCGACGACCGGGACCGACGGCGCACCCTGGCGGGACGGTGCCGAACATCTGCTCGTGGTCTGCGACGCGGTCCGGGCCACCGGCCGGCCCGCCCTCGCACTCTCCGGAGGTCCGCTCGGATCGGCACCGGACCTCCGGCGGCTGACCACCGTCATCCGGCGAGCGGTGGCCGGATTCCGACTCGCCAACCCGGCCATGGTGGAACTCGCCCCACCGGAGTGGGACGCACTGCTCGCCCGGGCCGGGCTGGCACTCTTCGCCGAGGCCCTCGCCGATCCCCGCCGCGGCATCGACCTGCCCGGCGCGCTGCCGGTCGAGTTCGCCCACCGGGACGACTACTACCGTCGGTCGTTGCGGCGCCGCAACGCGCCCACCCCGAGCCGAAGTGTCGGGGCGCCCGGTGCGAACTCGCCGACGCCGGGGGCGAACTCCTCGATGCCGGGGGCGAACTCCTCGATGCCGGGGGCGAACTCCTCGATGCCGGGGACGAACTCCTCGGCGCCCGGGGCGAACTCGCCGACGCCGAATCGGAACCAGTCGCCGTCGACCCGGAACGCGTCGGCACCGAGCCGGCTCAGCGCCGCGCAGAGCCGCTGGTCGGAACGGCAGCCCGGCTCCGCCTCCTGACCCGACACCGCACGCCCCGCCAACCGCCGGGCACCGCCACGCGGTGACCCGGACATCCGGACCTGCGCCGGCCACCACCCGCCGAACCGGCGACATCGGCCCAAGCCGGCAGGTGTCGCCAGGGCGCCAACCGGGTACCCGGGGACGCCGACGTCGAGGAGGCGGACATGGACAAGCCGGCCGACCGGTCGAACGGGTACGGCCGACCTCTGGACCGTCTCCCCTGGCTACTGCGCTGGGTCGTGCTGGCCAGCGCCTGCCTGCTCATCGTCACCGCCGGGGCGTACGTCCTCGCGCAGATCGCGACCCGGCTCGCCCCGCTGTCCATCGCGCTCGCCGCCACCCTGTTCCTGGCCGCGCTGCTCGACCCGATCTCCAGCCGGCTCCGCCGGTACCGGGTGCCGCCCGCGCTCGCCGCGCTGGCCGCCCTGCTGCTGTTGCTGGGTCTGCTCGGCGGTGCCGTGCTGCTGATCTGGCGGCTGACCGCCGACCAGTTCTCCGACCTGGCCCAGCAACTCGACCAGGGGCTGGACCGGACCCGGGACTTCCTCACCTCGGCGCTGCCGGTCACCCGCGAGCAACTGGACCAGTGGGCCGAGCGGGTCCAGAGCGGGTTGCAGAAGTCCGCACCCGACCCGATCAGCGGCGCGGCCACCGTCGCCGAGGCGGCCGGCGGGCTCCTGCTCGTCCTGGTGCTGCTGTTCTTCCTGTTGAAGGACGGCCGCCCGATGTGGCGGTGGGTGCTGGGGTGGACCTCCGAGGGGACCCGCCGACGGACCGAGCTGGCTGGCCGCGCCGGCTGGCGTACGTTGGGCGCCTACACCCGGGGCACGATGATGATCGCCGCGATCGACGCGATCGGCATCGGGATCGCCCTGGTCGTGCTCCGGGTTCCGCTGGCCCTGCCGCTCACGGTGATCACCTTTCTCGGCGGCTTCGTGCCGATCATCGGTGCCACGGTCGCCGGCAGCATCGCGGTGCTCGTCGCGCTCGCCGCCAAGGGGCCGACCACCGCCCTGCTCGTACTGGCCGCGGTGATCGCGGTGCAACAGCTGGAGGGCAACCTCCTCGAACCACTGATCATGAAACGACAGGTCCGGCTACATCCCGTGGTAGTGCTGGTCGCGGTCACCGCCGGCACACTGCTCGGCGGCATCGTCGGCGCCTTCGTCTCGGTACCGATCACGGCGGTGATCTACAACGTGGTCAGCACCATCGCCACCGATCGCCGGTCCGGAGCCGCACCCGGCGCCGCCGACGGGTCGGACGGGAACTCCGACGCCACCGACGGGTCGGACGGCTCCGATCCCCGGGCTTCCGCTTCCGGGCCGGTGGCTCGGGACGACCCGGACGCGTCGGCGACACGCGGCGCGTAGGCCGGCCCAGCTTCAGGGTGCGCCGAGGTCCAGGCAGGGCGTGCCGAGGTCCAGGCAGGGCGTGCCGAGGTCCAGGCAGGGCGTGCCGATGTCCAGGCAGGGCGTGCCGATGTTCAGGCAGGGCGTGCCGATGTTCAGGGCGCGCCGAGCCGCTCGTGCAGTTCGCCGCCGGTCAGGTCGGCACCGTAGATCGGCGAGCCGGGCTGCTGCCGGCGCCCGTCGGCGAGTCCGCCGGCATCGACCGGCTCGAACCCGATCTGCTCGATCAGGTCGGAGACCCGCCGCTTCGCATCGACGTCGTCGCCGGAGACCGGCATGCCGTACCGCTGCATGGCGGAGGACTGCCGGCCGTACTCGCGCAGGTGGTCCCAGCGCATCGTGTTGAACGCCTTGACGACCCGGGCGCCGCCGAGGTGGCGCTGGAGCAGTTCGCTGGAGGTCGTCCGGTCCTCGTCGAGTTCGGGATAGTGCCCGTCCCGCTCCGGGTAGTAGTTCCCGGCATCGATCACGATCTTCCCGGACAGCGGATCGGCGGGCAGCCCGGCGTAGCGCCCGAACGGCACGGCGACCACCACCACGTCGCCGAACCGGGCCGCCTCCTCGACGGTGGCCGCGCGCACCTGTCCGTCCAGCTCGTCGACCAGGCCGCGAAGCGTCTCCGGTCCTCGGGAGTTGGCCACCGCCACCTCGTGGCCGGCCTTGCCGAACAGCCGGGCCAGCGTGCCACCGACGTGGCCGCTGCCGACGATGCCGATCCGCACGACCGTCCCCCTCCGACGTCCGGGCGGCTACCCGGGCAGACACCGGTCAAACGCCGGCACCCCCGATCGGCCCACCCGCCGCATAGGCTCGGGCAGTGCCGGGAGTCGCGCCGGCCGAGGAGGTGACGGATGGCGAGCGAGCCGAGTTCGCAGTTCGTCGCGCACCGGCCGGCTCCGGCGCTGCGCCCGTACCTCGCCAGGTACGTCGGATACCGGGAGGTGGGGATTCCGCCGGGCCGGCATCGTGGCCTGCCGTCGCCGTACCTGACGATGATCATCACCCTCGACGAGCCGCTCGTTCTGGCCGCCCATCCGGACCCGGCCGCCCCACCGGGCCGCTACGACACTCTCGTCGGCGGTCTGCACACGGCGCCCGCGCTGGTCGAACACGACGGGCGCCAGTCCGGCATCCAGTTGGCGCTGTCACCGCTCGGCGCACGAACGTTGCTCGGTCTGCCGGCCGGCGAACTGACCAACACCGATCTCGACGCCGGTACTCTGCTCGGCCCGTTCGCCGGGGAACTCCACGAACGGATCCGTACCGTCCGGACCTGGACCGAGCGGTTCGCGGTGCTGGACCGGCTGCTCCTGCGACGCCTGGACGTCGAGAGCCGTCCTCCCGCCGAACTGGGATGGGCCTGGCGACGGTTGCTGGAAACCGGCGGCGGCGTGTCGGTGTCGGAACTGGCCCGGGAGATCGGCTGGAGCTCCCGGTACCTGAGCCGGTGCTTCGGGGTGGAGATCGGGTTGAGTCCGAAGCGGGCCGCCCGGGTGGTGCGGTTCGACCGGGCCCGCCGGCTGCTCCAGCGCCGGGTCGAGGCCGGCCGGTTCGGCGGGCTGGCCGAGATCGCCGCCGCGACGGGCTACTACGACCAGGCACATCTCGACCGGGACTTCCGGGTCTTCGCCGGCTGCCCGCCGAGCCGCTGGCTCGCCGAGGAGGTGCGATCCGCCGAGGAGGTGCGATCCGCCGACAATCCGGTCGCCCCGGAGGAGTTCCCCGGACGTCCGGGCGCGTAGTTCCGAAACGTCCAAGCCGGCCGCCGCCGGGAGCGACAGACTCGACGGCATGACAGTCGATCCGCCACCTCCGCAGGTCTGGCCCACGCTCCGTGCCCGGGACGCCCGGGGACTGATCCGGTTCCTCGTCGATGCCTTCGGCTTCGAGGAGGTCATGGTCAGCGCCGAGGGTGACCTCGTACACCACGCCCAACTCCGCTGGCCGCCCGGCGGCGGGATCATGCTGGGTAGCGTCCGCGACGATCCGGAGGACCGGTGGCCGCTCCAGCCGGGGACCTTCGGCGGCTACGTGGTCACGGAGGACCCGGACGCGCTCTGTGCACGGGCGGTCGCGGCCGGCGCCGAACTGGTCCAGGAGGTACGGGACACCGACTACGGCTCACGCGACTTCCTGGTCCGGGATCCGGAGGGCAACCACTGGTCGTTCGGCACCTATCGGGGGGAGCCGTACCCGTCCTGACCGTCACCGGCCGTACCGATCCTCGCTGGCCGCCAGGTGTTCCGGCACCGATGATCCCGGACCGCGAGCGGGGCGGGGCGGACCAGCCGCCCCGCCCCGCTCCCCCCGTTACGACTACGCGGCGCTGTACGCCAGGCACCGCTCCAGTTGGACGCTGTCGTCGTGCCCCCAGTACTCGACGATCCGGTCGCCGTCGATCCGGATGATGTCGACTCCGGCGGTACTCCCGCAGGTCCGATGTGGACCGCCAACGGCTCCCCGACCATCGGCGTCGGCCCGGGTCCAGCGGCCGGCGATCAGATCCGGCCCGATGATGGGACCGACCTCGACGGTCAGCCGGGCGGCCGGACGGTCGGCGTGCCGCGCCAACACCCAGGAAACCAGCGCCGGCCGCCCGTCGAGATCCTCCGGGCCATCGACGGTCGGCGGCAGGTGGGCGGCCACCGTGGGAGCGAGGATCTCCCCGACGAGCGACGGGTCACCGTTGCGCAGCGCCATCCAGTTCATCCAGAGCATCGGCCGGAAGTCGACCGGGGCGAGGGCCGAGCTGTGGTTGGTGTTGATGGTCATCGCGAGAGTTCCTCCCGTGGGCGGTGGTCCGGCCCGGCTACCGGTCGTTCGGCAGCGGGGCCGATCTCGTCAGAACCATTCTCGACGGCGTCCCGGACACCATCCTGTCCGCTTTTATCGAGGAATCCGCACCTCCGGGCAGCTTGAGGCGGCTCGCCGGCAGGTCAAGTCCGGCCTGCCAGACCCGATCGATCGCCCGGCGTGGCGCGACCTCGTCGGTCGCCGCCGCCTGACGCATCCGGTCCAGCCGGAAACCCCGTACCTCCTGCCGGAGCCGGCACCAACCGACGAGGTACCACTGGCGGCCCGCGCCGAGCAGTTCCACCGGTTCGATGAGCCGGCGGGACGCCGTACCGTGCCGGTCGACGTACTCGATCGACAGCACGGTCCGGCTCAGCACCGCGTCTCCGGCGGTCCGCAGCACCTGACGGGCGGGTACGGGCTCCGATTCCGGCGCCGTGAGGCGGATCCGGTCGGCGACCTCGTGGACGGCCTCCATGTCGGCCCGCGACAGAACGGCGAGGATCTTGCAGAGCACCGAACGCGCCGCGTCGCGGAACGGCGTGTCGACCATCGTCTCCAACGCGACGGCGGCGGCGATCGCCTCGCGCGGGGTGATGTTGACCGGCGGAAGGGTGTAGGCCCGGTCCAGCGCGTATCCGCCGCGCCGCCCGAGTTCCGGATAGATGGGTACGCCGGACTCCTGGAGAGCACCGATGTCCCGCCGGATCGTGCGCGCGTCGACCTCGAAACGGTCGGCGAGCCAGCGTGCGTTGCGCGGTCTGGGTGCGACCGCCCGCAACTCTTCCACCAGGGCGTAAAGCCGATCGGTACGGTTCACCTGCCGACTCTATCGATGGGGTACGACGTTTCCCCCCGGTGCGGGCTGACGGACAAACCGTGAGGTTAGGGCAGGTCGGTTGCCCGAGCCGGCCGGCGTCACGCACTGGCGCAGGTCGCTAGCGGTGGGCTCGCCGTCGCGCCGCCCGGGACAGCGCCCAGACGTAGTACCACCTGCCGTCACGGATCGAGCGGAACTCGGACAGGCTCACACCGTCGACGAAAGGTAGGTCGATCTCCAGGACTGTACGGACCCACTCGCTCTGTACCGGCCTGACCCCGGACGCCTCGACAGCCTTGCGTCCGGTGACGAGGTAATCGACGAGTTCTCTCTGTTCGGCCCGGGTGCCGGCGTTCGGCCGCTTCCTGCCGACCACCTCCTCCCGGCTGGTGCAGTAGCTCGGCAGGTACCACACCAGACCGGCCCTGAGCAGTGGTTGCGCCTCCAGGATCCAGCCACCGAGCGCCGCGAGGTCGGGCGTCCTGATCCCGTAGAAGTCCTCGTCGTGGCGGTGGAAGGCCGAGCCGAAATGTGCCAGCGCCTCGGGGTCCACCGAATCGAGTTCGGAGCGGTACCTCCCGATCTCATGGTATTTCCCGCGCCACCCCTCGGAGAGCAGCAGGGTGTCGGAGACCAGGGCCACCCGCCTGGTGAGTGCGTCGGCACCACCGGCTCCGAATGCGGGCCGGTCCCGCCGTGCGGGACGACAGTGGCGTCCTGGCTCACGTACGTTGGCCCCATGGCGACTTACTGGACCCTGGGGTGCGATGCCGACGACCCTCAGCGACTCGCCGCCTTCTGGGCGTTCGCCCTCGGATATGTCAAGGAGCCTGGTTTCGACGAGCCCGACAACGCGTCGGTCGTGGACCCGGATGGCAAGGGGCCCGCGATTGCCTTCCTGAAGGTGCCCGAGGGCAAGTCGGCCAAGAACCGGATGCATGTCGACGTCCGGGTGGCGGGTCCGGGCCCATGGGACATGGCCGAGCGCGCACGGCTGATCCGGCAGAGGGTGCCCGAACTGGTAGCCGCTGGCGCGACGGTGGTCCGGGAGGAGCGGTACGGCGATGCCTTGGGGCACGTTGTCATGCAGGACCCCGAGGGCAACGAGTTCTGCGTGGCATGAGGCCGTCGTGATCGAGTGCGAGTTCGAGGGCGTGGTGTGGGAATGGCGAGGACCGTCCCCGTACCACTTTGTAACGGTGCCGCCCGAGTGCGCCGACATCGTGAGCCGGGTGGCGTCGGCGGTCACGTACGGCTGGGGCATGGTGCCCGTCGAGATTCGGCTCGGGCGGAGCCGGTGGCGGACCTCGTTGTTCCCCAAGGAGGGCGGCTACGTGCTGCCGCTGCGGGACTCGGTGCGCAAGAAAGAGAAGATCGCCCTCGACGACATCGTGCACGTCCGCCTGGTCGTGCTCGCGGACTAGCGACCGCAGGTCGTCGCGTCGGCGAGCCGCAGCACGATGTTCGCCAGCGCCGGGGTGCGGGTGTCCCGGGGATCGGTGAGGATCTCCGCCCAGAACCGGGCGTCCCGCGCGGCGTCGGAGTCCCCGGTCTCGTCGTACGCCCGGGCCAGCATGTTGAGGGTGGCCGCCCGCGCCGCCGGCATGCTCATCTCCTCGAAGGTTCCGGCGCAGTTCCGCAGCACCTCGACGGCCGCCGCCGCCCGCCCCTCACCGATCCAGCTCACCGCCAGGTCCCGGGCCAGACCGGTGGCCCACGGCCGGTCGCCCAACTGCACCGCCAGCTCGTGGCTCTGCTGGAGCCGGCGGACCGCCTCCGCGCGCCGGCCCAGGCAGACCGCCGCCGAGGCGAGGTGACGCAGCGCCGCCAGCAGCACGTACCGGTCGCCGACCGTCTGGAGCAGGTCGACCGCCCGCTGGGCGGCGGCGTACGCCAGGAACGGCTCGGCCCGCAGCAGCCGGGTCACCGCGAGGGCGTTCAGGCAACGGGCCGTCACTATCTCGGCGGCACCCAGCTCGCCGGCCTCGGCCACCGCCGCCTCGTCGACGTCGAGTGCCTCGTCGAGCCGGCCCAGCCCACGGTAGGCGGCGGACAGCACCGGAGCCGCCAGCAGGGCGCCGAGGGGGTCGCCCTCGGTCCGGAACAGCTCGGCCGCCCGCCGGGCCGTCCGCGCGGCGTCCTCGGCCTGGTTCTGGTAGTCGTACAGCACGGCCTGATCGCTGAGCAGACAGGCCAGTCCGTGCCGGTCGTCAAGCCGTTCGAACCGGGTCCGCCCGCTGCCCAACCGCTGCGCCGCGCCGGTCAGGTCGCCCCGGGCCATCCGCAGCACCCCGCTGAGGAACTCGGTACGCGCGATCGTCCGGTCGTCACCGATCCGCTCGGCGGACCGCCGCGCCAGGCGCTGCACGCCCTGCAACTTCGTCCAGTGCCCGTGTACCCAGAGGAACGGCGCGAGCCGTTCGGCAAGCACGATCGCCTCCCGGTCGGCGGCACAGTCCCGAGCCACCGCGATCATGGCGGTGAGAAAGTCGAGTTCGGTGGTGAGCCAGCCGACCGGGTCGGCGACGATCCGGTCGGCGAGGGCGTGGCCGGGCCGTACCGGATCGACCGGATCCTTCAGCCGGGCCCAGGTCAGGGTCCGGGGCAGTCGACGGGCGGCGGTCCCGGCCGTCGCG
>NZ_JADPUN010000161.1 GCF_015690345.1 Plantactinospora alkalitolerans | reverse complement strand
GGCCTTGTCGGTCAGGGCGTGGAGACGGTCGAGCACCATCAAGGAGCCCACGTGGTGATCGGCGCTCGCAACGCGGCACGCGGTGCGGACGCCGTGCGTGCATTACCCGGCAGAGGCAGCGTCCTCGCACTCGAACTCGCCAGCCTCCAAAGCGTGCGGCAAGCGACAAGCGACCTCCACAAGCGCTTCGAGCGACTCGATGTCCTGTCCTGGCCGGACCGGGCGATCCTGTCCGCCCTCGCCCGCCTGCTCCTCCGCCAGCTACGAGAACATCGAATCGTCACCCCGGCCACGTTGCTGAACTGGAGTTGGCGACGACGCTCGCGGTCCGGCGGAGCACTGCCCCGCCCACCGGTGCCCGGCGCCCGGCGCCGGCCAGCGGGACGGCGCCGCTGGATCACCGGGCCCTGCACTCACGCCGTCGGGGTGATCCGGGCGGGCCCGGCGTCACGCCGAGCCCGCCCGTTTCAGTCCGGCCTGGTTCAGATGTGTTGGATCTCGCCCTGCGGCTTGTAGACCTGCACGCCCTCGAACAGGGTGTTCGTCGAGGCGACCATGATCATCACACGAGCGGCACGAGGTTGAATCGCTGGTTGGTCTGTCCGTGGCAGTCGTACAACTGGACCTGCGCTCCGTTGGCTGTGCTCCAGACGTCCAGGCACCGCCCGGACTGCACACCACTGATGGTGCCGTTGGAATTGACGTTCCACTGCTGGTTGGTCTGACTGTGGCAGCTGTAGATCTGGATCGCCGCGCCGTTGCCGGAACCTGCCGCATCCAGACACATGTCGCCGTACACCCGTAGTTGCCTGTTCGAGGTATACGTCCATGACTGCTGGGACTGCCTGTTGCAGTCGTAGAGCCGCACCCGGGTGCCATTGGTACGTGAGGCGTTCGGCACGTCGACACACCGACTCGACTGCGCTCCGACGATCTCACTCGCGGAGTTGGGAGCGCCCGTGGGCGAAACGGTGGGGTTCACCGGCGGAGTGGTCGGGTTCACCGGGGGCGTGGTCGGGTTGGTGCGGTCGAGGCCGAAGAACTGGATGGCGACCCGCGCCATGCCGGCGGACGGCAGGCTGTGCCCGGCGCCCTGGATGGCGTACGCCTCGACCTGGGTGCCGAAGCGGCGGCGGTTCCAGTTGGCTTGCGGGGTGTCCGTGGAGGTGGGTGTCTGGCTCAGTCCGTGGACGTTGGTCCACTGCTCGATCGACTCCTGCAACAGGGAGTACGGTACGAGCGTGTCGTTGGTCCCGTGCCACAGCTGGATCGGTGGACGGGTGCCGGAGTAGCCGGGGTAGGCGCCGCGGACCAGGTTGCCCCACTCCTGTGGGGTGCGGTTCATGGTGCCGTTGGTGCACGGGCCGCCGGGCGGGTAGGCGGCTGCGTTGGCGAAGCAGCCGAACGGTACGCCCATGAAGGACGCGCCCGCCTTGAACAGGTCGGGGTAGACGGCGAGCATGTGCTGGGTCATCATGCCGCCGGAGGAGCTGCCGGTGGCGTAGACCCGGTTGATGTCGCCGCTGTACTGCGTTCGGGCGTAGTTGACCATCGACTCGATCGATACCGGGTCGCTGCCGCCGCCGCGCCGTTTGGACGCGTCCGACCAGGTGTCGAAGCACTTGCCGAATCCGGCTTCCTGCATGGCGCTCGGGTAGATGACGATGAATCCGTACTGGTTCGACAGGGACGCGAATTCGCTGCCCGAGTAGAAGCCGGGGCCCGAGCCGCCGCAGCCGTGCATGGCCACCACGATCGCCGGGTTGGCGGGGCGGTTGTCCGGCACGTAGATGTGCATGCGCATGCCGCCCGGGTTGTTGCCGAAGTTGCTCACCTCGACCAGTGACGCGGCGGACGCCGGTGACGACAGGACAAGGCCCCCGACCGCGAGGAGCACGGCGCTGGCGAGACCTACCAACGCCGCCCTAGTTCGTGACATGGACACCTCCATCGAGAATCATCGATACCGAACCTTATACAACTCTATGACGACCGTCAATATAACGCAAAACATCGATGGTTGGCGTGGTCGTCGCCGACCCGTCCGGTCTGCCTGAGTGGATGACCCGGGCGGAAGGCCTCGGCCGGTAATGTGCACTCCGGTGAATATTCGTGGCCGTCCACCCGGAGCCGACGGGATCGCGACGGATACCAGCCCGCCGGTCGGCGACGGCGGCGTTCCCGACGCTCGGGTCAGGCCGGGCGGCGGCGATCGCCATCGACTCGGTACCGGCTGGTTCAACTTATCCATGACGGGCGTCAGATATTCTTGACATTCCATGCTTCGTAGCTGACCATGGCCAACACAGCGGCGTGCCCGCCCCACGTCGCGAAGCCCACAACACCTGCAGGCCCGGGTCATCCGCCCGTTCGACGTACCCATCCCTGCCCAGGAAGGGCCCCGTCCATGAAGAAGGTCACCGCACTCGGACTTGTCGCCGGCGTCGTGTTCGCCCTCACCGGCTGTACGGATTCCGATGCCACCCCGTCCGACCAGGCCAGCGGCGAGCTACGCCGGGTCCGTGTCGCGGCGCTGCCCATCACCGAGACCGCCGCGCTCTGGGGCGGCATCAAGGCGGGCGTCTTTGCCAAGCACGGACTCAGGGTGGAGGTGCTGCCCGCCCAAGGAGGTGCGCAGGCCATCCCCGCCCTGATCAATGGCGACATCGACTTCGCCATCGGCCAGCCGTTCGGTGCGTTCAGAGCCGATCTGCAGGACCTCGGCGTCGTGATCCTCGGCAACTACGCATCGTCCTACCGGGACGGCGACGACATCAACGCCGTCGTGGCGTCGGCGAAATCGGGCATCACCAAGCCGGCCCAGCTCGCGGGGCGCAAGGTGGCGGTCAACAGCCTCGGTGCGGCGGGCGATGTCACGATCATGGCGGCGGTCGAGAAGGACGGTGGTGACCCGTCCTCCATCAAGTTCGTGGAGGTCGCCTTCCCGGACGTCCCGGCCCAGCTCGCGGCCGGCAACATCGACGCGGCCTGGGTGCCCGAACCCTTCGTCACGCAACTGCGTAGCCGAGGCGACGCCTTCGTCGTCGCGCCGTACCAGGCGGTCGTTCCGGGCCTCGCGACCCTCACCGTCATGGGTGCGACGAAGCTGAAGGAGTCCGATCCCGCGCTCGTCAAGGACTTCTCGGCGGCCATGAAGGAAACGCTGGGGTGGGCACAGGATCCCGCCAACGAGGTGCCGGTCCGTCAGGCCATCAAGGACAACCTCGAGCTTCCGGACCCGGTCGCGGAGTCGGTGAGGCTCCCGGCATTCGGCTGGGAACTCGACCGGAAGAGCATGGAGGCGCTCGCCACGCTCGCCGGGAAGTACCGGGTGCTCGACAGGCAACCCAACTTCGACCGTCTCATCCAGCAGCAGTAGCCGTCGCGCTCACGGCCTCCGTGAGGGCCCGGGAGACTGGGGAGGGCGTGATCGCCGAACCGACGACCACGGGAGTGATATGCGGGTCCTGTCCGCCCGACGTCTGCGCTCGACGCGCAAGGTGCTGCTGGGCGTCGTCGGCCTGGTGGGATTCCTCGTCGTCTGGCAACTGATCCCCACGCTGGGACTGATCGACCCGGAGTACCTGCCGTACGTCACGGACGTGCTCGCGCGCCTGGTGGAGGAGTTCCGCGACCTCGCGTTCTGGCGGAGGCTGGGACTCACCATGACGGCGTGGGCGATCGGTCTGACGGTGGCGACGCTCGCCGCGGTCGTGCTGGGAACGATCGTCGGACTGGTGCCCCTTCTCCGTCGTGCGACCCACACGATGGTCGAGTTCCTGCGACCGATCCCGTCGGTGGCGCTCATTCCCCTTGCCGTGCTGATGTTCGGCCTCCAGATGCGGGCCGCTCTCGTCATCATCGTCTACGCGTCGTTCTGGCAGGTGTTCGTGCAGGTGATCTACGGTGTCGCCGATGTGGACTCCGTCGCCCGCGACACCGCGCGAAGCTTCGGCCTCACCCTCCGCGAGCGCTTGTCGTACCTCGTGCTGCCGACGGCGCTGCCGTACCTTCTGACGGGCCTCCGACTCGCGGCGGCGGTTGCGCTCATCCTGGCGATCACCGCGGAGATGGTGATCGGCAATCCCGGCCTGGGGCGCATGATCGAGCTGTCCCGTTCCGCCGGGGACGCGGTCGGTCTGTACGCCCTCGTCGTGGTCACCGGGCTCCTGGGGCTCCTCGTGAACCTCGTCTTCCGCTTCATCGAGCGCCGCTCGCTGTCCTGGCACCAGTCGGTGCGAGGGGAGGAGGTCCTGTGACCCCGTACGCCGGCGAACCGGTGACCCCGTACGCCCGTGAGGTCGTCTCGGGGTCGCGCTTTCGCGGAGCAGGGATCCGGATTGCCGCGGGCTTCCTGTTCGCGTTCGGACTGCCGTTCCTGGCCCTGGTGGTCTGGGGTGTCTGGTCGACGAGGTCCACGAACCGGTTCTTTCCGGGCCCGCTCACGATCGGCGAGGCCTTCGTGGACACGTGGGTCGGTCGTGCGTTCCTCGATGACGTGCTGCCGAGCCTGTACCGGCTCGGTCTTGGCATCGTCGCGTCGATCGTCGTCGGCGTCGCCGCCGGTACCGTCATCGGCCTCTTCCGCTGGCTACGCGAACTGCTCGAGCCGCTGCTGGAGTTCTTCCGCGCCATACCGCCGCCGGTGCTGATCCCGGTCGCGATGCTCCTGCTCGGCATCACCGACTCGATGAAGGTGGTCGTCATCGTCTCCGGCGCGGTATGGCCGATCCTGCTGAACACCATCGAGGGTGTCCGGGCGACCGACAGCGTCATGACCGAAACCGCGGACTCATTTCAGATCACCTGGTGGGAACGGCTGTGGTTCCTCGTGCTCCCCGCGTCGAGCCCGCGAATCATGACGGGGGTTCGGCAGGGACTCTCGGTCGCCCTCATCCTGATGGTCATCTCGGAGATGTTCGCATCCTCCTCCGGACTCGGCTATCGGATCGCCTACTTCCAACGGAACTACCTCATCGCCGAGATGTGGAGCGGCATCCTCCTGCTCGGCCTTGTCGGCGTCCTCCTCGCCGTGGCCTTCGGTCTCGTCGAGCGGCGCGTTCTGCGCTGGTACCACGGAATGAGAGAGGTCACACGTGCCTGAACGGAGCACCCTGCTGCGGGTGGAGCACCTGCGGAAGATCTACGAATCCGCGACAGGCGACGTCGAGGCCATCGGGGACATCAGCTTTACGATGAACGCGGGCGAACTCGTCTGCGTCGTCGGTCCCTCCGGTTGTGGGAAGACCACCCTCCTGAAGTGTCTCGCCGGGCTGCTCCCGCCCACGAGCGGCCTCGTCGAGATGGACGGATCGCCGGTGCGGGGCCCGAGTCCCGCCATGGCCGTGGTCTTCCAGGAGTACGGCCGCAGCCTCTATCCGTGGCTGACGGTTCGAGGGAACGTCGAACTGCCGCTGCGCCACAAGAAGCTCTCCCGCGCGGAACGGGACACCCTCGTCACCGACGCGATCGAGGCGGTGGGTCTTCCGCACGCGGCGCGCAGTCATCCCTGGCAACTCTCCGGTGGGATGCAGCAGCGGGTGGCGATCGCGCGTGCCATCGCGTACCAGCCCGAGGTGCTGATCATGGATGAGCCGTTCGCCGCGGTGGATGCGCAGACCCGCGCGGACCTGGAGGACCTCGTACGCGAACTGCACACGACTCGCAGGATCTCGACCGTTTTCGTGACGCACGATATCGACGAGTCGGTCTATCTGGGCGAGCGTGTTCTCGTGTTGTCGAATTCGCCGACACGGGTGCAGGAGGATCTTGCGATCGACCTTCCGCCGGAGCGTGATCAGCTCACGACCAGGGCTCTGCGCCGTTTTACCGAGCTGCGGACGCACGTCTATGATCAAATCCAACGCGCCAAGCTCGGGCAGGTCGCCCCGCAGTCGGCGCGGTGACCGCACGACGACGGACTCGCAGAGGGGGAGGGCTGTGCGCAGTCGTCAGCCGAAGCAATTGTTGCTCGCGTTTTTCGGCGAGCATGTTGTCGATGACTCCCCGGGACCGATTCGCGCGAGCGTCCTGATCGGAGTGCTCGAAGGCGCCGGTGTCGGCGCGCCGGCAACGCGCGCGACCCTCGACCGGCTCGTACACAGTGGGATTCTCGCGCGTAGCAGGAGTGGCCGGGAAATTCTGTTCTCGCTCACCGAGCACGGCGTGGCGGTGCTGCGCGAAGCGACGTACCGGGTCCGCGGTCCGCGCCCCTTCGAGCCGCAGGGAGAGGGGTGGACACTCGTCACGTTCTCGATTCCCGAGGGTCAACGGACGCTGCGCCACAGGTTGCGTTCGAGTCTTACCTGGGAGGGCTTCGCGCCGATCCGTGACGGGTTGTGGCTCGCCCCGGGCGAGGTCGACCTCGTCGGGTCGCTGGAGCCGTTGCAGCAGGACCTTCCCCCCAACGCGGTCATCGCCTTCCACGCGCGGGAGCTCGCGGGGTTCCCGATCGGCGAAAGCGTGCGCGCCGCGTGGGACATCGAGGTGATCCGGCGCGAACACCTCGCGTTCATCGAGATGTGGAGCGAGCCGGCCGCGGCGGAACTGGCGCCGAGTGCCTTGACCGTGCGGACAATGCTCGTGGCGGATTGGCTCGCGTTGTTGCGCGCCGACCCGAGGCTGCCGCCCGAGTTCATGGATGCGGAATGGCCGGCCCCGCGATCAGCGGAGGTCTATCGGCACATGCACGAAGAGCTCGCTGATGCGTCCGCCGCGGAGTTCGCCGCCCTCGTCACGGCTCGGTCCGCGCCGAAGCGCCAAAACGGTCCCGCAGTTCCGCCTTTCGCAGCTTCCCGGACGCGGTCCGCGGCAACTCATCCACGATGACGACGTTGCGCGGCAACTTGTAGCGCGCGAGCTTGCCGTCGAGATGGTCCTGTACGGTGCCGGTGTCGACGGAGGCTCCGTGCCGCACGGTCATGATCGCCCACGGCACCTCCCCCCACCGCTCGTCCGGCACGCCGATCACCGCCACCCCGGTCACCCCGTCGATCTCGCTGAGCAGGAGTTCGACTTCGGCGGGATAGATGTTCTCGCCGCCCGAGATGATCATGTCCTTGATCCGGCCCGAGACGTAGAGGTAGCCGTCGGGGTCCAGATGGCCGAGATCGCCGGAGCGGAACCATCCGTCCGCCCTGAACGCGGCGGCCGTCGCATCCGGCAGTCCGTGGTAACCCGGGAAGACGTTCGGTCCCGCGATCTCGATCTCGCCGACGTGTCCGTGCGGAACCACCGCGCCGTCTCCGTCGGTGACCCGAACGTCGGTGAAAAAATGTGGCAGGCCGACACTGCCCTGCTTGCTGCGGGTCATCGTCGGTGGCAGTGAGGTCGCACCGGGCGAGGTCTCGGTCATCCCGTAGCCCTGGGAGAACGACAAACCCCGTTTCTCGTACGCGTTGAGGACGCGCGGGGGCACCGGCGATCCTCCGCAGGTGAGCTTCGCCAGCGTCGAGAGGTCGGTCGCGGCCCAGTTCGGATGCTCGGCCATCAGCTGGTAGGTCGTCGGCACCCCGCTGAGCATCGTGACGCCGTGCCGTTCGATCTGGGCGAGCGCGCGCCCCGGCTCGAACCCTCGCTCGAGAACGAGTGTGGCGCCCTTGAGGATGACCGGGAGCGCCCCCATCCCGAGTGAGGCGACGTGGAACAGGGGCGAGATCATCAGCGCGACGTCGGTCGAGACGACGTCGTAGTCGACGATGCAGTTGAGTGCGACCCAGGTGAGGTTCTCGTGGGTCAGCACAGCGCCCTTTGCCCTGCCGGTCGTACCGGAGGTGTAGAGGATCGCGGCGGGATCCCCGAGGGTGACTTCGACGTCGAACCGGTCGGCGGCGGCAGTCGTGCTGAGCAGACGGTCGAGTCCCGGACCGGCCGTGGTCCCATCGCCCGTCACGATGACGTGGGGGATCCGCGCGGCCGTTCCGGCGATGGAGACGCGTTCGGCGAACTCGGGGTCGTGGATCAGCAGACGCGTGCCCGAGTCCGCCAGGACGTGGGCGATCTCGGGCGGGGCGAGCCGTGTGTTGACAGGTACGAAAACGGCACCCAGCTTCGCGGCCCCGAACATCACCTGCAGGAACTCGGGGCTGTTCTCGCCCAGATAGGCCACGGCGTCGCCCCTGCGGATGCCGCGGTCTCCGAGCATCGTCGAGACCCGATCCGCCCCGTCAGCGAGCTGTCGATACGTCAGGTCCGACCGTCCGTCACAGATGAGGACGGCCTTGTCGGGTGACCTGAGCCGACGCTTCGCCAACCAGGTGCCGATTCCCTGCTGGTGCATCATCACTCTCCCCGGGTGGAGGTGCTGGTCATGCCGGGATCTCGGGGCCTACGCGTAGAACCGGTACAGGCCGCGCGCCACGACCGCGGGTTTGGCCGCCCCCTCGATCTCGATCGTCTGGTCGACGGTGATCTGGTAGCCGCCGGGAACCTCGGCGACCTCGGCGACGCTCGCCCGCATGCGAACTCGCGACCCGACCGTGACAGGAGCAGGGAACCGCACCCTGTCGAGGCCGTAGTTGACCTTCGTCGACACGCCCTTCACCTCGAGCAGCTCGGTCCAGAACGGGACGGCGAGGGAGAGGGTCAGGAAGCCGTGGGCGATCGGTGCGCCGAACGGACCGCTCTTCGCCCGTTCGGGATCGACGTGGATCCACTGGTGGTCGTCCGTCGCGTCCGCGAACAGGTTCACCTGGTCCTGGGTGACCGTCCGATACCCGGTGTAACCAAGATCAGTACCGGGGAGGTCGGCGAGCTGGTCGTAGGCGATGGTCGTCGTCATGGAGTTTCCTCTCGTTCTCGTCGCCCGGATGTGTCCGGGCAGCGGCGCCCGGATGTCGCGCCGAGCATCGTCACGGTCACGTCAGGTTCCGCTGTCCAATCCCAGCAGCCGGGCGGCATTGTCCTTCATGATGCCCGGGAGCACCTCGGGCTTGAGGTCTGTGCCCTCCACGTCACGCAGCCAGCGATCGGGGGTGAGCATCGGGTAGTCCGTGCCGAAGAGCACGCGGCGCTTCAGGATCGAGTTGGCGTAGCGCACCAGCGTCGCCGGGAAGTACCTGGGGCTCCAGCCGGACAGATCGATCCAGGTGTTGTGCTTGTGGGTCGCCACCGACAGGGCCTCGTCCTGCCAGGGCACTGACGGATGAGCCATGATGATCTGCAGCTCCGGAAAGTTCGCCGCAACGGGGTCGAGCAGCATCGGATTCGACAGCCCGAGCAGGAAGCCGTAACCCCCCGGCATCCCGGCGCCGATGCCGGTCTGTCCGGTGTGGAACAGCGCGGGAACGCCGGCCCGTTCGAGCAGACCCCACAGCGGCGCGTACTCCTCGTGACCCGGGTCGAACCCCTGCACGGTGGGGTGGAACTTGAATCCACGGACCCCCTCGTCCTCGATGAGCCGGGTCGCCAGCTCGAGCGCCGCTTCTCCGGTGCGAGGGTCGACCGATCCGAAGGGAATGAGCACGTCGGCGTGCCGGGACGCCGCCCGTGCGATGTCGACGCTCGAGATCGGCTCGTGGTCCAGTTGTGTGCGCGCGTCCACGGTGAAGACGACAGCGGCCATCCGGCGCTCACGGTAGTACCCCGCGATCGCGTCGACGGCGGGTCGTGGTCCGTCCGTCTTGAAGTACTTCGACGCCGCCGCCACGAGGGGATCGGGCAGTGAGGCGTGACCGTGGTCGTCGACCTCGATGTGCACGTGCATGTCGATCGCCGTGACGGCGTCGAGGTCGATGGCGGGCTGGTACATGGTGGGCGCCTTCGCGTTGTACGGGTGTCAGGAAGCTGCCGACTCGAGTTCCTCGGGAAGTTCCGGGAAGCTCTCGCCGACGCTCTGCATAGCCTCGGCGAACTCCGCCGGCCATGCCTCGACCAATGCGTCGTAGGTCCAGCCCCCCTCGCGGTAGGCGGTCAGCGCCGCCTCCGGGTGGGTCCAGATCTGGAGACGATCGCCTCCCACCCCGATCACCTGCCCCGTCACGGCCCTGGCCGCGTCGGAGCCGAGGAACGCGATGAGCCCGGCCGTGTCGCCCGACGTGCCGAACCCCAGATCGTGCCGGAAGAACGCGGGCACGGGGTCGCCCTTCGCCTCGGCCGCCACCGCCGTGGCGAAGTAGGGGATCGAGGCGGTCATGGCGGTGGCGGCGACGGGGATGACGGCGTTGGCGGTGATCCCGGCGCGCTTGAGCTCGAGGGCCCAGGTGCGGACCATGCCGACGATGCCCGCCTTGGCGGCCGCGTAGTTGGTCTGGCCGAAGTTGCCACGCTGTCCGGTCGGGGATCCGATACAGATGATCCGACCGCCCTCACCGACCGCCCGCATGTGCCGTACCGCTTCGCGCACGGTGGTGAAGGTGCCGCGCAGGTGCACGTTGATGACGGTGTCGAAGTCGTCGTCACTCATCTTCCAGAGCACGCTGTCGCGCAGGACACCGGCGTTGGTGACGAGGATGTCGAGTCGCCCGAAGCTCTCGACCGCCGTCCCGACGAGTTCCTTCGCGGTCTCGGTCGGCCCGACCGGCGCGACGACCGTGACGGCACTGCCGCCGAGCCCTCGGATCGTCGCGGCGGCGTCTGCTGCTGCCTGGGCGTCGACGTCGTTGACGACGACGGAGGCGCCCTGCCGAGCCAGCTCCTGCGCGTATGCGAGGCCGAGACCCCGACCAGATCCAGTGACAATAGCGACTTTGCCGTCCAAAGACATAGGACAAACTCCTTCGTGTCGAAGCCGATCTGAGCACGGACCGTTGAAAATGTCAATTATTGATGGGGCTTGCTATCATCGCCGCCATGTCCCCAATCGGGAAGACGCAGCCGACCGGAACCGCCGGCCTGCGGGACAGCGTGCTCGGCAGGGATCTCAGCTTCCTGCTCGCCCGCGCCAACGCCCTTACGCTCGCGGCAGCGAACGCCGCCCTCGCACAGCACGGGCTGAAGGCGCGGTCGTACTCCGTGCTCGCGCTGGCCGCCGACGACGTCCGCCCCACACAGCGGGAACTCGCCGAGTTCCTCCGACTCGATCCGAGCCAGGTCGTCGCCCTCGTCGACGAGCTGGAGAAGCGTCAGCTGGTCGAGCGCCGTACGGACCCCGCCGACCGACGCGCGAACGTCCTCGTCGTGACCGACACGGGTCGGGCCCTCTTCGCCCGCGCCCAGGAGTCCGCGCATGCCGTCGAGCTGGGCCTGCTGGCCGCCGTGACGCCTCAGGACCACGAGCGGTTGGCCGAACTGCTGCGGCTGCTGGCCTTCCCCACGTGACGGAGGCCCGGACCGGCCGCCAGGACGAGGCGGGCCAGGTCCTTCGGCCGCCGGCGACGGGCTCGTCCAGGATCGACCGGATGATCGTGCGGCGGGCCGGCGTGGCGGACGCGGCGGCGCTCGCGGAGCTACGCGGCATCGACGGGGACAAGCTCGGGGCGTACGCCGCTTGGATGGCCGCCCATACGGAGACGCACCTGCCGTTCGTCGCCGAGATCGAAGGGCACGTGGTCGGCGCCGCCTGGCTGCTTCTCGCGGAACGGGTGCCCAGTAACGAGTCCCTGGACCGGCGGTACGGCGACATCCAGTCGGTCGAGGTCCGCGAGGAGTACCGCAACCGCGGAATCGGCGGTGCGCTGATGGCCGCGATCCTGACCGACGCCCGCACGCGGGGTCTGCTGCACGTGACCGTCCACTCCAGTCGCCGGGCGGTCGACTTCTACCTGCGTAACGGCTTCAGCCATCACCGCCAGCTCCTGCTCTGGGAGCCGTCCGACTCCTGATCGCGATGACGAGCAGCGAGCCGGCGGCGGCCGTACCGACCACCCGCATCGGCCGGCGGCCGTTCCCGCGCTCAGGTTCCATTGGCATATGGTGCGAGGACAATCGGTGCAGGCAGCGGCCGGCACAGCGGCGAGAATGATTCGCGGTACTACGGCGCGTGTGATCGCAACGTGACCGCGTCTGTTCGGCCGGTCTCTCTGTTCGGCCGGTCTCTCTGTTCGGCCGGTCTCTCTGTTCGGCCGGTCTCTCTGTTCGGCCGGTCTCTCTGGCCGGGCGGTCACGGCCTGCGGAGCGCGAGATCGGCGAGGACCCCCAACATCGCGGTCACCGCGGGGGCCCGGAACGCCGGTGCGGCCGTCGCGGCGTACAGGCGGCGGGCCGGCAGGGCGGGGCTGGTGGGCCGGACCACCACATCGCGTCGCAGGGTCAGATGGGCCAGCGTCGGCATGAGCGTCACGCCCACCCCCGCCGCCACGAGTGCCTGTTTGCCGTTCCAGTCGTCACACCAGAACCCGATCCGGGGCGCGCCGCCGAGCGCCTCGGCGAGCGGGGCGATCGGGCCGAGACAATCGGGGTGTCCGCCCTCGATCCAGGTTTCCCCGCTCAGGTCCGCCAGCCGTACCCGGCGCCGCCGGGCAAGGCGGTGCCGGGTGGGAAGGGCGACCTGAAGCTCCTCGTCGGCCAGTGGAACCAGTTCGACGCCGTCGACCGTTGCCCGGGGCAGGTGGGTTCCGGTAGGGGCGTTCTTGGCCGCGTCCGGATCCCCGTACAGGTGCCAGTCGGTGACCAGGGCCAGGTCGATCCTGCCGTCTCGTACCGACGTCACCAGCGCCGCCTGCTCGGTCTGCCGCAGGCTGAGTGTCACGCCAGGATGGAGATCGCCGAACCGGCGAATGGCCTCGGGCACGAGGAAGGTGTTGGCACTCGGAAACGCGGCCAGGCGTAGCTCGCCCGACTCCAGCTCGGCGAAGGACGCCAGCCTGGTCTCCAGGGTCCGCAGCCGGGCCAGGGTGTCCCGCGCGAGTTCGACGGCGACCGCTCCGGCGGGGGTCGGCCGGACACCACGGGGTACGCGGCTGAACAGTCGAAGACCCAGTCGCCGCTCCAGACCCGCGATCTGACGGGAGACGGCCGGCTGGGTCAGCGAGAGCGCCGTGGCCGCACCGGAGAACGAGCCATGCTCGGCCACGGCGACGAGTACCTGCAACGACCAGGTGTCGAGCATGCGTCGAGCTTATGCCATCCCCAAGCAACCTGCAGTTGTGCTCATGCCAGGGCTGGTCGACGCTTGACCGGTGAATCCAACAGAGACGGCCCGGTACACCGGTCCGGACGACGCGACCGGCGTCACCGCCGCCCGGGTGGCGGGCCAACTGGCATTCCTGACCGACTGGCTGCCGCCGACGCCGGCCCGGATCCTCGACGCGGGATGCGGACGCGGCCACCTCGCACTCGCGCTGCACCGCGCCGGCTACGCGGTGACCGCGGTGGACACCGATCCCGAGGCGGTGGCCGTGGCCAACGCCCTCGGCGTCGACGCGGTCGAGGCCGACATCGCCCGGTACGAGGACGACCCGTTCGACGCCGTGCTGTTCTCCCTGTCGCTGCACCACACGGCCGACCTCACCGGCGCCGTCGAACGGGCCCGGACCCTGCTGCGCCCCGGCGGGATCCTGGTCGTCGACGAGTTCGCCTGGGAGCGGGCGGACCCCGCCACCGCCGCCTGGTTCTACGACATGGCCGCCGTGCTCACCAGCACCGGGCGACTGACGCCCGGCACTGACGGCGATCTACCCGCCGCACCCTATCCGCGATGGGTCGGCCAGCACCGCGACGCCCTGCGCCTGCACACCGGCACCACCGTCGTCGAGGCGATCGAAGCGGCCTTCGACATCCGCACCATGGCCCGGGTGCCGTACCTGCACCGCTATCTCGGCGACCGGCTCAGCGACGACGGTCCCGGCGTACCGGTATTCACCGCACTCACGCAGATCGAGCGGCTGCGGATCGCCGACGGCGGGCTCGCCGCCGTCGGCCTGCGCCTGCTCGCCCGGCCCCGACACTTCTGAGAGGACCCGACGTGACACACATCGTCAACACCGAGCAGGCCACGGCGTGGAACGGCCCCGAAGGTGCCCACTGGGCCGAACAACGGGGCAGTGACGACGCCGTGAACGTCGAGCTGACCAGGGCGTTGCTTACCGCCGCCGAGATCGGACCGGTGGACCAGGTCGTCGACGTCGGCTGCGGGACCGGCGACAGCAGCCGGGAGGCCGCCCGGCTCGCCGCGCAGGGACGGGTTCTCGGCATCGACCTGTCGGCGGTCATGCTCGAACACGCCCGCGCCGCCACGACCGCGGCGGGCCTGTCCAATGTCGCGTTCGTCCAGGCCGACGCCCAGGTACACCCCTTTGCCGCCGGGCAGTTCGACGTGGCGATCAGCCAGTTCGGCATCATGTTCTTCACCGAGCCGGTGGCGGGATTCGGAAACATCGGCCGGGCACTCCGGCCCGGCGGCCGGATCGCCTTCCTGTGCCCGCGCGACATGGCCGCCAACGCCTGGTACGTGGCACCGCTCTCCGCCCTGCAGACCCGACTGGGATCCGGCAGCCTTCCCGACTCACAGATGTTCTCGCTGGCCGACCCGGCACACCTGACCGAGGTACTGACCGGCGCCGGCTTCGTGGACGTACGACCACAGCCGCTCGACGTACCGATGGAGTTCGGCGCCAGCGCGGATGTGGCGGCCGAGTTCTATCTCGGCAGTGGGCCGGTCCGGTCCGTTCTGGAGCGGAATCCGGAGTTCGCTGCCGAGCTGGCGCGGGACATCCTCGTCCAGGCCCTGCGACCGTACGAGAGCCCGGACGGAGTCCGGATTCCCGGCGCCAACTGGCTCGTCACCGCCGTCCGGCCCTGACATGGTCGGAAGGGCTGCGCCACGAGCGCTCGGATCCTTGCCTGGCCGGGGTGCTCGGGGCCGTGGCGGTAGCCGGCTGCCTCGCGGTTCTCGCCGTCGGATTCGTCCACCCCCGCGGCCGGAGCCGGCGGCATGCGGGGGGTGCGGCAGTGGTCTGAGCGCCGGCACGACGGGGCCGGCCTCAGCGTGTCGCGGCGTACGCCAGCGGTACCGGCGTCGGCTGACCGTTCCAGGTGCCCGTCAGGGCGGCACCGGGAAGCCTGTTGCCGTCCTCGAGGCGACGGACGACGGCCAACTGCACGGAGTTCGTCACGATGAGCGTGGGCTCGTCCTCGACGACGCGCCGAATCCCGTCGATGACGGGGAGGTCGGCATCCTCGACGCCGCTGCCGGCGACGAACATTGTGGGCTCCCGGCGCTCGAGCCGGCCGTCGACCTCGATGAACTCCTCCGCCTGCCCGCCGCCCGTGTAGATGGCGCTGGCCAGCGCCGCCGCGTAGACGGAATCTCCGCACGCGTCGTACACCCAGCGCTGACCGAGGACGGAGTGTTGGGTGGTGCCGATCAGCCAGCCGTCGCCGTCGTCCAGGGGTGCGTCGCGGTACGTGAGCGGGACCTGGTGTACCGGCCCGTCTCCAGCGCTCACGAGCATCGTCTCGATCCCGACCGCGCCAGCGGGGTCGTCGAACCGGTAGGCGGCCACCCGCACGACGTCGGCATCGGCGGGCCCTCGGTACCAACCGCGGCCCGGCAGCCACGCTGCCAGGAGTTCGAGTTTCGTGGGCCGCAGTTCCGCGCGGTGTAGCAGTGCCATGGGCGGAATGGTAGAGGCAGGGCGGTGCCCGTAGCCCGCCGACCTCCACGAACACCGTCGTCGGACGACGATGATGTGGTGGGCGCGGGCGGCCCGGTGCTGTGCGAGGCTGGCCCGCTCGTCCCGGATCGACGTATCCTGAACTCTCCGCCTCCCCTCGGACCGTGTGGAGGTCGACCCGATGAAGCCAACCCCGGCCCGGGCTGCACTCGCCGCCGTCCTGGTTTCCGTCTGCGTGGGTGCGCTGGCCGCCTGCGCGGAGGAGCACAGGGAGATCCGGACCCGGTGCGACGGACCGAACATGGTCTACGAGGCGTGGCGGATAGCGGCCGATGACGACGATCCGCAGCTTGAACTGCGGCAGGTGAAGGTGGTCCCGAACGATCCGCGCTGCGCGACTGTCAGTCCTTCACCGTCGTGAGTCTCGACGGACCCCGCTGGACCAGGTTCTGGAGGCCGACCAGATGAAGCTTGTACCGATCCGGAGTGCCCGAGCGGTCGGCATCGCGGCCCTGGCCGGCGTGGCCCTGTCGACGGGCGCCTGCGGTGACGAGAGCGCGGAGATCCGGACCCGGTGCGACGGACCAAACATGATCTACGAGGCGTGGGTGGACGAGCCCGGCGAGATCGGCCTGGAGTTCAGAGAGCTCTACGTGGTGGCGAACGATCCGCGCTGTCTCCCGGCCGGTTCTACTCCTACGGCGACTCCCCAGCCGGCGACCCCCCAGCCGACGACGTCGTGACCGCCGGGCCCGACGTCACCGGCGTACCTGCCGACGTGGGGCACCCGGTCGGTGCCGTTGTTCCGGGCGTGGAAGAAAACGGTCTCGGGCGTACCGGGCCGTGAGGGTTCTTGACCCGTCCATCCGTAAGTTGTAGCTTACCGTTCGTGCCTACTTACCGAACTGATGACGGCTGGGACGCGTTGGGGGACCCGACGAGGCGGGCCATCGTCGCGTGCCTGGCCGAACGGCCGCAGGCCGTCGGTGAACTCGCCGACGCGTTGCCGATCAGCCGGCCTGCGGTGTCCCAGCACCTGAAGGTGCTCAAGGACGCCGGACTCGTCACCGACCGCGCCGCCGGGACCCGTCGGGTCTACCGGCTCAATCCGGCCGGCGTGGCCGCATTACGCGATCAACTCGATACGTTCTGGAACCGCGCGCTGGACGGTTATCAGGACGTCGCCGAGCAACCCACCGGGGAGAAGTCATGACAGGAGCAGAAGCAGAAGCAGCCGAAGTCGTCGTGCGCCGGCACATCGTCGTCGCGGCGCCGGTCGATCGAGCCTTCACCGCCTTCACCGAGCGGTTCGGCGACTTCAAACCGCCGGAGCACAACCTTCTCCGTGCCGCCATCGCCGAGACCGTGTTCGAGCCGAAGGTCGGCGGACACATCTACGATCGGGGCGTCGACGGCACTGAATGCCGGTGGGCGCGGGTCCTGGCCTACGACCCGCCGCACCGCGTCGTCTTCAGCTGGGACATCAGCCCGCAGTGGCAGGTCGAGACCGACCCGGACAACGCCAGCGAGGTCGAGGTCACGTTCATCGCCGAGACCCCACAGCGGACCCGGGTGGAACTGGAGCACCGCCACCTGGACCGGCACGGCCCCGGCTGGCCGGCCGTCAGGGACGGCGTCGCCAACGACGGAGGATGGCCACTGTACCTGGCCCGTTACGCGGCCCTGTTCGCCGAAGACAGCTGATCGTCGCCGATCAACGGCATGACCCACGTGGAGCGGTCCGGGCCGGTTTTCGCCCGCACCACCGACCCGGTCCGCTTCGCGGTCGACTTCGAGGGACACGACGGCAAAGCACGCCGTTCTGGTTCCAGGGCATCTACGTCCCTGGATTCCTTCCGGGGTCGACGGGTACGCGGGTCCGTGGCCGAGCGCCCATTCTGGTTTGATACCGCAGTGACCGTGCCGGTTGACACCACAGCACCGCCATGTCGGTCCACGCCGGAATAGTCCGGTGTCGGACGCAACCTTCTGCCGGCACGCAGCGTCTTGTCAGATGTCCGTCCGGACATTTTCAGTGAGGGGTGCCGGTGCGAAGGCGACTACTGCTGCGTTCGTGTGTCCTCGTGCTGGTGGCCAGCGTCGCCGGCTGCAGCGAGTCGGGCCCGGAGGCGGACACTCCGGCTCTTGCGCCCCGCGGCACGGCCATGACCACGGCGAAGCCGACCCGCCAGGACCTCGACAACCGGGTGAGCCTGTCCGGCAAGGTCACCTTGAACCCGGTGTTCGGAGTGGTGGCTCCCACCGCCGGGGAGATCCGGTACCGCGATGTCGAGGTGCCGGAAAGCACACCGACCAAGCCGACCAGGGTGGCCAGTGTCTGGGCGAAGGGCAGGCCGAACCGCGTCGAGGTGCCGGCCGGCGCGGTGTTCGCCGGTCGACTGGCGGACGACCGGTCCAAGGTGACCGCCGGGATGCCGGTGGTTTCGGCCAAGCGGATCGGGTACGGGCTGGTGGCCGACATCGACGGCTCCCAGGCGTACCAGATCTCGGATTCGCTCACCACCGTGCAGGCCCAGATCAAGAATGGTCCCGGACCGTTCGCCTGCAAGGTTCTCGGCACCATCGCCGCGCTGCCGGCCGGCACGGTCCCGATACCGGAACCCTCCGTCGATCCCTCCGCCGACCCGTCGGCCCCGCCCGTGCCGGTGGACCCGGGGCAGCCGGTCCAGCCCTCGGAGCCGACCGGCATGCGGCTGGTCTGCACGGCGCCCTCCGGAGTGAAGCTGATCAACGGTGCGAACGCGACGATCGAGGTGGTGACCGCCCGGGCCAAGAACGCGCTGGTACTGCCGGTCGAGGCGGTCGCGGGAGGTCAGGGCAAGGGCAAGGTGGACGTGGTCGGCCCGGACGGCACCCGGGAGACCCGGGACGTCGTACTCGGATTGAGTGACGGCAAGGTCGTGCAGATCAAGTCCGGTCTCACCGGCGACGAGACGGTCGCCCTGCCCGGCCCCGACCTGCCGTCCGCCAAACCCGTCGAACCGGGTGGGCCCCTCGACCCGAAGAGTGGGAAATGACGGATCTGCTGGAGTTGCACGGCATCACCAAGACGCTGAAGGGGCAACAGGCACCGCGCACCATTCTCGACGGCGTGGACCTGACCGTCGACAGTGGTGAGAGTGTCGCCATCCTCGGCCGGTCGGGTTCGGGCAAGAGCACCCTGCTCAGCCTGATCGGCCTGTTCGACCGGCCGGACACTGGGCGCTATCTGCTGGGTGGCCGCGATATCAGCCGGGTCGCGGAGCGCCGGGCCGCGGCGCTGCGCAGCGCCGAGTTCGGTTTCGTGTTCCAGCGCTTCTTCCTGCTCAAGCACCTTACCGCCGCCCAGAACGTGGCGATGGCTCTGGTCAACGGCCAGGGTTGGCTGCCCCGCCGCAAACGCCGGGCCCGGACGATGGCAGCGCTCGACCAGGTCGGCATCGCCCACCTTGCCAAGCACCGACCGGCCCGGCTCTCCGGCGGCGAGCAGCAGCGGGTGGCGGTGGCTCGGGCGCTGGTCCGGGAACCGCGCCTGCTCCTGGCCGACGAGCCCACCGGCGCGCTGGACACCGAGACCGGCAACCTGGTGATCGAGGTGATGCGCGCGGCCACCGACCGGGGTTGCGGCCTGATCCTGGTCACCCACGACTGGGACCACGCCAACAAGATGCAACGGGTGCTGCAGCTCACCGACGGAACGCTCAACCCGGCAATCGACACCAGGGGTACGACGCCGACACCAGCGGTCGCGTCGCCCCCGGAACCGGCTGCGGCGGCATCGGCGTCCGCCACCGTGCCGGGCAGGACCGGGCAGGACGACGCCGGGCTCGACGGGATGTTCCGGTGATCCGGCTCTCCGGGCGGTTCCGGTCCGCGGTGATCATCGGACTACAGGGCATCCGGGCCCGGAAGATGCGTACCTTCCTGTCGATGGTGAGCCTGTTCCTCGGAGTGCTCGCCGTGGTGGTGGTCCAGGCCGGGGCCGAGACCCTCGAACGTGCCCAGCTCGCCGACCTGGAACTGCAGGTCGGCAAGGACGGTACCCGCCAGGCGTACCTGCCGGGAAACCCCGACACCCTCCGGATCAGCAACGACACCCTGACGGGCCGACCGGACGCCGTCGCGATCGCCGCCCGGCAGGCGGTGATCGGAGAGCCCGGGGTGACCCCGGTCAATCCGGGCGGGTCCCCGTTCGACCAGCCCGGCAACGGTCCCTATCCGGCCGGTCCGGACGGGTCGGTGGTCTGCGACGGGAACGGCTACTGCCGGCCGTTGCCCTCCGGTTCCGACGCGGCCGACGGCCCCGTGCCCGGTCAGGCGATCGAGTTGACCCTCAGCACGCTCACCGGCGACATTCGTCAGTTCAAGCCGTTCCGGCTGGTCTCCGGACAGTGGCTGGACTTCTCCGGGGAGCCGTCGCTGTCCCCCCGACTGGTGGTCAATCTCGAGGCAGCCAAAGGCTTCGGCCGGCACCAGGTTCCGGCCGAGCTGTGGACGGAGGGGGCGACCGCCAACCCGACCCCCCGGATCATCGGCGTGGTCGACGACGGCAACCAGACCCCGGCCGCGTACACCCGGGCGGACGAGCTACAGAACTGGGTGAGCGCCTCGGCCGGCACCAGCAACTACGGCCCAGGGGTCCAGGTGATGCTGGCCCCGACGGCGGGCGACGTGGAACGGTTGCTGCAACTGCGGTTCGCCGCGGTCGGAGTTCCTTCGGAGCAGATCCACTTCGAAACCGTTCAGGCCCGCCAGAATATCGCCAGGGACCTGGCGCTGATCCGCTGGATCTTCCTGGGCATGGCCGCTCTGGTGCTGCTCATCGGCGTGGCCGGCATCCTCAACGTCGGGCTGGCGACCGTCGGTGAACGGGTCGAGGAGTTCGCGCTGCGGCGCGCGGTCGGTACCTCACGGCTGCTCCTCGCCGGCATCGTGCTCGCGGAGACCCTGCTGATCGGCCTGCTCACCGCCGCCGTCGCGATCGGGGCGTCCGCGTTCGCGCTGTCGGCGGCCGGCACGCTGCTCGGCGACCAGGTGCCGTTCCTCGCCGACGTCGTGTTTCCGTGGCGGGCGGGAGTCGCCGGGATCATCGCCGGACTGGTCGCCGGGCTGCTCGGCGGGCTCATCCCGGCGATCCGGGCGGCCCGCATCCCGATCGCGACGGTGATGCGCGCCTGACAGCGGGGCGTGCGGTCTTTCCTCCCGGCTGAGCTGCCTGTCCGTTCCCCGGCGGCGCGGGGCCGATCTGCCGCCGCATCGCCCGCATGCCTGCCCGCCGGACGGGAACGCCGGTACATCCGAGCCAGACCCATACGTGCCGGACCGCGCCGGCGGTCCGGCCCGGACGACCCGGCAGCGAGGATGGTGGGGATGAGCGCGAAGAAGCGACCGGTGGACTCCGAATCGAGCGGCCAGCTCGGGCCGATCGACCAGCCGGACGGTGCGGGCGACGGGGGGCGCGGCCCGCAGTCGGTACAGCCGTGGGGAACCACCGGCGGCACCGCAGATCGGGACGCACCATGGGGTGCGGCCGAGGACTCACCGTTGGACGAGGGCAGCGAGGAGGCCGGCCTGCCGCCCGGGCGGCGCGGCGAACGCCGGGCCGACGAACAACCGGTCCCGTGGCCGCCGGAATCGGGCCGGCACGGCTTCGGCCCGGTCGAGCCGACCCGGGTACCCGAGGCCGGCCCCGGCGCCGCTCCGCCGGACCCCGCGCCGGCCCGCCGCCTGATCCCCGACGACACCACCCTTGACGACCTGCGCAACAACCCGCTGGAGGAGCAGACCGGGATGCACTCCGAGGGCGTCGCCCGGCACGAGTAGCGCACCGCGACCAACCACCCGGCATGCGGTGCCGGACGGCGCCGGAGGAATGCGGCGCCGCCCGGTCCCGGCTGTCGGGTCAGCGGAAGCGCCCCTGGATCCGCCACAGCCCGAAGCCCGTCAGCAGCCCGCCGAGTGCCAGGAAGATGGCCGATTCGAGCCACTGGAACGACCAGTAGCGGTCGGCCGGGTGGTACGACCCCACGACGTGCAGGTCGAGGCTGGCCAGGCACTCCGGGACCGCGTCCGGGCCGAGCAGCACGCACTCGTGGTAGCGGGTCGGCTCGACCGGCCCGCCGTTCGAGTCCAGGAGTTCGCCGTGGGACACCACCCAGGCGTTCGGGATCTGCACACCCCTGACGGTGGCGTCGGCCTTCATCGAACTCAGGTTCCGGACCGTCTCGGCGGTCATCGGCTGTGTGACGCTGACCGGCGGGCGCAGGTGCGGGCGGACCAGCATCGGCATCACGATCTGCGCCACCGCGAAGACCACCACGGTGAGCGCCATCGCCGGCACCGTACGACGGATCGTCAGCCCGAGGATCGCGCCGAGCACGACGGCGAAGGCCGCGTACCCGACGGGGGCGAGATTGCGGGTGCCGAACAGCAGCGTCGTGAACCGGTCGGCCGCCACCTGGTCGTACGGGCTGGCCGCCCAGGTCAGCAGGAGGCTGAACAGGCCCGTCGCGGCCATCCCGGCCACACCGACGACCAGCAGCTTGACCGCCAGCCACCGGCGTCGGGTCAGGCTCTGGTTCCAGGCCAGGCGGTGCGTGCCCGCCTCCAGTTCCCGGGTGACCAGCGGCGCGCCCCAGAACGTTCCGACGATCCCGGGAACGGCGATGAGCAGGCCGTCGAGGAGATACAACCGGGTGCTGTACCGCTGCGTGAACTCGTTCATCGGCGCCGTGCAGCCGTCGCCCAGGCTCTGACACAGGGCGGGGGCGGCGTCGTACGAGTGCCGGATCTGCATGCCGAGGATCACCAGATAGATCGCGAGCGCGGTCAGGGCCACGGCCCCCACCACCGCCTGGGTACGGAACTGCCGCCAACTCATCCAGATCATCGGGCGGCCTCCCCGGCCATCGTCCTGGAGCCCGCGGCGGACACGTCGGCCGCCCGGCTCAGATAGCTGAGCACCAGTTCCTCGAGCCGGAGACTCTCGACGCTCCACGGCCCTGCCGGACGGGGACCGTCGGAACGCACCACGAGGCTGTGCCCCCGATCGGTCTGCTCGACCCGGATGACCTCGATCCCGGCGGGCAGCCGGTCGACCTCGATCCCGGCGGGCAGCCGGTCGACCTCGACCCCGGCGGGCAGCCGGTCGGGCCCGCCGCCCGGCGCGACCAGCCGGTGGTGGCTGGCCAACAGGTCCCGGACGTCACCGGCGACCTGGACCCGGGAGCCGGCCAGCACGATCAGGTGGTCGCAGACCCGCTCGACGTCGGCGAGCAGGTGCGACGACAGCAGGGCGCTGGCACCGAGTTCGGCGACGAACGCCATCAGGTTGTGCAGGAATCCGTCCCGCGCCAGCGGATCGAGCGCCGCGGCCGGCTCGTCGAAGATCAGTAGCTCGGGGCGCTTGGCGACGGCGAGGGTCAGGGCGAGCTGGGCCCGCTGGCCGCCGGAGAGCCGGCCCGCCTTCTGCCGCGGATCCAACCCGATCTGCCCGATCCGGCGGGTCGCCAGGCCGGCGTCCCAGGACGGGTTGAGCCTGGCACCCATCCGCAGGTGGTCGGCGACGGTCAGCGCCGCGTACACGGGGGTGTCCTGGGCGACGAACGCGACCCTGGCCAACTGGGTCGCGTTCGTGGCGGGACGGGAACCGAGCACCTCGAGTGTGCCCGAGGTCGGCGTGATCAGCCCGCAGGCCAGTTGCAGCAGCGTCGACTTGCCGGCCCCGTTGGGGCCGACCAGGCCGATGACCCGGCCCCGGGGGATGTCGAGGTGGCAGTCGGTCAGCGCCGGGCGGCGGCCGTACCGCTTGGTCAGGCCGTCGGCTCTGAGCACGGGAGTGGAATCGGTATGTGGCATCGGCTCATCCTGGAGAGCCGGCCGGCCGCCGGCATCGGTCCTCGGCACGGTTCGCGCCGCTGGTGACCGTACTTTTGACCGGTTCGACACCCCGGGGAGATCTCCTAGCCTGACGGGTGTGACGATTCGGAGGCGAGCGGCCGGGCGGACCGTGATCGCGGTCGAGGCCGGACTCGCCGCCCTGTTCGGTGTGGTGCTCGTCGGCCAGGCGGTCGCGATCAGGCAGACCTGGGGCGGCGACTACTGGCAGTTCGAGTGTGCCGCGGGGTTGGCGGTCTGTGTGATCGCGCTGCTCCGCCGCCGGCATCGGGCCTGGTCGGCGGTTGCCGGCCTGGCCCTCGCCGCAGTCGCCATCCTGGTCGCCAGACTCGCCGAGCTGCCCGGCGAGCCCGGCCCCGCCATGGTCCTGGGCCTGTCCGTGCTGGTCGGATCGGCGATCAGAACTCTTCCGGTCCGGTTGGCCGGCGCTGTCGCGGCCGGCGGACTCGCGGTGGTCGCCGGCACCTGGCTCGGTGTCCAGCCGGCCTCCTCCGGCGCGGTGATCGGGCTGAACGCGGCGGGATTGCTGGCCGCCGTCGCCGTCGGGCTGGGGTTACGGCTGCTCGACGCGGGCCGCCGGGCAACCGCCGACCAGGTGCGTCGCGAGGAGCGGCTGGAACTGGCCAGGGAGCTGCACGACGTCGTCGCCCACCACATCACCGGCATCGTGATCCAGGCCCAGGCCGCCCAGATCGTCGCCCGGAAACGCCCGGAAGGGGTGCAGGACTCGCTGGCGGGCATCGAGGCGGCCGGCTCGGACGCGCTCGCCGCGATGCGCCGCGTCGTCGGCCTGTTGCGGGACACCGACGACGCGGCCCCGGCCAACCCCGGCCCGGAACAGCTCAGCGAACTGGTCAAACGCTTCGACGGGCCCGGCCGTACGGTACGGCTGCGCCGGCCCGACGACGAGCCGGCCTGGCCGCCCGAGGTGACCAGCACCGTCTACCGGGTGGTTCAGGAGTCGCTGACCAACATCTCCCGGCATGCCCCGCACGCCCACTCGGTCACCGTCAGCATCGCCCAGGATCCGCGGGCCATCACCGTCGAGGTCGTCGACGACGCGCCACCCGCCCCGGCCCGTTACCCACACCGTGGCGGATACGGCCTGATCGGGATGCGGGAACGGGTCGAGACCCTCGGCGGCACGCTCTGCGCCGGCCCGCGTCCCGACGTCGGTTGGTCGGTCCTCGCCACCCTGCCCGCCCCGGAGCCCCGATGACGATCAGTGTCCTGCTCGCCGACGACCAGGCGATGGTCCGCAGCGGTCTGCGGTTCATCCTGGAGGACCAGCCCGACATCAGCGTCGTCGCCGAGGCGTCGGACGGGGTGGAGGCGATCGAGCTGGCCCGGCGGCTGCGCCCGGACGTGTGTCTCGTGGACATCCGGATGCCCCGGCTCGACGGGATCGAGGTCACCCGCGCCCTCGCCGGCCCCGGAGTCCCCAACCCGCTCCGGGTGATCGTGGTGACCACCTTCGACCTCGACGAGTACGTCCACGGCGCGCTGCGGGGCGGCGCGGTCGGCTTCGTCCTGAAGGACGCCGGCCCCGCGCTGCTCGTCGAGGCCGTCCGTGCCGCGCACGTCGGTGACGCCCTGGTCTCGCCGTCGGTGACCCTACGGCTGCTGCGCCACCTCACGGCCGTCGGAGCGCCTGCCGCGCGCCTGCCGGGGCGCCCGCTGTCGGAACGGGAGACCGAGGTCGTCCGGGCCGTCGCCCGAGGCCGGAGGAACCAGGAGATCGCCGCCGAGTTGTTCATCTCGGTGAGTACGGTCAAGAGCCACGTGTCCGGCATCCAGACGAAGCTCGGCGTACGCAACCGGGTCGAGATCGCCGCCTGGGCGTGGGAGAACGGCATCGCGGGAAACCCGTAGCGAGCCGATCAACGGACGTCTCGGGCCGTCTGGCGTCGCCGCGCCCGCGACACGCATGTCGGACAGTGGGCCCTGCGGCGTTAGGGTCGGGTATGGGGCGTAGTTCTTCTCGTTCGCTTGTGGTTGCCGCGCTCTGGGTCGTGACCACGACACTCGTCGGCTGTGTCCGTACGGCGCCGTCGGCGCCGGCCGAGTCGTGGACGCGGAACGGCGGAACCGTCAGCATCGACGTGATCTCCACCAACGACGGGGCCGGCCACTGTGAATGGCAGCGGGCCCGGTTCCTCCAGATCTCCTGGCCGATCTATTCGGCTCCCGACGGCCAGCCGAAGTCCGCGCAGTACGTGCGGGATCCGGAAGGCGTGCTCGGCCAGGAGGCGCTTCGACTCGCGTTCCGGACCGGCGTCACGCTTCCGCAGGATGCGAAACCGACCGGGTACGAGCGGGAGGGCACGGCGCTCTGGCTCGCCGAGAGCGACCGGCAGTCGACCGCCTATCTGGTCACCGAGGGTCCGCGCCGGGTCGAGGCCTGGCCCCGGGCCGATCCACCGCTGGGGTGCGACTGACGGCGTACCGGACGGTGGAGTGCGGGCGCTGGTCAGGACCGGCGGCGCAGCGTGGTGACGGCGCGGGCGAGCCGTCGTACGCCCTCGTCGAGCAGGGGCGGCGGGGCTGCGACGTAGGTCAGCCGCAGGTGCGGGGCCGCCGGTTCGGTGGCGTACCAGGGGCGTCCGGGAAAGACGACCACCTGTTCGGCGGCGGCCTCGGCGGCGAGGTCGACGTCGTCGAGGCCGTCGGGGAGCCGGATCCACAGGTGGAGACCGCCTCGTGGCGGCGTTGGCGGAACGAATTCCGGCAGGTGGCGGCGCAGGGCGGCGAGCAGCGCGTCGCGGCGGGACCCCAGGGCCGTGCGCAGGGTGCGGTGGTGCCGTGTCCAGGCGGGTGAGGTGACGAGGTCGAGTGCCGCCTGCTGGAGGGGGCCGGCGACGAAGAGGTCGTCGAGGGTTCGGGCCGCACGCAGCCGGGCTCCTGCCGCGCCCCGGGCGCCGATGGCCGCCACCCGTAGGCCGGGCGCGGCGGATTTCGTCAGCGACCGCAGGTAGACGACGTGTCCGTCGGGGTCGTCGGCGGCCATCGGGGGCGGCGGGCTGCCGTCGATGGTCAGGTCCCGGGCGTAGTCGTCCTCGAGCAGGAACGCCCCGGCGGCCCGGACCGCTTCGGCCACCGCGCCGCGTCGCTGCGGGGCAAGGATCGCGCCATGCGGGTTGGCGTGCAGCGGCTGGCAGTAGAAGAGCCGGGCGCCGGTGCGGGTCAGGGCGGTACTGAGCAGGTCGGGCCGGACACCGTCGGCGTCGGCGGGTATCGGGATCACCCGCAGACCGGCGGCCCGCGCGGCCGCGAGTGCGCCGAGGTAGGTCGGTGACTCCACCAGGATCGGTTCGCCGGGCGCGGCGAGCGCCCGGAACGCGGTGGAGAGGGCGGCCTGCCCGCCGGGGCAGATCACCATGTCGTCGGCGTGCAGGGCGCCACCGGCCTCGCGGGCGAACCAGGCCCGCAGGTCCGCGCGGCCCTGCACCGGGCCGCGCTGCCAGGCGCTCGGATGCCGGGCGGCCCGAGCCAGCGCGGTGCCGAGTGCCGCGGCGGGTTGCAGGTCCGCGTCGAGGTAGCCGCTGGACAGCGGGATCGCGTCCGGGCGCGGAATGGCGAGCAGGGCCTGCATCGCCTCCGCACCGGCGGGCCGGGGGCCGAGCGCGATGGCCTGCCAGGACAGGTCGGGCGGGATCCGGCGGTGTTCCGGGTGACCGGCCACGAAGGTGCCCTTGCCCGGTACGGCCTCGATCAGCCCTTCGCCGACCAGCCGGCGTACCGCCCGGGCCACGGTCACCGGCGAGGCGTGGTGGCGTGCGGTCAGTTCCCGCACCGACGGCAGGCGGGTGCCGGGGGTTCGGGAGGCGGCGAGGCGCCGAAGATCTTGGATAACGCGTACGGCTGCGTTATCGTCTTCCATGACAGGACATAGTAGCGCTACTGGATCCGGTCGGGTAACGGGTAGCGCGCTCGGCGCCCTGGGCGTGCTCGCCTTCAGCATGTCGCTGCCCGCGACGGAGATCGCCGTCGGCGAACTCGACCCCTGGCTGGTCGCCTTCGGTCGGGCCGTCGGTGCCGGGCTGCTGGCCTCGGCGTACCTCCGCCTGGTCCGGGCGCCTCGGCCCACCGCGACACAGTGGCGTCGACTCGCGGTCGTCGCCGCCGGAGTGGTGGTCGGGTTCCCGCTGTTCACCTCGCTCGCGCTCACCACCCAGACGGCGGCACACGGCGCGGTGGTCATCGCGGTACTGCCGGCCGTCACCGCCGTGTTCGCGGTGCTGCGCGCGGGGGAGCGGCCGTCACCGCTGTTCTGGGCGGCCAGCGGGAGTGGCCTGGTCGCGGTACTCGTCTTCCTCTTCCTGCGCGGGTCCGCCTCGGGAGCGGTGGAACCCGCCGACCTGTTCCTGCTCGCGGCCGTGGCGCTCTGCGGGCTCGGATACGCCGAGGGCGGCGCGCTGGCCCGCGACCTCGGCGGTGCCAGGACGATCTGCTGGGCTCTCGTCCTGTCCCTGCCGTTGACCGTGCCGATCAGCACCGTCGCGGCCCTCGCCCGGCCTCCGGCCGCCGGCACCGGCGCCTGGCTCGGTTTCGGGTACGTCACCGTCGTGTCGATGTTCCTCGGCTTCTTCGCCTGGTACGCCGGACTGGCCCGAGGCGGCGTCGCGCAGGTGGGCCAGATCCAACTCGCCCAGCCCGTACTCACGCTCGGCTGGTCGGCCCTGCTCCTCGCCGAACCGGTGACACTTCCGGCGATCGGCGCCGCGCTTCTCGTCCTCGGCTGTGTCGTCGTCACCCAGCGGGCCCGAGACCTCCGGGCGGTGCCAGCCGGGACCAACTCGCCTCGTCGCCCCAGATCGAGCCCGGATCGACGTACGGCCGGAGCAGGGCGGTGAGTTCGGCGTCGCCCCGACCGTGCAGTTCGTCCGACGCGATTCTTCGAGCCGTGCCGGCGAGGAAGTCGGCGACCTGGACCCGGGGCTCAAGATGCGAGTCGACGAACGTCAGGCTGGTCAACCGGCCCGCCGGTGCGTAGCGGACCGGCTCGGCGTCGGGCTTGCCGAACACCTCCTGGAGTTCCGCGACGCACTCGGCCGTCAGCGCCGTCTGCGTGTCGTGGACGATCGAGACCGGCTCGCCGCCCGCGCCCCAGTGCGCGACGGCCGAGACGATGGCCGGCAGCATGGGGTTCAGTGCCGGCACCGCCCGGGGATCGTCGCGCAGCCGTGCCAGCAGGGCCTCCAGGCGCGGTCGAGCCGCCGGAAGCAACCCGATGACCTCCTCGACCGCGCTGCCGGAGCCGGAGCCGCTGTCGTCGTTGGCGTTGGCGTCGGCGTCGGCGTCGGCGTCGGCGTCGGCGTCGGCGTCGGCGTCGGCCGAGCGCAGCAGGTCGACGAGGTCGTAGAAGGCGTCGACGGAAACCCGTACGCCCCGGCGGTTTCTGGGGCGCAGCAGGTAGTTGAACGCCTCCAGGAATCTCTCCCAGTGGACCCGCCCGAACGTGCGCGAACCCTTCCGGTAGAGGATGGCGGCCATCGCCCCGGCCGGCTGGCCCTGCCGCAGCCCGAGGGTGGCGGCGTACGCGAGATCGTCGACGAGCAGGTCGGCCATCGTGCGTACGACGAAGAACGTCTTCTCGGCCAGGTGTACCCGGGCGTGCCCGTGGATCGGCCCGGTGGGCCCGAGCAGCCAGGTGAGGACCGGCCGGTGTTTCTCCCGGAGCAGGTGGTTGGCCTTGTACTCGGTTGCCGGACTACGGATCCGGCTCCGCAGTTCCGCGACGCAGTCGGTCGCCGATTCGCTCGTCAGCCGCACGCTGGCGTGCGCGAACACGTCGGTGACGCCGCCGAGGAGCCGCTCGCCCTCCGAGCCGGATTCGTCGCAGGCCAGTTCCACCCGACCCAGACTCCTGACCGCACCGTCTGCCGGCAAGTGGATTCGCCGGTTCAGTCCCGCCGGGTCGGCGTCGGCGGTGGCCGGTTGGTGTAGACCGTGATGCCGTATCCGGAGCCCTGGCGCAGCCAGCCGGCAGCGTCGTAGAACGCCAGCGTCTCCTCGACGTCGGTGACGGTCAGCAGCCAGGACGGCCGGTCGCCGGTCAAGGTGGCCAGCAGTCGGCGACCGAGGCCGGCCCGCCGGGCATCCGGGCGTACGGCGAGTTCGGCGACCTCCAGCCAGCCGGCGAACGGCTCGACGGCCGGCCCGAGGATGTTCCGGACACTGCCGTAGGCCCGGTCGGCGGGGAACGGGGTCGGGGTGTCCAGCCCGAGCGCGAACCCGGTGACGGTGCCGCCGTTCCCGACCAGTACGGCGACGAAACCGGGCTGCCCCGCCCAGCCGACCAGCAGGTCCCCGAACCGGGTGGCCCGCTCGGCGGACTCGTTCCACGGCGGCGCGCAGAACACCGCCGCGTACGTCTCGACCAGTTGGTCCCGCAGTCCGATCGCCTCGGCGCCGGTGACCGTCCGCAGCGGGGTCACGGCGCCGGCCGGTGTGCCCGGACGAGGGTGTCGATCGCCTCGCGTTCGGCGCCGGGCACCGGACGCCGGACCCGATCGGCGCGGCCCACCCGCAGCCCACCGAGTCGGGTGGCGATGCTCTCCGGGGTGTAGAGCAGGTCCGGGTCCTGCGGCCCGCCGACCCCGTCGGAGAGATTCGTGGCGTCGTGCCCGACCACCAGCAGCATGCCGCCCGGGGCGACGGCTCGGACGGCCCTTCCCAGCACCGCGCCGAGCTGCTCGGGCGGCAGTTGCAGGTACGCCACCAGGACGAGGTCGAAGCCGGCCGGCTCGGGTACGTGCTCGAGCAGGTCGGCGACGACCCAGTCGACGTGGACGCCCGCCGCCTCGGCCAGCCGGCGCCCCTTGTCGATGGCGACCGGGGAGAAGTCGACGGCGGTGGCCCGCCAGCCCCGGCTCGCGAGCCAGATCGCGTTCCGGCCCTCACCGGCGGCGAGGTCCACGGCCCGGCCCGGCGCCAGGTCGGCCAGTTCGGCGGCGACGAACCGGTTGGGCTCGGCGCTCCAGAGCAGTTCGGACTCGGCGTAGCGCCGGTCCCAGGCCGAGGCATCCATGATCAGGCAGCCTACCGGCATCCGGGGCCGTGCCCCGGACCGGCGGCGGCGCACCACTGCGCGCAACCTGTCGGGTATGCGGTGACGGCGGCGCGGCCCCAAGGGGTCGCGCCGTACCGATCGGCCGGGAGGGTTCAGCGGGTCGCGGCCCGCCGCAGCACCGCGACGATCTCCCCGATATCGCTCTCGGAGAGCCGGGGCAGTTCGGTCGCGAACCGCTGGTGCGCGGCGGCGATCACGCCCTCCGTCGGCGCGCCGGCCTCGAGCGCCAGCCGCAGATCCTTCGCGGCCAGTCCGTACGAGAACTGGGTGGGCGCCTCCGGACTGTCCAGCCGGGCGCGCACCCGCGGCACGAGTGAACCGAGGGCGGTGCCGCTCAGCGCCGCCAGGGTGGTCTCGGTGGACAGCCCGAGCCGATCGCCCAGCGCCAGCGTCTCACCGACGAGCGCGAACGAGCCGCACAGTGCCACGTTGACGACCAGTTTGACGGCCGCGCCCGCACCCAGGGGTCCGACATGCTGGACTTTGCCGAGCACCTCCAGCACCGTGCGTACCCGGGCCAGGGTCCTGTCGCTGCCCCCGAAGAGGATCGCCAACTCGCCGGCCGCGGCGGCCGGCAGGCTGCCCTTGACCGGGGCGTCCGCGAGGTCCAGGTTGGGCAGCCGACCGTGCAGCGAGGCGATGTAGCCGGGGCCGACGGTCGACATCTCGACAAGCGTCGCGGCCGGGTCGAGCGCTGCGGCGGCACCGTGGTCGCCGAAGAGGACCGTGTCCACGGCGGTCGGTCCGGTCAGCATGGTGATCACCACGTCGGTGCCGGAGACCGCCTCGGCGGGGGTCGCGGCGGCCCGGGCTCCCGCCTGTACCAGCGGCGCCGCCTTGTCGGCGGTACGGTTCCAGACCGTCACCTCGTGGTCGGCGGCGACCAGTCGACCGGCCATCAGGGAGCCCATCCGGCCAAGGCCGAGAAATCCGATGCGTGTCATCCGGACAAGCTAACGTCACCCGATGCGGCGTGCCTCACCCGCTCACCGACCTCGCCCGTTGGCCGGTTGTGGGTAGGGTTCGCCGGATGACTGTCGACCAGACGCCGCTCTTCGTTGTCGCCGACGTTCACGGCCACCGCGCCGAACTGCGGAACGCGCTGCACGATGCCGGCCTCACTGACGCGACCGGGCGCTGGTCCGGCGCGGACGCGCGGCTGTGGCTGCTCGGTGACTACGTCGACCGTGGACCCGACGGCATCGGGGTGATCGACGACGTGCGTCGGCTGACCGGGCAGGCCGCCGAGGCCGGCGGCGAGGTGCAGGCACTGCTGGGCAACCACGAGGTGCAGTTGCTTGCGGCGTACCTCTTCGACACCAGCACGGTGCCCGGCTGGCCGGAGCAGGACGGCTTCCGGGGTGGCTGGTCGCGATTCGGCGGCCGGGACGACGACCTGCGCCGGCTCGGCGACGAGCAGATCTCGTGGATCGTCTCCCGGCCGGCCATGGCGGTGGTCGACGGCTACCTGCTGGTCCACTCCGACACCATCCGCTACCTGGAGTTCGGCGACAGTGTCGCCACCGTCAACGCCGGGATCGCGGAGGCGCTCGCCAGCCGGGACGCCGCCGCATGGTTGGCGTTCTGCGGGCAGATGAGCGACCGTGGCGCGTTCCGGGACAGCGAACCGGCCAGCCCGGACGACCCGGTGGCCGTCATGCTCAGCACGTACGGTGGCGAGGTGCTGGTGCACGGACACAGCACGCTCACCAAGTACTTCGGCGTGGCCCCGGGCGAGGTGCGCGAGGCCCTGCGGTACGCCGACGGCCGCGTCCTCGCGATCGATGGCGGCGTGTACGAGGGGGGTCGGATCCTGGTCACCCGACTCGACGTTCTCCCACCGCCCACCACGGCTCACTGATCTCGTGATGCCGGGAGATCTCTGAACCGGCATCCCGCGCCGCCACGGTAGCCACCTTTTAGTGGGTACTTGTCGGTCGCGCGGGTCCTGCCCGAGGCTTGGTCGTACGGGCCGCAGGGCTCTCCGGACCAGATGAGATGGGGCGGTTGGGTGGATCAGGAGACCGGTCGGGTTTCGGCCAGCTTCTCCAGGCGGCGGTGGCCCCAGTCGGAGAGCGGTGCCAGCGCTTCGGAGAGTTCGCGGCCGAACGAGGTCAGCGAGTACAGCGTCTTCAGCGGCCGTACGTCGTGCACTTCCCGGTGGACCAGTCCATCGGCCTCCATCTCCCGCAACGTCTGAGTCAGCACCTTCTCGGTGAGCCCCGGCAGCCGCCGGCGTAACGCGCCGGGGCGCTGTGGACCGGATTCCAGGAGCCAGAGCAGGATCGTCTTCCACTTGCCGTCGATCACGGCGATCGCGGCGGTCACTCCACAGACGTTCGGATCCTGGGCACGACTACGCGTCACTTTCATCCTATTCATCAGTATTTATTCATTGTTGAGGAGTTGAGGCATGACCTCGCACCCGGAACATTCTGCCGTCACCGTGCTCGGCCTCGGGCCGATGGGCCGGGCGCTGGCCGGCGCCTTCCTGGCTGCCGGCCGGCCGACCACCGTCTGGAACCGGACGCCGGGCAAGGAGCAGGAGCTGGTCGAGCGCGGCGCGGTCAGCACCCGGTCACCCGAGGAAGCGGTCGCCGCGAGCGGGCTGACCGTGGTCTGCGTGGTGAACTACGACGCGGTCGACGCCATCGTGCGGCGTGGTGCGGTCACCGACGCGCTTTCGGGGCGCACCGTCATGAACCTGACCGCCGACACCCCCGACCGGGCCCGGGACACCGCGACCTGGGCGGCCGAGCACGGCATCGACTACCTGGACGGCGCGATCATGACGCCGACCACGACCATCGGAACACCGGGTGCCGTGTTCCTCCACAGCGGCCCGGAGGACCTCTACCGCCAGCACCAGCCGACGCTGGACGCCCTGGGCGGCACCCACACCCATCTTGGTGAGGACATCGGCCGGGCAGCGGCGTACGACATCGCGTTGCTCGACATCTTCTGGACCGCGATGGCGGGCTACGCACACGCGCTGGCGGTGGCGAAAGCCGAGGGCGTCACCGCGCGGGAGCTGACACCGTTCGCCAAGGGCATCGGCGAGATCCTCCCGCCGCTCTTCGAGCAGGCTGCGGAGGAGGTGGACAGCGGCAGGTACTCCGGCGAGGACAACCCGATCACCTCGGCGGCGTCGTCCATGGCCCATATCGTCCACACCTCCGAGGCCCACGGCATCGACGCGAGTGTCATGCGGGCAGCCGAAGGCCTGGCGCGCCGCGTCATCGGACGGGGCCACGGCACCGACGGGTTCCTCCGGATCACCGAGATCATGAACCCCTGACGAAGAGGCCTTCCCCTGAATCCCTTATTTACCAGGCTCTTACTGTGGCAGGGTGACAGCGTCCCGAGCGACACCGCCGTCGGAGATGAGTCGCCGGCTGACGTTCCTGTTCGCGGTGGCGGCCGGAGCGGCCATCGCCAACCTGTACTGGGCGCAGCCGCTGCTCGGCTTCATCGCGGCCGACCTGCACGCCGGGACCGCGACGGCCGGATGGCTCGTCACCGCGACGCAGGTCGGGTACGCCGTCGGCGTGCTGCTGCTCGTGCCGCTCGGCGACGTCCTCGACCGCCGCCGGTTCGTTCCGGTGATGCTGCTGACCTCGGCCGCCGCGCTGCTGCTGTGCGCGCTGGCGCCGTCGATCGGCGTACTCATCCTCGCGGTCGGCGTGCTCGGCGTGACGACGATCTCCGGGCAGGTCCTCACACCGCTCGCCGGGGACCTGGCCGGCGACGCCCATCGCGGCCGGATCGTCGGTGTCGTCGGGTCCGGAACCCTCACCGGTATCCTGGCCTCCCGCGCGATCAGTGGGTTCGTCGCCGACGCCGCCGGGTGGCGTGCGATCTTCGGGCTCGCCGCGGGCGTCGCCGTCCTGCTCGCGATCCTGCTCCATCGCGCGATCCCACCGCTGGCACCACGCACCCGGATGCCGTATCCGGCGCTCATCGCCTCGGTCGGTGGGGTGGTCGTGCGCGAGCGGGCAGCCCGGTGGACGCTGGTCCTCGCCGCCACCGGGTTCGCCTCGTTCACGTTGCTCTGGACGGCGCTGACGTTCCTGCTCAGCGGCCCGCCGTTCGAGTACCCGGTACCGGTGATCGGGTCGTTCGGGTTGGCCGGGCTCGCCGGTGCCCTCGTCGTCCAGCGCGCCGGTCGCCTGCACGACCGCGGTTGGTCGCTGCCGGCCACCGGCGCGGCCTGGGTACTGGCCCTCGGTGCCTTCGCCGTCGCGGCGTTCGCCGGCCGGTCCGTCGTGCTCATTGTCATTGTTCTCATCATGATCGATGTCGCCCTCCAGGCGCAGGCCCTCCTCAACCGGGCCCGGCTGTTCGCCGTCTCCCACGTGGCGCGCAGCCGGCTCAACACGGCGCTGGGCATCGGCAACTTCATCGGCGGCGCGCTCGGCTCCGCCGCCGCGACCGTGCTCTGGTCCGTGGGCGGCTGGACGGCGGTCACGACCACGGGAATGGGGCTCTGCTGCTTCGCGCTCGCCGTGTGGGCGCTGGGACGTCGGGGACCACTCGTGGTCCGCGGCGCCACGGCGGACCACGGCGAGGGCTGAGGCCGCTGTCGTGGTCGTCGCATAGCCTGCTGTTATGACTGGCGGGCCGGCTCGTTTCGGTGGACGGACCGACGTGGTCCTGGCGGTGGTCCTGGACTGTGCCGATCTGGCGCGTGCGGCGGAGTTCTGGAGCGGCGCACTCGGGTACATCGCCGAACCACTCTCGCCGGGGTGCTACCGGCGACTGCTACCCGCGGACGGGAACGGCGTCGAGTTGCTGTTGCAGCGAGTTTCCGAGCCGAAGGCGCACAAGAACAGGATGCATCTGGATCTGCGCGTGCCTGACCTGGAGGTCGAGGTGGCCAGGCTGGTGTCGCTTGGGGCGCGGTGCAGCACGGAAAGCCCGATCGAGGAGGACGGCTGGGCCTGGCACGTGCTCGCCGACCCCGACGGCAACGAGTTCTGCGTGCTACGGCCACCGGTACCGCCCACCGAATCCTGACCACATGCGCGGCTGACGACGAACCAGTGGCTCGGCGCATCGGTCGGCACTGTCATTCCCACGACACTGGCGAACCGCAGCCGCCGGCCGCAGGACCAACCGGTTGACAGCTCATCCAGGAACCGATGAAGCGGAGCACGCAATGCATCAACCATCAAGTCCTCGCAGCCACCACGCCCGCGCGGCCGTACGGGTCACGGTCACGACGTTGCTCACCGTGGTGCTGGCGGCTACCGGAGTGCTGGCGGCCGGTGTCGGCCCGGCGACCGCGAGCGACGCGGTCACGTCGGCCGATTCGACGGCCGCCGCCTACCGCACCCTCGGGAACGCCGACCGTTGTGTGCCGATCCGACCCGAGGTCGGCTTCTACGCGGCCGGCCGGATCGGCAGCGAGGAACTGCGGACGCCGAACTCCCGCTGCACGACGATCAGCGTCTCCCACATCCGCGACCTGGCCAATCCGGCCGACCGCTGTCAGAGCTTCGCGCTCGGGTTCTGGCCGCTCGTCGACGGCTCGCTCACCTACACGGAGCCGGTGACCGCGTGTGGCCGGGACCGGACGGTGTTGGCCCGCAACGTGCCTGACAACGCCCGCTACATCGTGCTCTACGCCGTCGACTACATCGAACCCGCCGTGCAGAGGGTGGAGTTCCGCGTCTGGCACTGAGCCACCCCTGCCGGTCGATGAAGTGGACCCGAACCGGAGCGCCGGTCGCCTACTACTCCAACGTCACTTGGCTTCGGCGTTGGGCGTGGCGCGGGCATGAGGACGGCCACCGCGTTGATCATCGATGGTTTGTGAGGACAACCGAAGATCGTGCGGTGGCCGTGTGCCACAGCGTAGACCCGACCGGGTGGCGGGTCATCCTGGACGAGGCGGTGACACGTGTCGCGGACCGGTTCGTGCGGGCGGAGCTCCGTCGGACCGCCGGGCAGTTCGTGGAAGGGCTGCTGTCGGGCGTGGAACGTAAGACCTGCTGGTCGTTGGCCGAACGGGCGGGTCACGACGATCCGCAGGCGATGCAGCGGCTGCTGCGTACGGCGGTGTGGGACGCCGACGCCGTCCGATCGCCGGCTCTACCTACCCGAGGCATCCTGGCGCGATCGCCCCGACCGTCTCACCGCCGCCGGCGTCCGGACGACGTCGGGTTCGCTACGAAGCCTGCCCTGGCCCGGCAGATGATCGCCGCTGCGCTGGACGCCGGTGTCCCGGTCGGGTGGGTGACTGGCGACGAGGTTTACGGCGCCGACCCCGGCCTGCGCGCTGACCTGGAACACCGCGGGATCGGCTACGTCCTGGCCGTCGGCTGCGACCGACGCGTGCACGTCAACGACGGCCGCACTTTGATCCGCGTCGACGACCTCGCCGACCGGATACCCACCGCCGAGTGGCAGCAGCACAGCTGCGGACCGGGAGCGAAAGGTCCCCGCGACTATCTGTGGGCCTGGGTCACCACCGCCACCAGCCCCGGTGAGCACCGGTGGCTGCTCATCCGCCGCAACCGAACCACCGGCGAGCTGGCCTTCTACCTGTGCTGGTCACCTCGCCTGGTGCCGCTGCACACCCTCGTGACCGTCGACGGATCCCGCTGGAGCGTCGAGGAGTTGTTCCAAACCGGCAAAGGCCAGGTCGGCCTTGACCACTACCAGGTCCGCGGCTGGACCGGCTGGCACCGGTTCGTCACCCTGGCCATGCTCGCCCTGGCCGTCCTGACCATCCTCGCCGCCACCACCGCGCAGCAGCCCGACCCCGACCCGGAGATCATCGCGTTGACCGTCGCCGAGATCCGCCGACTCCTCAACGCCTTCGTCCTCGCCCTGCCACTACCCCCAGCGCACACCCTGCACTGGTCCAGCTGGCGACGAACATCCCAAGCCCGAGCCCGGCGATCCCACTACCAGCGCAGACTCGGCCACTTAGCTTGAGACTTACTCGTCTAGGGCTCGAGCGTGGCGGGCATGCTGAAGGCGGCGACGTGACGGGCACCGATGAAGGCGTTGCTCTCTACGATCTTCCCGTTCTCGATCCGGAGTACGTCGACGACCAGCGCCTCATAGTGCGGGCTGCCGGGCCGGCGGAGATAGTTGATCAGTGCCGGGCGCCCGTTGGCCGAGGTGGGGAAGGTACGCCAGTCGAGCGGTCGGCCGAGGAACTCCGCGGCCGCGTCGATCCCGACGACCGGCGGCTCGGGCGGCATCGTGATCCGTACGTCCTCGGCGAGCAGTGCCCGGACCGTCTCCGGGTCCTTCGCGTTGGCGTAGCGGCGCAGGATCTCTTCGTCCTCGCTGGTGAGCTGCGGGCGGCGCCAGTCCTGTGGGTCCGACGGAGCGCGCCGCCGGAGGGTGTGGCGGGCCCGCTGGAGGAGGCTGTTGACGGCCGCTACGGCGGTGTCGAGCGCGCCGGCGATCTCCTGCGGCGTCCAGCCGTAGACGTCGCGCAGCACGAAGGCCGCCCGCTGCCGCGGCGGCAGGTACATGAGCGCTGCGATCAGGGCCAGCTCGACGGTCTCCCGGGCGGCGAGACCGGTCTGCGGATCGTCGGCCAACAGGGCGTCTGGATAGGGACCGAGCTCGGTGGACCACTCCAGCGGGTCACCATACGGAACCGTCCGGTGACCGGCCGCCTTGCGGCTGTCGAGGAAGACGTTCGTGGCGATCCGGTAGAACCAGGTGCGCGCCGACGCCCGACCCTCGAAGCGGTCGCGAGCCCGCCAGGCACGCAGGAAGGCCTCCTGCACCAGGTCGTCCGCGTCGGTGACGTTCCCTGCGAGGCGGTAGCAGTGCACGTGTAGCTCGCGCCGGTGCTCGTCGAAGGCGCGCTGCAGCCAGACCGCCTGCTCGTCAGGCGAGTCGGACATGTGATCTCCCCGGGGCTGAGTGGTCCTCACAACCGTACTGACGACCGCGGACCCCATCCGTCATCGGTCACCGATGACGATCGCCGACTCGGTCGTCTGTACCTGTGACCGATCCCCACTCCACGAAGGAGACAGCCATGACGGCAACCCCCGAGTCCAGCGCCGCCGCGCCCCCGGTCGTCGACCGGGAGACCTGGCTGCGCGAGCGCGACGAACTGCTGGTCCGGGAGAAGGCCCATACCCGCGAAGGAGACGCCATCGCAGCCGCTCGTCGTCAGCTGCCGATGACCTTGATGCCGACGGTGACGGTGCGGGGCCCTGGCGGGGACACCCCGCTGGTGGAGGTGTTCGAGGGCCGCCGGATGCTCATCGCCTACTTCCACATGTGGCACGACGGCAAGCCGCACGAGGATCAGTGTGAGGGGTGCACCTTCTCGACCTGTCACATGCAGATGCTGGACTACCTGCACGCTCGGGACGTCACCTACGCCGTGTTCTGCGACGGTCCCTACGAGGAAAATGCCCCGTTCGCGGAGTTCATGGGCTACCCGTTCCCGTGGTATTCGGCGAAAGAGTCCGACCCGGCTCTGGCCGACGGTCGTGACTTCGGGTTCATCGCGTGCTACCTGCGCGACGGCGACAAGGTCTACGAGACCTACTGGACCACCGGGCGGGGCGTGGAGGCGTTGATGACCACCTACCACGCCCTGGACCTCACCGTGTACGGCCGGCAAGAGAACTGGGAAAACTCACCCCAAGGTTGGCCGCGGGTCAGTGGTCACCCGTGGCGGCTCAACGGCCGCCCCACCGCGCAATGGTCACGCCCCGGCGTTACGCCGGCGGTGACGTCCTGACGCTCGAGATGATCATGCTCGGGTCGGCCGCGGTGTCGGCCTGCTGCTGCGTCGCGCCGCGGGCGGGCGCGTCCCGCAGGGCCCGAATGCTCGCGGGTGCGATGGTGGCTGTCATGGTCGCGGTGACCCTCGACGCCGCACCGGTTGTGCAGTACGCGGGCGCGCTGCTGCTCCTCGCCTTCGCGGTGGCACTCGTCACCAGCGGTCCGACCGAGCGCGGCCCGGAGGTGGAGTGGCACCGTACGGCCGGGGCCGTGCTCATGGCGCTCGCCGTGCTGATGCATCAACACGGCGGGTCGATGGCTATCCACCACATGGCCGCCGGGCCCCGGATGGACCACGGCACCGTCACCGGCCATGACGCGGCGCTCGTGTTGCTACGCGCCGCCACGGCGGCTTACCTCTGCTGGATGGCGGCCGCACTCGTCCGGCTGCGCAATCGACCGATCACGGACCTGCTCCGTTGGGAGCACCTGGCCATGGGGGCAAGCCTCGCGGCCATGATCTTCTTCATGAGCTATCCGAGTAAGCCAGCCGGCAGATCAAGTGACGTTGGAGTACTACCCGAGGTGACCGGCGCTCCGCATGCCGCGCCAACCGCACGCCTTTCCTCCGGCACGGCGCGTTGTCCGGTACGGCGGCGCGGACGAGGGATCTTCCGGTCCGGCCGATCCGTCTAGGGTTACCGACGTGAATATCCGGGGCGGCCGTGCTGACCGGGGCAGGAATCTCACCGCGATGGAGAGGGCAAGATGACAGCCGTGACCAGAAGTGCCCGAACGGGTCCGGGCGAGAACGGGTTGATCCGGAACCCGGTGTTGCCGGGCTTCAACCCCGATCCCTGCATTCTCCGGGTCGGCGCGGACTACTACATCGCCACCTCGACCTTCGAGTGGTATCCGGGCGTCCGGGTGCACCACTCCACCGACCTGGTGCACTGGCGCCCGCTCGGCGGCATCCTCACCGAGCGGCGGCTGCTCGACCTCGCCGGTGCCGCCGACTCGGCCGGGATCTGGGCTCCGGACCTGAGCTACGTCGACGGCGTGTTCTACCTCGTGTACACCGACGTCTCCAGCTTCGCGAGCGGATACTGGGACTCCCAGAACTACGTCGTCAGCGCCACCGACCTGGCCGGTCCGTGGTCCGACCCGGTGCCGCTGCACGCCCGCGGCTTCGACCCGTCGATCTTCCACGACGAGGACGGTTCGAGTTGGTTGCTGACGATGGGCTCGGACTGGCGGCCGGGGCGGGATCCGTTCGGCGGCATCCGGATCCAGGCGTACGACCGGGCGGCGGGCAAGCTGGTCGGTGACGAGCGACTGATCTTCGAGGGAACCTCGACCGGGCTGACCGAGGGTCCCCGGCTCTACCGCAGGGACGGCTGGTACTACCTGGTCACCGCCGAGGGGGGAACCAGTTGGCCGCACCAGGTCACGGTGGCGCGGTCACGGGCCCTGCACGGCCCGTACGAGGTGGACCCCGACGGGCCACTGCTGACCTCGTTCGGGCGTCCGGACCTGACGCTGCAGAAGGCGGGGCACGGCAGTCTGGTGTCCACACCGGACGGCGAGTGGTACCTGGCCCACCTGGTGGCGCGGCCGTACTCGCCACTGGGCCGGTGCGTGCTCGGTCGGGAGACGGCGATCCAGTCGGTCACCTGGGAGCCGGGCGGCTGGCCGCGCATCGAGGGTGGCCGACCGTCCGAGACCGCGCCGGCGCCGGCCGGGGCGACGGCGGTCCCGGCCCGGTCCGACTCGCACGACGGGCACGACGACTTCGACGGGCCGGTGCTCGGGCCCGACTGGTCGACCCTGCGCCGTCCGGCCACGTCCGACTGGCTGCAGCTCACGAGCCGGAGGTCGCACCTGCGAATCTTCGGCGGACAGTCCCCGGTCGGCCGGCAGCGCCCCAGCCTGGTGGCCCGTCGGGTGACCGCCCCGCACTGTGTCTTCGAGACCACGATGGAGTTCGATCCGGCCACCTTCCGGCAGCTCGCCGGCATCACCGCGTACTACAACAGCCGCAACTGGCACTACGCGTACGTCACCGTGGACGACGAGGGTCGGCGGATGCTCGAGGTGATGTCGTGCGACACCGGTAGGCGGACCCCGCACCCCGACTGCCGGGTCGACGTCACGGGAGTCGACCGGATACGCCTGCGGGTCCGGTTCGACGGCCCGGTCGTCAGGTTCGCCTACTCGTCGTGCCCTTCGGTCGGGTCGGCCGGGGTCGGCGCCGCCAAGGGGTCGGCCGGTGACGACTGGCGCGAGCTGCCCGTCGAACTGGACGCGACGATCCTCTCGGACGAGTACGCGTCGATCCTGGTGGAAGGCGAGCCCGACGCGTGGGGCTTCACGGGTGCCTTCGTCGGGCTGTGGGTGCAGGACCTGGGCGCCGACGGCGGGTTCGCCGACTTCGACTCGGCGACGTACGAGGTCGTCCGCCACGACGGGTTCCAGCCCGGGTAGCTGGTTCGCCGTCCGGGGGCGATCAGGACGTTCTCGGGCGGCTCGCGACGTAGACGGTGTTGGCCGCCTCGCCGCCGTGCAGGTGGTTACGGAACCGGACGAGGTGTGACCGCGCGGTGTCGAACACCTCGGCGAGCGTGGCGTCGAGTTCCTCGTCGGGCGGATCGTCGGACCAGAGCGCGAACACGCCCTCCGGGTGGAGGTGGGCGGCGAGGCGGCGCAGCCCGTCGGGGGTGTAGAACGCGGCGTGGCTCGGATGCAGGACGTGCCGGGGCGTGTGGTCGATGTCGACCAGGATGGCGTGGAAGCGTCGGCCGGGCGTACGGGGATCGAAGCCGTCGACGTCGTCCACCATCGCGAAGAAGTTTCCCTGGACGAGGTGGCTCCGCGGGTCCCGGGTGATCCGCGGAGCGAGCGGCAGCAGCTCCCGCCGGTGCCAGTCGATCACCTCGCCGAGCGTCTCCACCACCGTGAGCGTGCGCACGCGCGGATCGTCGAGTACGGCCCCGGCGGTGTAGCCGAGGCCGAGGCCGCCGACGACGACATCGAGATCAGTCCCGCTCAGGGCTGCCAGGCCGAGTCGTGCGAGTTCGATCTCGGCCACCGTGAACAGGCTCGACATCAGGTACTCGTCGTCGAGTTTGATCTCGTACACGTCGATGTTGAGCGTCGGATCCAGCCGGCGCCGCAGGCTGATGGCGCCAATCGGTGTTTCGCGCCAGTCGATCTCCTCGAAGCGAGTACCCATCGGCCACGTCCCTTCTCCCGCGTACCTGCTGGTGACGGTCGCAGTGGGACCGGTCGTTCCGGCGGCTGCGTCCTGGTTCGGCACGGTACAGGGCATTGCTGGCGGTGGTCGGGACACCGGGCGACGGCGGCTTGACAACGCTCGGTTCCTTATCGATTATCGGTATATCGATTTTCAATAAGGAGGCTCGGGATGTCGTTCCTCGAAAAGCTGCGCAAGCCGGACTGGCTCGGCGAGATGCAGGCCCTGCTCGTGCTGGGACTGGTCGGTACGGGCCTGGCGGTGGTGCTGACCGGTGGCCGGACCGTCCTGGGCGACAGTCCGGTTACCGTCCAACTGCCGGCCGAGGCGATGACCGACGTCGCCGGACCGGTCGCCGGAACGGCCGACGGCATCAGCATCGGCCCGGACTCGATCGTCGAGGTGCAGATCGCCGATCCCAGCGTCCACCAGGTGGTCGCGGAGGCGATGACCGGCCTGCCCACGCTGCTCGTCGTGCTCGGCATGCTGCTGATGCTGCTGCGCACCGTGCGGCGGGCCCGCCGCGGCGATCCGTTCACCGTCGGCACGGTACGTCGGCTGCGTGTCCTCGCCGTGCTGCTCATCGCCGGTGGCGTTGCCGCCGGCATCGTGGAGAGCCTCGCCGCCCTCGATCTGTCCCGCACCATCGGCAACGAAACGGTCTACACGGTCTGGCAACCCCCGGCCGGCTGGCTGCTCGCCGGATTCGGCCTCCTGGCCATCGCCGAGGTGGTCAACCGTGGCGTGGTGATGCGCGACGAACTGGACAGGGTGATCTGATGCCTCCCGAGGAGAGGCATCGGGTCGAGATCCACGTGGACAAGCTGCTCGCCGAGCGTGGCCTGACACTGACCGAACTGGCCAACCGGGTCGGCCTCACCCTGGCGAACCTCTCGGTGCTGAAGAACGGCCGGGCCCGCGCGATCCGGTTCAGTACGCTGACCGCACTCTGCGACGTGCTCGACTGCCAGCCTGGCGACCTGTTCAGCGTGCGGTCCGACCCGGCGAGCGGAAGCGGCCAGGCGCCGCCCGGTTGAGCCGGCCGAGTCGGCGCTCCGGTGCCCGGTACCGAACCCGTGACGGTGACCACCGACGCGGCCGATACCTGCCGGCAACGGGCGGGCAAAACGCGGGAAACGCCGGCGCCTTACGTTTCGATGCGACTCAGCCACTGAGGCGCGCCTAGGGTTCCGCCGCCCCGGCAACGGGACGGGACTGGTCCGAGAGGCGCAGGCGGAGCCGGCGGCGCTGTCGGCTCCGTTCCACGGCGGGACAAAAGCCCGGGAGACAGCCAGCTCCCGGCTGTTCCCGGCCGGGCGACCTTTCCGGAGGTGCCCATGGGCTTCGCACACCATCATCACGGTCAGTCGGACGGGCAGACCCCGCCGCCGCACGACAACTACGGCCCCGAGGCCCGCTACGCGGTGCAGCGTGAGGCGGAACTTCCCACCGCCGGATGGGAGGCGGAGGTCGAACGCGGACTGCGGCTCGGACTGCCCGCCGCCGACTCCATCGTGGACCGGCGGATCCCGACGTTCTCCCGCGGCGAGCTGCCGCACTTCGCCGGGATCAACACCTTCCTGAAGGCGCCCTACGTCGAGGACGTCACCACCTGCGGCGAGTACGACGTCGCGGTGCTCGGCGCCCCATTCGACGGCGGTACGACGTACCGGCCGGGCACCCGGTTCGGCCCGCAGGGGATCCGGAAGATCTCCGCGCTGTACGGGCCCTACAGTTTCGAGCTCGGCGTCGACCTGCGGGAGTCGATCACGATCGCCGACCTCGGTGACGTCTTCACCATCCCGGCCAACATCGAGAAGACGTTCGACCAGATCTCCAAGGCGGTCGGTCACGTCTACGCCTCCGGCGCCTTCCCGGTCGTGCTCGGCGGCGACCACTCGATCGGCTACCCGACGGTGCGTGGGGTGGCCGAACACCTGTCGGGCAACCTCGGCATCATCCACTTCGACCGGCACGTCGACACCCAGGAGACGGATCTCGACGAGCGGATGCACACCACGCCGTGGTTCCACGCCACGGACATCCCCAACGTCCCGCCGAAGAACCTGGTCCAGATCGGCATCGGCGGCTGGCAGGCGCCCCGACCCGGCGTCAAGGTCGGCCGGGAACGCGGCACCACGATCATGACTGTCACCGACTGCGTCGAGATGGGAATCGAGGCGGCCGCCGAGAAGGCGCTGGAGGTCGCCTGGGACGGCGCCGAGGCGGTCTGGCTCTCCTTCGACGTCGACTGCCTCGACGCCGCGTTCGTTCCCGGCACCGGCTGGCCCGAACCGGGCGGCTTCCTGCCGCGCGAGGTCCTCAAGTTCATCCAACTGATCGCCGAACGACCGCTCGCCGGCATCGAGGTGGTGGAATGCTCCCCGCCGTACGACAACGCGGAGATCACCTCGCTCATCGCCACCCGGGTCATCTGCGACACGCTCGGGTGTCTCGTCCGCGCCGGTCATCTGCCTGGGAGAAGGCCATGAGAAGACGGCACCTGACGGAACTCCTGGCGGTCGCGGCGTGCGCCGTCGTACTTGCCGCCACGGCGGCCTGTGGCGGGGACGGAGATGCCCGAGCCGGCCAGCCCACGGCGGTACGGCTCGGCTTCAGCGCCTGGCCGGGCTGGTTCCCCTGGCAGGTCGCACAGGAGAAGGGACTGTTCCAGGAGAACGGCGTCACCGTCGAGTTGACGTACTTCGACAGCTACACCGACAGCCTCCAGGCGCTGAGCACCGGCAACCTCGACGCCAACAGCCAGACCCTGAACGACACTCTCTCCTCGGCCAGCGGTGGCGCCAGACAGACGATCGTCCTGGTCAACGACAACTCGACCGGCAACGACCAGATCATCGCCGCTCCCGGCATCAACGGCGTCGCCGACCTGCGTGGCAAAAAGGTCGCCGTCGAGCAGGGCACCGTCGACCACTACCTGCTGCTGCTCGCCCTCGAGAAGGCGGGTCTGACCGAACGGGACATCACCCTGACCCCGCTGCTCACCGACGCCGCCGCGGCGGCGTTCGTGGCCGGACAGGTCGACGCGGTCGGGGCGTTCGCGCCGTTCACCACCACCGCGCTGGGGCGTTCGGGAAGCCGGGCCATCGCGACGTCGAGGGATTTCCCCGGCGCGATTCCCGACCACCTCGCCTTCGACAGCGAATTCGTCGCCGACCATCCGGACGAGGTGCAGAAGGTCGTGCAGACCTGGTTCGACACCCTGAAGTGGATCGCGGCGAACCCGGCCGAGGCGGTCACCATCATGGCCCGCCGGGGCGGGGTCAGCGAGGCCGACTATCAGACCTACAACGCCGGCACCACCATCTTCACCCGGGAGGAGAACCTCGCGGCGTTCACCCCCGGCAGCGGACCCAGCCATCTGAATCATCAGGCCGACCGGATCGCCGAGTTCCTGGTCAAGACCGAACTGGTACCGGCAAAGCCGTCCCTGGACGGGCTGCTGGAGCCGAAGTTCGTCCAAGCGGTCACCTGATGGCGGGCCTCGCCAAGGCGCGTCCGGCCGGGGGAGTGGCGCCGGAACGCCCGCCGACCGCCCGGCAGCTCTTCGGGGCGTTGCCCCGCCGCCGCCCCTCCGGCCCGCCGGGAACCCTTCTGGCGCTGCGTACCCCGTTGCCCGGCCGGATCCGTACCCTCCTGGTGCTGGCGTCGGTGGCCGTACCGCTGCTGGTCTGGCTGGTGCTCGGCGCCAGCGGGGCGGTCGAGCCGCGGTTCCTGCCGGCCCCGGGCGCGGTCTGGACGGCGGGCGTCGAGATGGCCCGCAGCGGCGAACTCGTCACCGACGCCTGGGCCACCGTCCGGCGGATCCTCTACGGGTACGGGCTCGGCGTCGCGGTGGCGGTGCCGCTCGGTGTCGCGATGGGCAGCTTCACCGCCGCCCGTTCGGCGCTGGAACCGGTCAGCGGACTGCTGCGGTACCTGCCCGCCGCCGCGTTCACACCGTTGCTGCTGATCTGGCTGGGCATCGGGGAGTCCCCGAAGATCGCGCTCATCTTCATCGGCACGGTCTTCTTCAACATGCTGATGGTCGCCGATGCGGTCCGACAGGTGCCGCTGGAACTGGTAAACGTGTCGTACACGCTCGGCGCCCGCCGGGGCGAGGTCCTCGGCAAGGTGATCCTGCCGTACGCCCTGCCCGGCATCGTCGACGCGGTACGGGTGAACTTCGCCGCCGCCTGGGGGCTGGTCGTCGTCGCCGAGCTGGTCAACAGTCAGGAGGGGCTGGGCAAGCGGATCCTGCTCGCCCAGCGCTTCACCCAGACCGACAAGATCTTCGCGATTCTCGTGGTGATCGGCCTGATCGGGGTCACCGCCGACGTGGCACTGCGGATCACCCGGGACCGGATCGGCAGGTGGGTGCCGTGACCGGGCTGCTCGAACTCGTCGGAGTCGGCAGGGAGTTCCCACGGCGGGGCCGGGCCGTACCCGCGCTGACCGACATCGACCTGCGGATCGCCCGTACCTCGTTCGTCTGCGTGGTCGGGGCGAGCGGTTCCGGCAAGTCCACGCTGCTGTCCCTGGTCGCCGGGCTCGACCGGCCGTCGAGCGGGGAGATCCTGCTCGACGGCAACCCGGTGCTCGGGCCCGGCCCGGACCGTGGCCTGGTGTTGCAGAGCGGGGCCGTCTACCCCTGGCGGACGGTCGAGCGCAACGTCGCGTTCGGCCTGGAACTGCTCCGGATCGACCGGGCGGAACGGGCCCGCAGGGTCGCCTGGTACCTGGAGGAGACCGGGCTCACCGCACTCCGCTCGGCCCTGCCGAAACAGCTCTCCGGCGGGCAGCGCCAACGGGTGGCGATCGCCCGGGCGCTGGCCTGCGAGCCGGACGTCCTGCTCCTCGACGAGCCGTTCGGCGCGTTGGACGTGCAGACCAAGGAGGACATGCAGCTCTTCATCCGGCGGGTGTGGCGGGACACCGGTACGACCGTGCTGATGGTCACCCACGACGTGGAGGAGGCGGTCTTCCTCGGCCAGCGGGTGGTGGTGCTGGCCAGCGATCCCGGGCGGATAGCCGCCGACATCACGCTGGAGTTGCCCGAGGAGCGCGAGCTGGCCATCAAACGGACGCCGGAGTTCCTGGAACTGCGGGCCCGGGTCGAGGACCTGGTCCGGACGTTCCACCAGCACGCCGGATAGCCGGGACGCGGACGGTCGCGACGCCTCCGATCAGGCGTTCGGAGGCGGCTCGGCGGGCAGGTCGAACGCCGCGACGGCACCGCCGTGCAGGCTGCCCAACCACACGGTGCCGTCGTGCTCGCGTACCCCGGTGACCATCGAGAAGCCCGCGACGGTCGCCTGCAGGTCGTGCACGACCCGACCCCCGGCGTCGACGGCCTGGACCCAGGCGGTGTTCGCCGGCTTGGGTTGCAGCGGCTCCGGCAGCGCCCAGACCGCCCGGCGCAGGGCCGGGGATCTCGGCGAGAGCAGGTCCAGCAGCGTGTTGCGCGGTGAGCCCATCGCGATCCAGATCAGGCCGTCGCTGCCCCGGGCCAGGTTGTCGGGAAAGGCCGGCAGGTTGTCCACGAGCCGGTCGACCTTTCCCGCGTCCGGGCCGGTCAGCCAGATCCGGGTCAGCCGGTACGCGCCGGTCTCGGCCACCACCACGTAGGACTCGTCGGCGGCCAGCGCCACACCGTTGGCGAAGTGCAGACCGTCCAGTACGACGTCGTGCCGCCCGTCCGGGCCCAACCGGAGCAGCCGGCCGGTGCCGGAGTGCTCGAGCAGGTCCGCCTTCCAGTAGGGCAGCGCGAACCGCTGGGTCGAGTCGCTGAAGTAGATCGACCCGTCCTCGGCGACGGCCGCGTTGTTGCACAGCCGGAGCGGGGCGTCCCCGATCGGCGTACCGGCGGCGACCAGCGTCTCCATCCGACCCGTGGGAGGATCGACCCGGAGCAGCCCGTGCGTGGCGTCGCAGACGACCAGCCGACCCTCCTGGTCGGTCTCGATGCCGAGTGGCCGCCCGCCGGTCTCGGCGATCACCTCGGGGCCCGCGTCCTGCCGGGGTCGGCCACCGTGGTCCGGGTCGGTGCCGTCCGGCGGCAGTCGGATCAGGCGGCCGTCGGCGAGACCGGTGTAGACCTGGCCGGCGGCGTCGACGGCGACGTCCTCCGGCCCGTGGCCGGGAACGGCGCGCAGTCGTACCGGTGGCATCGCGAGGTCACCACCGCGTCGTCGGGCCCGGGCGGGTGCCGGCGCCGGATGCCACACGACGGGATCGATCCGAGGTCTGGCCATGTCGCGCATGCTATCGAACCGGTTCGGATCCTGGTCCGGCCCGCGGCGGGCCGGGTGATGGCGATGCATCGATGACTGTCGTAATGCCTGGGGTGGTGGCAGGATGGCTCTAGTTCGTATGGAGACCCAACTAACTCCTACTGCTCCGTCGCGGAGAACCGCGACACGACACGACCAGGAGGCCCAGATGAGATCCACCCGGAATCTCCGACGGGGGCTGAGAGCCGGCGTCGCGGCGGCCGCCACGCTGCTGCTGGGGATCGGCCTGACGGCGGTGCTGAGCGCGCCGGCCAGCGCCGCCACCGGCTGCCGCGTGAACTACACAGTCAACCAGTGGTCGGGCGGCTTCAGCGCCAACGTCGCGCTGACCAACCTCGGCGACCCCCTCAACGGATGGACGCTGGCGTGGACCTTCGCGAACGGCCAGACCGTCACCCAGGGTTGGGGCGGCCAGTTCAGCCAGAGCGGTGCCCGCGTGACGGTGACCAACGCGTCGTGGAACGCCGGACTGGGCACCAACGCCACCGTCACCCCCGGCTTCAACGGCACCTGGAACGGCACCAACACCCCGCCCACCTCGTTCACCCTCAACGGGACACCGTGCACCGGTTCCCCCGCCACGGGGCAGCCGCCCACCAGCAGCGCCCCCACCCCCTCGCAGCCCAGCGGCGCCGCGTGGACGTCGTCCGACCAGTGGGGGACCTGGACCAACGGCGGGTACACGCTCTACAACAACATCTGGGGCAGCGGCGCCGGCTCCCAGACCATCTGGGCGAACTCGTACGGCAACTGGGGTGTCACCGCCAACCACCCGAACACCGGCGGTGTGAAGTCCTACCCCAACGCCACCCGGAACGTGAACCGCAACCTCAGCGCCATCGGCAGCCTCACCAGCAGCTTCAACGTCACGGTGCCGAACGGCGGGGCGTACGCGAGCACGTACGACATCTGGGCCAACAACCACGCGTACGAGATCATGCTGTGGATGAACAAGACCGGCCCGGTCGGCCCACTGGGGTCGCTCCAGACCACCGCGTCGGTCGGCGGGCACACCTGGCAGATCTACCGCGGCTCCAACGGCGCCAACGAGGTCTTCTCGTTCATCCGCACCAGCAACACCAGCTCGGGGACGGTTGACATCCGCGCCGTGCTCAACTGGATCCGCAATGCCGGCTGGTACGGCGACGTCCTGGTCGGTGATGTCCAGTTCGGATATGAGATCACCTCGTCGGCGGGCGGCCTGAACTTCACCACGAACAACTTCTCGGTGTCGTACGGCTGATCCCGCCGGCCGGCCGGGCGCGCCGCCCGTGGCGCAGCGGCGCGCCCCGGCCGGCCGTCGTGCCGGTTCAGCTGGGCAGTTCCGCGCCCGTCTGCTCGCTCACCAGGTACGTCGCGTACCAGTCGGGCCAGTTCGGGTCCTCCTGGCCGATCCGCTTCTCGTGCTCGCCGTGGGCGGCGGCCGCGCGCCCGAGCGCGGCCGCCAGGTCGCTCGCGGAGCCGAACGACGTCGGGCCGGCCTCGATGCGCCCGGGCAGTCGGGTCGTGATCTCCTGTAGGAGCCAGGTGTTGCCGTCCGGATCGCGGAACGTGGCGCGCGAGAAGTAGCTGCGCCCCTCGGGATCCATGCCGTCCACCGGACCCTCGGAGCCGGGGTGGAAGATGGCGCTCACCTCGACACCGGCGGCGACCAGCGCCTTCCGGACCGCCTGGAGGTCGGACACGACCAGGTACGAGTTGCCCGAACCGGGCGTCGCCGAGGTGAGACCCGGGCCGAACTGCACCGAGCAGCCGGAGCCGTGCGGCGTGTACTGGACGATCCCGGGCGGTGTCTGGTCGAGCCGCCATCCGAGCCGCCCGTAGAACTCCTTCGCCCGGTCGGCATCCGAGACGGGAACGATGACCACCTCGAGTTTCATGTCGACGTTCTCGATGCTCGTCGTCCCACTCGCGTCGCTTCGGGCGTTCCCCGTGCTCATCGCTGCCTCCCTGGGCCGGGTCAGGGCGTCGGCGCTTTCCGGCGTACCCGTGGCTTCCCCGTCGATCTGCCGCGACGGCGGCCGGGCTCCCGAGTTGCCGGGCGGGCCACGGCTTCCCCGAGGGCGCCGGTGACGCAGGGTCCCGATCACCACGCTACTGCCCCCACCCGTGCCGGATGCCTCGTTCGCGGTATCAGCCGGGCGCCATCTTCGTGGCTCTGCGTACGCCGAACAGGGCGACCAGGGCGAGGAGGATGACCGCGGCGGAGTATTCGTCGGCGGTCCGGGGCAGGCCGCCGGCGTAGACGACGAGGAAGCCGGCGATGACGGTGGGTAGGCCGAAGCCGATGTAGCAGACGATGTACATCAGGGAGAGCACCCTGGCGCGCTCGTGCGCCTCGACCAGCGGCATGACGGTCTTGAGGCTGCCCTGGAACCCGCCGCCGAAGCCGACGCCGCCGAGGGCGAGGCCGACGAAGAGGCCGATGACGGAGTGGGCCATGACCGACACCAGCGTGACGATCATGCCCAGGATGAGAGCGACGATCCCGGTGAGCATCACGGTCCGCGCGGCGCTGTTCCGCAGCAGCAGGACGGCGACCGATCCGAAGAGGGCGAAGACGAAGAGGACCAGGCCGCCGACGACGATCGAGGTGTTCATGAGGGCACGCACGAGCGCCGGGCCGAGCGCACCGAAGAAGCCGGCCAGTGCCCAGACGGCGAACAGCACCGGTACGACGACGAGTACCGGCCCGCGTACGGCACGGGGCAGCGTTATCTCCGGCCGCAGGCTCCGTCGCGCTCCCGCCGTCGGCGTGACCGTCTCCGGCATCAGCGCGACCCCGAGGGCCTGGATCAGCAGGATGGCGAGCAGGACGACGTACACCAGTCGGGTCGGTGCGGGCAGGAACTGGATGAGCAGTGCCGAGAGCAGGGCCCCGCTGCCGGTTCCGATACCGGGGGCGATCGAGTTCGCGAGCGTGCCGCGGGCACGGTCGATGTCGAGCATGGCGGCGCCGACGGCGCCGGTGGCGGTGCCGGCCGCGAGCCCCTGCACGAGGCGGGCGGCGAGCAGCGTGGGTACGCCGTTGGCAAAGATGAAGACGACCAGCGAGACCATCTGCACCGCGATCGCGACGGCCAGGACCGGACGCCGGCCGACATGGTCGGACAGCTTGCCGAAGGTGAGCAGCGACGCCAGCACCGCGACCGCGTAGACGGCGAACACCACGGTGGTGGTGATCGGCGAGAAGTGCCAGCGCTCCTGGTAGATCCCGTACAGCGGGGTCGGTGCCGCCGAGGCGGCCAGGAACGACACGAGAATCGACGCGAGCAGCACCAGGGAGAGTCTCGGCGAGAGTCGCGCCCGCTCGGCGGTCACCATGTCGGCTCCTTCCGTGCGCGGGACGAGGTCGGGCCCGGCCGCCCTGCTGCTGGTTGTAGGGCCGTGGGGTACCCGGTGTGCTCCGTCGCACTCAGGGCGGCCGGCAGGGTGACCGGGCGTGCCGGCGGAGCGGCACACGCGGTGAGACGAGGGCGAGTGGGAGTTCGTGGTCGGCACGGTGCTGACCGCCGCCGAAGGGGACGGCGACGACGAGACCGCCGCGTCCGGCCCGGGGACGCACCGGCGGGTACGCCCCCGGGCCGACCGGGTCAGCCGTCGGCCACCACGCCGGTCAGCACCGTGCTCGGCACCGGCCCTTCCTCCGTCTCGGCGAAGTGCAGCTCGACCACCTCGTCGGGCTCGGCCACCGAGTCGGCGACCGTCGGGACGGTTACCTCGCCGGTGTTCGTGCTCGCGTCGATGTACACGTACGGCATCAGCAGGGTCTGCGACAGCGGCCTTGCCGGTTCCACCGGCTCGAACGCGTTGTCGACGAACCAGACCGGGTCGACGTCCGTGCTGGACAGCTCGACGCCGGTGGCCGGGGGCTGCGGCACGGTGATCAGGAAGATGCCCGTCTCGGTCGGCGCGGACGCGGAGAAGCGCCAGGTCAACGTCTCGCCCTCGGCGACCCGGGCGGAGGCGGACTCGACGGACAGGATCGGTTCCGGATCGTCGTTGAGGGCGGAGATCCCGCCGACGTAGCTGCCGATCACGAATCCCCGTTCCGCCTTGGCGGTGAGCGTGTACTCCTCGGTGTAGTTCCACAGGGTGTCACCGGTGACCTCGATCGGCACCGGAATGGTTCGCTGGCCGGACCGGACGGTGGCCAGCCAGGTACGTCTGGTGAACGTCGTGAGATCGGTCAGGAACAGCCACACCTTCCCGCCGCCGCGTCCGGTGACGGTCACCGGGATCTCGTACGTCTTCGTGCCGGAATTGCCCTCGGCGACCGTGAGCGTGCCGAGGTCGAGCCTCGGCGGGGGTGTCGCGCGCGGGTCGGGCGTGCCCGGCTTCCAGCCCCACGCGTCGAGCAGCCAGGCGCGGCCAGTTGCGGTACGGGGCGTGAGTTCGATGGCGGCCAGCCTCGCGGGCGCGCCCCTGAGTGGCACCCGTACCTCCTGACCCCAGTACGACGTCGTCCTGTCGGTGCCGGGCAGGCCGTCGATCCGTACGTCGCCCAGTGCGGTGCGGTGGCCGTCCGTGCCGACGACGGTGACGCCGAACCGGGTTCCGGTCGTGTTCGGCGGGACGATCAGGCGCAGCGCCAGGTCACGGGCTCCGGTGACGGGAACGGGCCGGGCCGGGGACAGCCGGATCGGCCTGTCGGCGGCGGACCAGTTCAGCGCCGCCGCGTACCGGCCGGGCTCGGGGATGGTCCAGACGAACGGCACGAAGTGCCCCAGACGGGCGTTCCGGTCCTCCGGCTCGATGCAGGACCGGTCCGCCTCGTAGCTGACCTGGTCGCAGATCCGCGCGCCACCGGAGACCGTCACCGACGGGTCCGGGATGATCAGCGGGGTCCGGTTGCCGCCCAGTGCCTGGCTGAGCACCCGGGCCGGGTCGGCGGAGGGTGTCCGCAGGCCGCTGCCGTCGAGCAGTGGTCGGACCCGGTCGTCGCCGTCGACGAAGAGCCGCGCGGCGGCGGCGATGTAGGTCGCGCCGACGGTCTGCTGCTGCGCCGGGGTGAGCCGGGTCGCGGTACCGGGGGAGCAGACCGGGTCGGGCTCGTCACCGGTAGGGAAGTCGTCCGTGGACGGTGCCGCGGACTGACCGGGCGTCCACTCGGTGTTGAAGAAGTTGTGGTTGGCGCCGACCACGTACAGCGCGCTGTGCAGGGCTCGGCCGCGGCCGACACCCCGGGTCTCGTCGACGAACAGCTGGCCCGGCAGTTCGGCGACGTCACCGTCGCAACCGGGCAGGATCGTGGCCGACGGGACGTCCGGGACGGGATCGTGGCCGAAGATGGTGGGACCGATGAGCAGCAGGCCGCGGATGGTCCAGCGGACGCTGCCGTGGTAGCCGTCCCGCACGGCGGGCGGTGGGGTGAGCGAGTCCATCGCCGCGCGGCTGACGCCCTCGCCGCCTCGGGAGTGGCCCATCAGGAACACCCGGGACAGGTCGGCTCGCGGCGCGGCGCGCACGATCGCCGGTGCGGCGGCGCGTCCGGCACCCGCCCAGTCGGCCCACTTCGCCAGGTGCAGCCGGACGAGCGAGGAGCGGGCCTGGGCGCCGCCGTCCTCGGCCTCCCAGTCCTGACCGTTGACCCCGTTCGCCGAGATGGACACGGTCACGTAGCCCTGCGAGGCGAGCAGTCGCTGGGCCTGCGGATAACCACGGTGGCTCGGGACCGGGTCGGTGCCGGCCGGGCACGGCCACTGCTGGGGCACCTCCTCGTCGGCGCGGTAGCAGACGGTGTGCCGGCCGTGCAGGAACAGGGCGAGGGGCCGGGTGCCGGACGTACCCTGCGGTGCGACCACGACGGCCCGCATCTCGACCTTCTCCGGAAGGTCGGGCAGTTTGACGGCGGGCAGGTCGTATTCCCCGGTGATCGACCGGTAGGGCCCGGCGACGCCGGGATCGACGGCACCGGCCGGCTGCGGGGCCGACCCGGCGGGGGGCGCGGACCGGCGGGTGCCGCGCGGTGGAGCCTGGTCGATGCGCCCGCCGCCGGCCCGTACCGTCAGATCGTCGAGCCGGACGGATCCGCTCAGCCCGAGGCTGAAGGTCCGACCGTCCGGGTGGGGGCGGGGCCGACCGAGCCGCTTGTCGCCCGACCAGAACTCCACGGCGGCGTCGCCCATCGGCACCCGCTGGCCCGAGCGCCAGGTCAGCCTGCCGTCGGTCACCGACCATCCGTCGGCTGCCGAGGATGGCGGAGGGCTTGTGGGAGGAGCGGCTCCCGCCTGCCCGGCCGCCCCCGCTGCCAGCGTCAGGACGAGCGCGGCCGAGATCAGGAATCTACGCATGCAATCGTGTCTATCCCACCCATGCCATCTCGCCCAGTGCTACCGGAGCGTAACCCGGTACGACCGTGCCTGCCCGGCCGCCGCCGACCGGGGAACCCGTCGGGCAGCCAGAACGGTCAGACGGGCACCACCATCGGAGTGCCGGCGACGGGATCGGGTACGACGAGGCAGTCGAGCCCGAAGACCTTCTGGACCAGTTCGGCGCTGACCACGTCGGCCGGGGTGCCTTCGGCCACGATCGCGCCGTCCGACATCGCGATGATGTGGTCGCAGAAGCGGCAGGCGAGGTTGAGATCGTGCAGGACGACGACGATGGTCTTGCCGGACTGGGCGTTCAACGTGCGGAGCAGCCGCAGCAGTTCGACCTGGTGGTTGATGTCCAGGTAGGTGGTGGGCTCGTCGAGCAGCAGCAGGTCGGTTTCCTGGGCCAGGGCCATGGCGACCCAGACACGCTGGCGTTGGCCACCGGACAGGTCCCGGATCGGACGGTCGATCAGGTCCGTGGTGCCGGTGGCGTCGAGTGCCCGGGTGACCGCGTCGTGGTCGCGGTCGGTCCAGCGCCGGAACCAGCCCTGGTGCGGGTAGCGGCCGCGCGAGACGAGGTCGGCGACGGTGATGCCGTCCGGCGCGACCGGGGTCTGCGGAAGCAGCCCGAGCACCTTCGCCACGTCGGCGGTACGCATGTCGGCGACGGCCCGGCCGTCGAGGTAGACGGCGCCGTCGCGGGCCGGCAGCAACCGGGCCAGGCCGCGCAGCAGGGTGGACTTGCCGCAGGCGTTGGCACCGACGATCGCGGTGATCCGGCCGTCGAGCACCGTGACGTCGAGGTTGGCGACAACGGTCCGGTCGTCGTATCCGAGGGTCAGTCCCTCGGCGCGCAGTCGGGTCATCCGCCCGCTCCTTGCCGGTTGGTGGTGGCCAGCAGCCACAGCAGATACGGAGCACCGACCGCGCCGGTCACCACGCCGGTGGGCAGCGGCGTGGGCATCAGGTGCACGGCGACGAGGTCGGCGGTGAGCAACAGTGCGGCGCCGACCAGCGCGGCGGGGACGATCCCACCGGTGGCCGGGCCGAGCAGGCGGTTGGCGATCGGCCCCGCGACGAGGGCCACGAAGACGATGGGGCCGGCCACCGCGACCGCCAGGGCGACCAGCACGACGGCGGTGGCGAGCAGGCCGGCTCGGCTCAGGTCGGGCCGGGTACCCAGGGTCCGGGCCGCGTCGTCGCCGAGTTCGAGGGCCCGCAGCGGCCGCTGGAGCAGCACCGCGACGGGCAGCAGGACGAGCAGGGCAGCGCAGAGCAGCCGTAGTTCGTCGCCGCTGGCCTGCCCGACGGAGCCGGTCAGCCAGTGCATCGCCTGGCGGGCCTCGAAGAGCCGGGCCCGGCTGAGCACGTAGCCGACAAGACCGTCGAAGAAGACCGACGCACCGATGCCGATGAGGATGAACCGGTAGCCGGTGACGCCGTCGCGCCAGGCCAGCACGTACATGAGCAGGCCGGCGACGACCGCGCCGCCGAGGGCGAGCCCGCTGACGACGAGTCCACCGGCCTGGAGCAGGACGATTCCGGTGACTGCGGCGAACCCGGCGCCGGAGGTGATGCCGACGAAGTCCGGCGAGGCGAGCGGGTTGCGCAGCAGTTGTTGGAAGATCGTCCCGGAGGCGCCGAGCGCGAGGCCGACCGTCAGCGCGGTGGCGGCGGTGGGCAGTCGTAGGCCGCGGACGACGAAGTCGACGCTGGGGTTGTCGGACAGGTGCAGCACCGATGCCACGACCTCGCCGGCGCCGATCCGGAAGCTGCCCACCATCATGGTGAGGACGAAGAGCGCGGCCACCGCCACGGTCAGGGCACAGGTCACCAGGACGGAACGGGCGCGGCGACGCCGCCGGTTGCCGCGCAGTGCCGACGCCGCGGTGCCGGTCGGGGCGGTGGCCGGATGCGTTGTCGCGGTCATCGGCTCACACCTCCGAGAGCCGGCTGTAGCGCACGATCGCCACGAACGCGGGCGCACCGATCACGCCGAGCACCACGCCGACCTGCAACTCGTCGGGGGCGGCCGCGACCCGGCCCAGCACGTCGGCGAGGAGCAGCACGATCGGCGCCAGCACCATGGAGTAGGGCAGGATCCACCGGTAGTCGGGGCCGCAGAGCAGCCGGGCCAGGTGCGGCACGACCAGACCGACGAAGATGATCGGTCCGCAGGCGGCGGTGGCCGCGCCGGCGAGCAGGGCGACCACGGCGAAGGCGGCCGCGCGGGTCCGGGTGACGTGCTGGCCGAGGCCGCGGGCGGTGTCCTCGCCGAGCGCGAGGCCGTTGAGGGCACGCCCGAATCCGAGGGACGCGGCCAGGCCGAGCAGCAGGAACGGCGCGACCCCGGTCAGGACCGGGGTGTACCGGCCGGCGAGCGATCCGACCTGCCAGAAACGCAGCTCGTTGAGCGCGTCCACGTTCGTCATCACGATTCCGGTGGTCACCGAGACGAGACCGGCGGTGACCGCCGCTCCGGCCAGGGCCAGCTTGACCGGGGTGGCGCCCTCCCGGCCCAGCGACGCGATCGCGTACACCAGGGCCAGCGCGGCGATCGCTCCCGCGAAGGCGAACCAGATGTAGACGCCGACGCCGCGTACGCCGAGCACGGTGACGGCGACGACGACGAAGGCCGCGGCGCCGGAGTTGATGCCCATGAACCCGGCGTCGGCGAGCGGGTTGCGGGTGACGCCCTGCAGGATCGCCCCGGCGACGCCGAGCGCGGCGCCGACCAGGATGCCGAGCAGGGTACGGGGTACCCGCAGCTCCAGCGTGACCGTACTGGTGATCGACCCGTCGGTGTCCAGGTTTCCGAGCGCGCGCAGTACCTCGGACAGGCCGATGGAACGGGAGCCCATCGTGATGCTCAGGAACGCGACGACGGCGAGGAGCACGCCGAGCGCGGCGAGCCCGGGGCCGAGTGCGATGGCCCGGCGCCCGCCGCGCGCCGGGGTGCGCGTCGCGTACCGGCTAGTTGCCGACATTCGGATCCGCGGCCTTGACCGCCTCGGTCAGTTTGTTCAGTTCGATGGCGAAGTCGCCGTACGTGTGCAGCCAGAACGCCGGCCAGGAGACGGCGGCGCCGGCCTTGGCAGCCTTGATCTTGAACCAGGTCGGCTGCTTCCCGCCCCACTCGGCGTTGGCCGTCGGGGTGAAGGAGCGGCCGTCCCACAGGATCAGGTCCGGCTGGTACTTGTCCGCGTTCTCCCAGCTGAGGTTCTCCCAGTACGGGAAGCCGGGGTCGGGGCTGCCCGGGTTGATCACCTTCAGCCCCCAGCTCTGCAGGTCCAGCAGTTCGGGCGCGTACTCGGGGTTGGCCACGTACATCTTGTCGTCGGCGGGGGACATCGCCGCGACCGTCAGACCGGGCTTGCCCGCGGTCGCGGCCTTGAAGGCGGTGACCGCCTCCTCGAAGCGCGTCTTGTTCGCCGCGATCTCCGGCTTGTCCACGTCGGCGCCGAGGCTCTCGGCGAGGTCCTCGTACCCCTCGGCCAGCGCGACGATCGACTTACCCTGGGTGACTCCGGCGACCGGGGCCAGTTCGGCGAGTTTCTTGCTCTGCGCGTCGACGCCTTCCTCCATGCCGCTGTGCGCCTTCTCCGCCGGCCACCAGTCGCCGACGATGAGGTCCGGTCGCAGGGCGGCGGCCTTCTCGACGTTGATCTTTCCCCACTCCTCGCCGAGGATCTCGATCCCGGTCAGGTCGAGGTTGCGCAGGTTGGGGTCGGTCTTGACCGGCTCGTCGGAGTAGATGCCGACCGGCTTGATGCCGAAGGACATCAGGGCTGCCGCCTCACCCGCGTGCGCGATGATCCTGGTGGGAATTTTGTCCGCCTTGACCACCTGGCCGGACCCGTCGGTGAAGGACCAGGGTCCATCGGCGGCGGCGGGAGTCTCGCCGGTGTCGGAGCGGCCGCCGCAGCCGGCGAGCACGACGCTCAACGCGGTCACGGCGAGGATCGGACGCCATGCGCGCATGGTGAGGATTCCGTTCTCTCGGTTCGACCGAGCCGCAGCGGCTCGGAGTTAGGTTAGGCTAACCAGCGTTCTTCCCGTTGGCTAGCCCGCATGATCTGCTTCACCCGAAGGTCGCGGTCCCGGTGAGCTGCCCGGACAGGCTGACCCGACCTCCTCGGACAACCACCGACGCGGCGGTCGCCGGGCAGAACTGCCCCGACGGCGATGTCGGTCGGTGCACGTACCATCCGCAGCCGTGAACGCCGTTGCGACGTACCGGTATCTCGGTTCCTCCGTGCTGCGCCCCGACGGGCTCGCCCTACAGACCAGCGGCGGGCCGGTGCCGAATCCCCGGTTCTTCTCCGGGTTCCTCACCACACCCCGGGCGGCCGCGACCGGTCTGCTCGCCGTCGCCGAGGTCGCCCGCACCCGCTACCACCGCCCGGTCGCCCCGGCCAGCCTGGACCCGGTGGTGACCGGCAGTCGCGACCGGCTGCGCTTCGAGTCCTTCTCCGGCTGCTGCGGCGTCTACGCCCGGCTCGACGCGCTGCCCGCCGGCATCGACGGCGACATCGTCGCGCACGGCACCACCAACGTCGACGTCAATCCGCCGCTGCGGGCGGCGCTCGCCCGGGTCGGCGGGATCGATCCGCTGCACCTGTCGGTCGGACCCGACGACCTCACCGTCTCCACCATGGACGGTACCGTCGTGGAGAGGAAGGTCCCGCTGCCGGCCCGCTGGCTGCGGGGCTTCGCCGAGGTCCACGTGCTCGCGGCGGACTTCGCGCCCCGGGCCGAGACATCCGCGGTCGAAGCCGGCGCGTTCCTGCGCCGACTGCCCGGCGCCGGCGACCGGTCGGTGCTCTGGGCGGTGCCGGCCGGCCGGTCGCTGCGGCTGACCGCCCGACCGGTACCGGGCGCCGTCTGCCTGACCGGCACCGACCGCCTGGCCACGCTGCGCGGGATGCTGCGCTACGCGAAGACCCTCCGGGTGTACGGGCCGACCGTCACCACCGGCTCCCCACCGTTGCCGAGCACCTGGGAACTGGACACCGGAGAGCTGCGGTTGTCGCTCACGCTCTCCCCGGAACCGTACCGGGGCTTCTCCGGCGAGGGGGCCAGCCTGACCGCGCTGGCCGGAGACGACGTGACCGACGACGCCGACCTGATCGGCGTGCTGCTGTCCTGGGATCCGACCATCGAGGTCGACGCGCTCTCGACCGCGGCGGGGATCGGCGCCGACCGGGTCCGCGCCGCGCTCGCACAGCTCGGCACGGCCGGCCGGGTCGGCTTCGACGTCGCGCAGGGGGCGTACTTCCACCGTGTCCTGCCGTACGACGCCGGGCGGGCCGAGCGGGACAACCCACGGCTGGTCGGCGCGCGGGTGCTGGTCGAGGCGCACGCGGTGGAGCGCGACGGTGCCAACGCGACGGTACGCAGCGGCGACCAGGTCTACCGGGTACGCGGCCATCCCGACGGCCGGTACAGCTGCTCGTGTCCCTGGTGGGCGAAGCAGCAGGGACAGCGGGGGCCGTGCAAGCACGCACTCGCGCTGTCGATGGTGGACGGCTCCCGGCAGGCTCGGGCGTGACCACCCTGTTCGACCTGATCACGAACGGTTCGGTCGTCGAGGCCGGGGCGCTGCTGACGGGTCTCGACGAGCAGCGCCGCCGGCAGCTCGGCACCGAGCTGCTGGCGTACGTCCGGCGGCGCCGGGACAACTGGTGGGGCGGTGCCGAGGGGACGGCCCTGGCGGTTTCCGCCGTCGGCTGCCTGCCCAGCGCCGCGAAGGCGGCCGACCTGCTCGGCCGCCGGTCGGTGCGGCTGGACGAGAACGCCGGGCCGCCGGTCGTCGACGCGGCCCGGGACCGGGGTGTCGACTGGCTGCCCGACCTCGCCCGCCGGCTGGCGGACCGGCTCGTCCGGACCGACTTCGACGGCAACTGGTCGTTCGTCGCCCACCTGCTCGTCGCGGAGAAGGCACCGCCGCCGACCGGGGACATGTTCGTCGAGGGCTGGCTCGACTCGCTGACCTGGCCGACGGAGCGGCTGCGGCCGTATCCGCTGATCGACCGGCTGCGCGCCGACCCGTTCCTCGACGCGTTGCTGCCCCGACTCTTCGAGGTCGACGGCATCGGCACCCGGATGGCGTTCCAGGACCGCAAGACCCGGGAGTCACTCGCGTTACCGCACGCGCTGATCCGGCTGGCAGCGCAGGGGCGCCTGGACCGGGCGGCACTGCTGCACGGCTGCATCGACCGACTGCTGCGTGGTGACCGTCCGGTGGCGTTGCGGCCGTTCGTCGTCCTGCACGACCTGCTCACGCCGACCCCGGGCGAGCGGGCCGACCGGTGCGCCGACTACCTGCGGCTGCTCGCCGACGCGCCCGGCCCGGTGGCGTCGATGGCGCAGAAGGCCTTGCGTGGGATGGCCGACGTCGAGTTCGAGGCGGTACTGGACGCCTCCCGGGCCGTGCTGGTCCGGCCGGAGAAGGCACTGGTACGTGGCCAGCTCGGCTGGCTGGACCAGCTTGCCCGGCAGCGGCGGGACCGGGCGCCCGAGGTCGCCGCCGTTCTCGCGGCGATGGGCGACCATCCCGCCGTGGAACTCCGGGACCGGGCCGCCGCACTGGCCGCGAAGCACGGTGCCGCGCCGGCCGCCGTCACCGTCGTGGTGCACGCGGGCGACGACCTGCCGGCACCGCCGCCACCGGCACCGGCACCGCCGCCGATCACCGACCCGGACGAGCTGGCCGAGGAGGTCGCCACCCTGCTCAGCACCCGGATCACGGCGCTCGGGCTGGAGCGGATCCTCGACGGGGTGGTCCGGCTTGCCGGCACTGACCACCCCCGGCTGACCCGGGCGTTGACGCCGGTGCTGGACCGGCACCCGCAGCAGGTCGAGGAGCACCGCTGGGATCCGTCCTGCCTGCACGGTGAGCTCGGCCGCCTGTTGCGGGCCGACCTCCAACCGACCGGGACCAGCGTCGGTCAAGGCTGGTGGAACGGTCTGCTCGGTGCCGCCCGACGGTCCCAGGCGTACGATCCCCGGGTCGCACCCGCCCACCGGCTGCTCCGGGTCCGGTTGGCGGAGATCGGTACGCAGCTCGGCCCGACCCGGTCCGTCGGCCTGCTCGCGGCGCCCACCCAGGCGTCCGGCGTCCTCGACCCGTCCGTGCTGCACGATCGACTGGCCGCCCTGGGCGACGAGGTGCCGTGGCCCTGGGACCTGACCCAGGCGCTGCTGCGACTGCCGCCCGTCGTCGACGACGCGTTGGCGGACCGCGCCGCCGCACTCGGTACGCCGGGCGGTGGCCGGCTCGCCGCCTGGCTGCGCTCCGGCGGGCTACCCCGGCCGCAGTCCCAGGTCGTCACGGTGCGGTTCCAACGGAGCACCTCCTACTACTTCGGAGACCCCCGCCTGTCCGCCGAACGGGTGCAGGTCGAGCTCAGCCCGCCGGAGGCACCGCCTTCCGGGCGCGGCCCCGACGCCGAGCGGTTCGACGATCCGCTCGGGCTGCTGAATGGTCGGGTGGTGCGGTTCCCCCACCATTGCGCCGGCTGGTCGCTGCTCTGGCCGGCGGTGTTGCCCGGCTACCGGGAACTTGTCGCGGCGTACGCGCTGACCGACGTCAGCAGCGCCGCAGACCTGGGCGTCCAGGGTGCCGCGGGCGTTCTGCCGCTGATCGCCGAGTGCACCGGACCGGGCGGCGTGGCCCTCGACCTCGCCCTGGCCTACGGACTCGGTGCCCGGCACCGGTCCGACCGGGCCGCCGCCGTCGACGCCCTGCTGCTGCTCGCCGCCGCCGGTGACCTCGACCCGGGAGCCGTCGGCCGGCAGGTCGGCGAACTCGGCGCGGGAGGCATGCTCACGCTGACCCGGTGCGTCGAGCCGCTCCGGGACGTGGCGATGGCGGGCGCCCGGCTCAGCGTCTGGCGGCTGCTCGCCGCCGCGTTGCCGGCGTTGCTGGCCGCGCCGAAGCCACCACGCGGCACTCCGGACCTGCTCACCCTGGCGGCGGAGACGGCGACCGCGACCGGCGTGTGGATCGAGGTGCCCCGGCTGGCCGAGGTCGCCGCCCGAGGTGGAGCCAGCCGGCTGGTGGCCGAGGCGCGTCGTCTCAGCACCGCGCTCGACCGCTGACCGGCCGGTCGGGCCTCGGACCAGACCTGCCGGATGCCGTCATGTCCATCGACGTCGTACCGCGCCGGCAACTTCGGACGCGTCGAAGGGCGTACCCGTGGACGGGTCCGGGACGCAGGCAGGAGGGCCGTGTGCCACCTCGGCCCTGCCGGCGACCGGGTCAGGTCGTGGCGGCCCCGTGCGGGACCGCGCCCGATCGGGCGGGTCCCAGCCCGGCGCGATCGTCCAGGCGAACTGCCAGGACCGGGCCGCCGCGTGGGCGGTGCGCAGGTAGTGGTCGAGCACCCGGCGGATGGCCTCCGCCCGCTCGGCCTCGGGTTCCAGTTCGCGGGCCAGTTCGGCGCTGTAGGCGCGGAGCAGGTCATGGCAGCCGTACCGGCCCGGGGTGCGTTCGACGAGCAGGTTCGCCCGGCTCAGTTCGGCCAGCGACGGGCGTACCTCCTCGACCGGAACACCGAGCAGGCTGGCCGCGGCCGAGGTGCCGATGTTGGGTCCAGGATGGAGCCCGAGCAGCCGGAACAGGCGTGCCGCCGGAGGACTGAGGGTCTGGTACGACCACGAGAAGACGGCCCGGACGTCGGTTCCCGTGTCCCCGTCGGCGAATCCGGCGAGTCTGCTGTCGGTCGACCGCAGCTCCCGGGCCAGCGCCCGCAGCGGAAAGGTGGGATTGGCAGCGGTCCGGGCGGCCGCGACGGCCAGCGCCAGGGGCAGCCGGGCGCAGTGCGAGATGAGTTCGTCCACCGCCGCGGGTTCGGCTGCTACCCGGTCGGCGCCGATCCGGCGGATCAGGAGCTGCCGGGCCTCGGCGGCCGGCGGCAGGTCCAGCAGAAGCGGACGGGCACCCGCCGTGGCCACCAGTCCCGACAGCCGGTTACGGCTGGTCACGATCACCGCGCAGCCGGGGGAGCCGGGCAGTAGTGGGTGGACCTGCTCGGCGTCCGCGGCGTTGTCCAGCATGATCAGCATCCGTCGGCCGGTGAGCAGGCTCCGGTAGAGCGCGGCCTGCTCGACCAGCTCCGCCGGAATCCGCTGGGGTGGCACCCCGAGCGCGGTCAGGAATCCCCGGAGCGCCCGGGCCGGCTCCAGCACCGAGCCGGTCGGTTCGAAACCGCGCAGGTCGACGTGGAGTTGCCCGTCGGGGAACCGGTCGGCCTGCCGGTGCGCCCAGTGCACGGCAAGCGTCGTCTTGCCCACTCCGGCGGTTCCAGAGACCACCGCGATCAGTACTCCGGTCGGTTCGTCCCGCCCCGGCAGCAGGGCGGCGTCGAGCTGGTCGAGTTCCGGATCCCGACCGACGAAGACGGACAGTTTCGGCGGCAGTTGTGCCGGCACGCCCAGCGGTCTCGGCGGAACTCCGTCGTACGTGGCCGCCCGGTTTCCGGCCGGCGGCGCCGACGGGTCGTTGCCGTTGCCGTTGCCGTTGCCGTTGCCGTTGCTGTTGCCGTCGCGGTCGGTGTCGGTGTCGGTTCCGACCGGGCACGGGTCCAGGACGGGGTCGGCGCGCAGAATCGCCCGGGCCAGCGCGCCGAGCCGGTGGCCCGGATCCAGGCCCAGCGCCTCCGCGAGCCGCTCCCGCGTCCGGTGGTACGTCTGGAGCGCGTCCTGCCGCCGGCCCGCCCGATAGAGCGCAATCATCAGATGGCCGGCCAGCGTCTCGTCCAGTGGATCCCGCTCGACCAGTTCGGTCAGCTCGCCGAGCAGTTCCTCGTGACCGCCCAGCGCGAGGTCCGTCTCGATCCGGAGCAGCATCGCGGACCTGCGCAGCCGATCCAGTCCAGCGCAGACCCGCTCCCGCAGTGGTGTCGCGGCATCGGCCAGCGGCGTACCGCGCCACAGGCCGAGCGCCTCGCGCAGTAGCCGTGACCGCTCGACACCAACGGCGGTCCGGGCCTGTTCGACCAGCCGGACGAACCGGTGCGCGTCGACGGCCGCCACGTCGATCTCGAGCGCGTATCCGTCGCCGCGCCGGACCAGCGCGTCGCCGCACCCGTCCGCGCCGGAGTTGAGCGCCGTACGCAGCCGGGACACGTACGTGCTCAGCACCGCCGTGGCGGTGGCCGGTGGCTCCCCGTGCCACAGCAGGTCGACCAGCCGGGGGATCGGTACCGGCCGACTCGCCTCCAACAGCAGGAGTCCCAGTAGGCAGCGTTCCTGACGTCGGCCCACCACGACCGGCAGTCCATGGTGTTCAACCTCTATCGGACCCAGTATTCGAAATTCCATTGTCGAACCCCCCGTCGATCCTCATGTATTTGGCAGACATATTTCGTGTACGGCGCCGTCCTAGGGTGGATGGAGCGGATTCTCGAAAGGAGGTGAGTCATGATCCGTACGATCGTGGACCTGGGCGACCGTATGATCGCCCGGTTGGTTCCCCAGTCGCGCGCCGCCGCCCGCTACTGCGGAAACTCCGGCTGGTGCGGTTCCGGCAACCGCAGGTGCTGCTGCAACAGCCCGCCGCCCGCGACCTGCTACTGCAGCGGATCCAGCGCATCCTGTTCCTGACAACCTGGAGCGCTTCCCGGTCTGGCGGAATGCGAAGGAAAGCGCACGTCAGGAATCGGGAAGTGTCGTGAGCGGAAAGAAGACCGAAGATGATGAATTGGATCGGATCGTTGGGGGACCGGGTGCTCACCCGGTTCGTCCCGCAGGCGAAAGCAGGGGCACTGCCCTGCTGGACCGAGCAGTGTTACTCGGGCAGCAGCAGGATCTGTCGGAGTTGCTGCGCCACCTGGCAGGGCGTGGTGTGCCAGGCCTGCCAGTACTGCGGCTGACCGGCAGCCCGTTGGCGCGGGTCCGTTCCCGGCGGCCTGTCGGGGACGTACCCGTCCGTTCCGTTAGGAGATCCATGTGATGCCCTTCCTTCTCGCGCTCGTCCTGTTCGTCGGGGCGCTGTGCGTGCTCGACCTAGTGTTGACAATTGGGGTGATCCGAAGGTTGCGTGAACACTCGGACCTGATTGCCCGGGCAGCGGTCGGCGGAGCCGAGGTGATGCGTCCGGCCGGCGCCCGGGCCGACGCGTTCGAGGCGACCACCACCGACGGTGAACTGGTCTCCCGGAGCACCCTCGTCGGATCCACCCTGGTCGGGGTCTTCTCGCCCGGCTGCGGCGCCTGTGCGGAGCGGCTCCCCGGATTCGTCAGCCGGGCCGGGGAGTTTCCCGGCGGGCGCGACCGGGTGCTGGCGGTAGTGGTGACGGACGAGAGCCCGACCGAGGAATTCGCGGCGCTCCGTCCGGTGGCCAGGGTCGTGCTCGAAACGCGGAACGGGCCGGTGAGCGCGGCGCTGGGCGTACACGGCTTCCCCGCCTTCGCCGTGCTGGACGACGCGGGCCTGGTGCTGGGCAGCGGTACCGAACTGGATCAGCTGAAGCTTCCTGTCGGGGCGTGAGCCGGGTGTCCACGGTGGTCGATGAACCGGACCAGGCTATGCGGGTCGGCACCGGTCTGCTGGGTGCGCTGGCCCTGGCCTGGCGTGCCGGCTGGCACACGCTGGTCGGTCAGGCCGGACTCGCGTTGCTCGGCTCGGTGCTGCCGGTCGCGTTGGCCTGGCTGACCAAACTGGCGCTGGACGGGGTGGCCCGGCCGGCGCCGTTCCGGGACCTTCTTCCGATCGGTCTCGGCCTGGCGGCGGTCGGGGTCGGTGCCGGCCTGGTGCCGCACCTCGAGCGGTACGCCCGACAGGACATGCAACGCCGGACCGGACTTCTGGCCCAGGACCGGCTCTTCGCCGCGGCCGAGGGCTTCGTCGGCCTGGCCCGGTTCGAGGCACCCGCCTTCCTCGACCGGCTGCGGCTGGCCCATCAAGCCGGCGGGATCGCACCGGGCGCCGTCGTCGCCGGCGCGCTCGGGGTGGGCCGTGGCCTGGTCACCGTGCTGGGATTCCTGGGCGCCCTGTTCCTGATCAGCCCGTGGCTCGCGGTCGCGGTGGTGGCTGCCGCCGCACCCGCGCTCGCCGCCGAGCTGGCGCTGTCGCGGCGCTGGGCGGCCCTGCTCTGGCGGATCGGGCCGGTCCAGCGTCGGGAGTCGTTCTACCAGCAACTCCTGACCAGCGTGCAGGCGGCCAAGGAGCTCCGGCTGTTCGGTGTCGGCCGCTACCTGCGCGAGCGGATGGCCACGGAGCGACGTACCGCGAACGCGGAGCACCGCACCATGGACCGGCGGGAGCTGAGGTACCAGTCGGGACTCGGACTGCTGGCCGCCGTCACCAGCGGAGTGGCCCTGCTGTGGGCGCTCCACGCGGCGGCCCGGGGAAGCATCACGGCCGGCGACGTGGCGCTGCTGGTCGCCGCCGTGGCCGGAGTGCAGGCGGGCACCACGGGCCTGGTCACCGAGATCTCCACGGCACACCAGCAGCTACTGCTCTTCGGGCACTACCGCGCCGTGCTGGCGAGCGGACCCGACCTGCCGACACCGGCCGACACCTCGACGGCCGGAACGCACCGACCGGCGCCGCTGCGCGTGGGTATCGAGTTCCGGGACGTGTGGTTCCGCTATTCGCCCGACCATCCGTGGACCCTTCGCGGGCTCGACCTGACCATTCCGTACGGCCGGTCGGTCGCGCTGCTGGGACGCAACGGCGCGGGCAAGAGCACGGTGGTCAAACTGCTGTGCCGCCTCTACGACCCGGATCGCGGTGCGGTGCTCTGGGACGGTGTCGACCTGCGCGACCTGGACCCGGCCGAGCTGCGTCGGCGGATCGGCGCCGTCTTCCAGGACTTCATGGAGTACGACCTCAGCGCGGCGGACAACATCGGTCTCGGCGATCTCGACGCGCTCGGCGACGAGTCCCGGATTTCCGCTGCCGCCCGTCGTGCCGGTGTGCACGACACCATCACCAACCTGCCGCGCGGCTACCAGACCCTGCTGTCCCGGCTGTTCCCGGACGACCATGCCGAGTCCGAGGACGGCGCCACGTCCGACGAGACCGCTGCCTCCGGAGGTGGGGTGGGCGTTCCGCTCTCCGGCGGGCAGTGGCAACGGCTCGCCCTGGCCCGTGCGTACCTGCGCGGCGAGCGGGACCTGCTGATCCTGGACGAGCCGAGCGCCGGCCTGGACGCCGAGGCCGAGTACGACATCCACGTGGGGCTTCGGCAGTTCCGCGCCGGACGTACCAGTCTGCTCGTCTCGCACCGGCTCGGGGCGGTCCGGGACGCGGACCTGTTGGTCGTGCTCGACGGCGGGCGGGTCGTCGAACAGGGCGACCACGCGACACTGCTTCGCGCGGACGGCCGGTACGCGCAGATGTTCCAGCTACAGGCCCAGGGTTACCTGACGGACTCCCCGCACAGTGTGGGGGTGCGCTGAGATGGCCTGGCCGGCTGGCCCGGACTGGCCGATCGAGCTGGGCCGGTGGCTCGGCGACGGCAGCGCCCCGGTCTGGGTGACCGCCGCCGCCGGTGTGCTGCTGGGGCTCTGCGGGCTGGCCATCTCGGGCTGGATCCTGCGCCGGCATCTCGCCCTGCTGGAGGTGTACGGGCCGAGCATGACGCCGACGTTGGTCCCGGGCGACCGGGTGCTGGTACGGCGGATCTCCGCTCGACGGGTCCGGGCGGGTGACATCGTCGTGATCGAGCGGTCCGGGTTCGACGGTCGATGGGCGCTTCCGCCGCTGTCCGGCCGACTCCAGGAGCGGGACTGGGTGATCAAGCGCGCCGCGGCCGTACCGGGCGACTCGGTGCCGGCGGTGGTGGCGCCGGTACTCGGCGTCCCGGCCGGAACACCGGTCCCCGAGGGGAACCTGGTCGTCCTCGGGGACAACCCGGCCCGGAGTACGGACTCCCGGAGCTGGGGTTACCTTCCCGCGAACCGCCTGCTCGGGGTGGTACGCCGACGACTGCCCCGGGGATGAGTCCGGTCTCCGATCGCGTCCGTTCCGGAGCGGCTCCGGTCCTGGTTCGCCCGGTGCGGTCGGGTGCGCCCGGCCGTCGGCGCTCAGCCGTGCCGCACGGGGCGCTCGGGCCTGTGACAGTGCTCGCAGTGCGGGCCCACCGACGCGGCCCAGTTCAGCCAGGTCGACGACGGCCCGAGCCGCGGGTCGCGGTTGAGGATGGCCCGGTGCAGGCCGACCAGCTGCGGTCCGGGCTCGATCCCGAGCTGGTCGCGCAGCGCCGACCGGGCCCGCCCGTACATGGCCAGTGCCGTCGCCAGATCGCCCCGGCGGTAGAGCGCCAGCATCAGCTGCCCCCAGAGGGTTTCCCGGGTCGGGTACATCCGGATGAGGCGCCGCAGCTCGTCGACGAGTTCGTCACCATCGCCGAGGGCCAGGCGCGCCCGCAGATGAGACTCGACCGCGAGTTGACGCATCTCGTCGAGGGCGCTCAGCCGCGCGGTCAGGGCCAGCGTTCGAGGCACGTCGCCGGCCGCGTCACCGCGCCACAGTGCCAGGGCGGCGGCCAACTGCGTCCCGGCCCGGACCGGATCGTTCTCGGCGAGCGCGGTGCGCCCCAGGCGGAGCCGCTCGGTGAACACCAGCAGGTCCAGTTCGTCCGGCCGGACCCGCAGCAGGTATCCGCCGCCGCTGGTCGCGAGCCGGCCCCGCTCGGCTCCGGGGGAGCCGCCCAGCGCCATACGGAGCCGGGTCGCGTAGGTCCGCAGGTTGGCGATGGCGGAGGCCGGTGGGGGGCCGTCCCAGAGCAGTTCGGTGAGTACGTCGAGCGAGACCGGCCGGTTGGGTTCGAGCAGCAGGGCGGTGAGCAGCGTTCGCGGCCGAACTCCGTTCAGCCGTACCACCTGACCGTCCCGCCAGACCCGTACCGGACCGAGTATCGCGAAGCGTAGCTGTGGGCTGTCGGCATCCGGTGGTGGTGACATGCGCCCAGGGTGCGGCCCGACGGTTTCCGTTCTCCTTCCATCGGCGTTCCACGCCGCCCGAGGCGCCGGATGGCCGGGGTGCGGTGCCGGATGGCCGGGTGAGGGGCCGGACGGGCCGGGTGCGGTACCGAGTGGGAAGCGTCACCCCGGTGCCGGGAAGCGCCGCGTCGGACCGGCCGGAGAGCTTAAATGGGCGCCATGGGCCATGCCTCTTCCGCCGAACTCCGCGTCGGCATTCTCGGGTACGGCATCGGTGGGCAGCGCTTCCACGCCCCGCTGGTGGATGCCACGCCCGGCCTCTCCGTCGCGACGATCGTCACCGGCGACCCGGAACGTGCCCGGCGGGCCCGAGCCGGTTACCCGCAGGCGCGGGTCGTGCCGACCGCCGACGAGCTGTTCGACCAGGTCGACTCGCTCGACCTGGTGGTGGTCAGTACCCCCAACCGGACCCACGTGCCGCTGGCACTGCGGGCCGTCGAGTCGGGTACGCCGGTGGTCGTGGACAAGCCGTTCGCGCCCACCTCGGCCGAGGCCGAGCAGGTGGTCCGGGCCGCCGAGCAGGCGGGCGTCGGGCTGACGGTGTTCCAGAACCGCCGGCTCGACTCGGACTTCCTGACCGTGCGTAAGGTGCTCGCCTCCGGCCGGCTGGGCAGCGTGTTCCGGTTCGAGTCCCGCTACGACCGCTGGGTGCCGAAGCCGAAGGAGAACTGGCGTGAGTTCGGCGATCCTGCCGAGGCCGGCGGCCTGCTGTACGACCTCGGCGCGCACATCGTCGATCAGGCGCTCCAGTTGTTCGGCCCGGTGACCGAGGTCTATGCGGAGCTGGACCGGCGACGTGCCGGAGTGGCGGTCGACGACGACAGCTTCGTCGCACTGCGGCACGCCGACGGGGTGCGTTCGCACCTGTGGGCCTCGGCGCTGGCCGGTACCCGCAACCCCCGCTTCCGGGTCCTCGGCGACCAGGCCACTTTCACGAAGTACGGGCTCGATGTGCAGGAGCCACAGGTGATTTCCGGAATGCGTCCCGGCGCTCCGGGTTGGGGTGTCGAGCCAGAATCCGACGCCGGCCTGCTCGGTGTCAACGACCAGCTCGAGCGGATCCCCACCGAACGGGGCCGCTACGAGCAGTTCTATGCCGAGGTACGCGATGCGCTGCGTGGCGACGGCGATTTCCCGGTCGATCCGGCCGGTGCGGTGCTGACGCTTCGGGTCATCGAGGCGGCCCGCACCGCAGCCGCCGAGCGGCGGGTCGTCACCCTGCCGGCCTGAACCCCGTCGCCGGTGATTTCGCTACTATCTGCCGCCCAGTGGCGACGTGAGGTAGCGAAACTCTGCGAATGCTCGCTTTTCTGGGGTTTCGACCGGACATGGCTGGCCACAACGGGTTTCGGTGTCCAGTATTGAGCCCGTGTCGGGCCGCCATCGCATACGTAGACGTTTCCGTGGGGCAGGCGCCACCGCCGTTGCGGTGGCGGTTGTTGCCGTCGTGTCCGGGGTTTCCCTCGGCTACCAGCAGTTGGCCGGGACGGGTTGCACGGGTCAGGCGAAACTCACGGTGGCCGCCGCCCCGGAGATCGTCCCCGCCCTGCGATCGGCCGCCGCGTCCGGGGTCGAGCAGGGTGGCACGCTCGGCGGTGTCTGTGTGACGGTATCCGTCACCGCGGTCGACC
>NZ_JADPUN010000131.1 GCF_015690345.1 Plantactinospora alkalitolerans | reverse complement strand
CGGCTGGCCCGGCTCGGTACTGGAGTACCTGGACGTGATCGCCCCGCTGACCGAGCCGGGCCAGCCGTGGGTGAGCACCAGCGGGGTGGCGTCCGCCCGGGGCGATCGGACGTGCAGGAAGTGAATCTGCTCGCCGTCGATCTCGGTGACGAACTGCGGGTGGGCGTTCAGCCGGGCCTCGACGGCCCGCCAGTCGAACCCGTCCCGCCACCTCTCGGCGAGAGCTCGCACCCGGTCGGTGCTCATCCCGTACGCGTCGCCGGTGCCGGGCAGTTCGGCCGGCCAGGACGTGCGGGCGAGCCGGGCGTCGAGGTCGTCGAGGGCGGTCTGCGGGATCTCGACGCGGAACGGGCGGATCGCGGTGTCGGTCATCTCGGTGCTCCTTCGGAACGGAATGCTTCGTTCTGCCTTCAGTGTAGCAGACCGGAACGATCCGTTCCACTATCGGCGGGCTGGCGCACCAGGGTTCGGCGGTCCGTCCGGGCGGGATGCCGGAACCGCTGGCAGCGGCTCCCCCAGGCCGCCGCGAAGGCCGCCCAGGCGAGCGGCGGTGACGGCGAAGGGGTGGACGTGGCGGAATCCCGACCTATCAGGAGGGCAATGGTCAGATGATTCGCGGCAATCCTGCGCATCCGACCAGGAGCGGGTCCGGCCCTTTGCCCTCCACAGGTCATATATTGACTTTTCTTGATGTCCAATGCATGCTGACCGAGCAGACCACGAGGTCCGGCGATACATCAGACATGTCGCCGCGTTGCGGACCTGCGGACCTGACTGCCCGTCGCGGCGGACGGCATGACGATCTGACCGGCACACGCACGCTCTCCGCGCGCCCAGGCACCCCTGACGCGCCGGGTGCGCGGCTTCCCGTGCCCGTGGTCGCAGCCATGTTCCGCCGAAATCTGGAGACGGCATGCGTCGCAGTAGATCGATCATCGGGGCGATCGCCAGGCCCGCTACTGTCGCTCGCGGTCGTCGTTCAACCGGCGTCAGCGGCTCCGGCCTCCCCCGCTCCGCTGTCCACCGAGGCCTCCGGCTACCGCCACGACTCGATCCCCGGCCCCTGAGCCCAGGTCCGGCCTGGAGTGCGGGCGCCACCCCGGAGAAGGCAGGTCCAGGAACCCCGGCCAACGCGTCCGACGCGACGGAGAGTGCGGTACAGGCAAACATCGTCGCGGCCGGCTACCGCTGAGTCGCCACACTACGAGGAATGGGAGCACCTATGCGAGACGGCACCAATCGACACCGTTGGCGGACGCTGATCGCAGTCGCCGTGGCACTCGTTCTCGCCAGTGCCGGCGTCACCGGCATCCGGCTGGGATCGGCGACCGCGGACACTGTCACCCTCGCGGCAACGGCCGGATGTGGCAAGGCGCCGGGGTTGAACAGTGGTACGCACACGATCCAGAGCAGCGGCCAGAATCGCAGCTTCATCCTCCGGGTCCCCGCCAACTACAACAACAGCAACCCGTACCGGTTGATCTTCGCCTTCCACTGGCGGGGCGGCACCATGAACGACGTCTCCTCGGGCGGGACCAGTGGAAGCACCTGGTCCTACTACGGAATGCAGGAACAGTCGAACAACAGTGCGATCCTGGTCGCGCCGCAGGGCCTCGGCAACGGCTGGGCCAACTCCGGCGGTCAGGACGTCACCTTCGTCGACGACATGCTCAGGCGGATCGAGGATGCCCTCTGCGTCGACACGACGCAGCGCTTCGCCCTCGGTTTCAGCTACGGCGGCGGCATGAGCTATGCACTCGCGTGCGCCCGAGCCAACGTCTTCCGAGCGGTGGCAGCCTACTCCGGCGCCCAGCTGAGCGGGTGCAGCGGCGGCACCCAGCCGATCGCCTACTTCGGCCTCCACGGCGTCTCGGACAACGTCCTCAACATCTCCCAGGGACGTTCCCTGCGTGACACGTTCGTGCGGAACAACGGCTGCGCCGCCCAGAGCCCGCGCGAACCCTCGCAGGGCAGCGGACAACACTTCACCACCCTCTACTCATGCCGGGCGGGGTACCCGGTGCAGTGGGCCGCATACGACAGCGGCCACGGGCCAGCTCCGGTGGACGGATGCTCTGGCTGTGAGGACGGCGCCCGGACCTGGACCAAGGCAGAGGTGTGGCGGTTCTTCGCGCAGTTCCAGGGCACCACGCCGACGACGGGTCCGACCAACCCGACGCCGGGTCCGACCACTCCGACGCCGGGTCCGACCGGCAACCGGCTGCGTAACGAGGGAGCCGGTCGCTGCCTGGATGTCAGCCAGGCTTCCTCGGCCAACGGGGCACAGATGCAGATCTGGGACTGCCACACCAACGCCAACCAGCAGTTCACCCAGAACGGTGCGGCCCTGCAGGTGATGGGCAAGTGCCTGGACGTCGCGCCCAACGCCGCCGCCGGCACCCGGGCGCAGATCTGGGACTGCCACGGCGGCGCCAACCAGCAGTGGAACCTCAACAGCAACGGCACGATCAGCAACGCCCAGACCGGGCTGTGCCTGGACGTCAACGGCGGCGGCACCGCCAACGGCACCACGATCATCGTATGGAGTTGTCACGGGGGCACCAACCAACGCTGGGCACGAGCGTAGCGTTCGTCCGATCAGGCGGCCCCGGCATGATGCCGGGGCCGCCTCTGGATCGTGTGTACCTGTGGTGCTGCTGGACCTAGGCCAGGCTCTAGACCCGTTGGAGCTGGAATCGCTGGTTGGCGCTGGTGGAAGGCGTCCACTGAGAGATACGCGCGCCGTCGGCCGTCGACGCCTGCCACACGTCCATGGCCAGGCCGCTCTGCCGGTTGACCAGCCTGACCACCCCGCCGCCCTGGTCCTCTACCCGCCACTGCTGGTTGGCGGCATTGGTGTCGGGTTGCTGGGTGATGTCGGCGCCGGTGCTGTTGCTGGCGGGCTGTAGGACCAGACCGCTGTGCCGTGCCCGGATCCGATGGTAGCCGCCGTCCGAGGACAGGAACTCGAACTGCTGGTTCAGACCGCTGCTGGTTTGCCACTGGATCAACTGCGCACCGGCGGCGGTGGACGCACCGTTGATGTCGGCGGCCTTGCCGCTGTGCTGAGCCAGCAGCCGGTATGACACGCCGCTCTCCACCGGCCCGGACCTCGCCGCGGACGCGCGGTAGGTGTGCCCGGCCAGGCCGGCGAACTCGACGAGATCGGTCTCCAACCGGGTCGGCTGGACCTGTACGCCACTCGTCTCGTCGCGCAGTTCAAAGGTGCTGGCGAAGATCCGGCTACGCACCCGGACGGTGCCGGCGCGGTCAGGAGTGACCGCGACCTCGGTCCTGCTGCTCGTCCAGGTGGCGCCGACGGTGTACCCGCCGCGGCCGCGCAGGCCGGTGACGCTGCCGGTGGACCAGGCCGACGGCAGCGCCGGCAGTACGTGCAACTCACCGTTGTGGCTGTGGAGCAGCATCTCGGCAATGCCCGAGGTAGCGCCGAAGTTCCCGTCGATCTGGAACGGCGGGTGCAGATCAAACATGTTCGGTGCGAGCCGGTCCGTGCGTACCAGGTCACGGAGGAGCTTGTGCGCGCGGGTGCCGTCCTCCAGCCGGGCCCAGAAGTTGATTTTCCAGGCCAGTGACCAGCCGGTCCCGTCGTCACCGCGCAATTCCAGCGTCTGCCGCGCGGCCTGATGCAACTGCGGCGTGCCCCGCTTGGTGATCTGATTGCTCGGATGCAGACCGTACAGGTGGGAGACGTGCCGGTGGGTGCGCTCGGTCTCCACCCAGTCGGCCAGCCACTCCTGCACGTTGCCGCGCGAGCCGACCCGGGTCGGCGCCAACCGGTCCCGAGCAGTCAGCACCTGGGTACGGAAGCTGGCGTCCACGCCGAGGATCTCGCTGGCTCGTGCGCAACCGTTGAACAGATCCCGCAGGATCTGATTGTCCATGGTCGGGCCGGCGCAGACGCTGGCGTTGGCGTGATGCGGCAACTCCGGCGAGTTCGACGGGTTCGTGACCAGATAGCCCAACGTCGGATGGGCGACCAGCGTGTCGAGGAAGAACTGCGCGGCCCCCTTCATCGCCGGATAGTTGGCGCGCAGGAAGTCGACGTTCCCGGTGAACTGGTAGTGCTCCCAGATCATCGTCGCCAGCCAGGCGCCGCCGGTCTGCCACATGCCCCACAGGGCCCCGTCGACCACCGACGCGCCCCGCCACCCGTCGGTGTTGTGATGCGCCACCCAGCCGCCGGCACCGTACTGCACCGAGGCCACTCTGGCACCGCTCACGGTCAGGTCTTTGATCATGTCGAAGACCGGCAGGAAACATTCGGACAGGTTGGTCGTGTCGGCGGGCCAGTAGTTCATCGGCAGGTTCGCGTTGATGGTGTACTTCGAGTCCCAGGACGGGGACAACGAGTCGTTCCAGATCCCCTGCAGGTTCGCCGGCTGGGTGCCCGGCCGTGAGGAGGCGATGAGCAGATACCGGCCGAACTGGAACAGCAGCGCCGAGAACTGTGGGTCGTTCACGCTCGCGTGCTGCGCGATCCGCACATCCGTCGTCTGGTCGGCCGCGGACGTGCGACCCAGGTCGATCGTCACCCGGTTGAACAGCGCCTGATGGTCGGCGACGTGCCGGGCCCGCAGCTGGTCGAAGCCGACGCTGCGGGCGGCGTTGAGGTGGCTACGCGCGATGCCCTGGTAGTCGCCGTTGACGGTGCGGTAGTTGACGTAGCTGGTGCCGATCGACACCAGCAGTGTCACGCTGGTGGCGCCGGCCACGCGCAGAGTGCCACCCGAACTGGTCACGGTGCCACCGGTCACCGTGGCGTTCGCCAACGCCAGGAACCGCACCTGTCCGCTGAGGCCCTCCATGTTGCCGGAGATGCCATCCAGGCTGATCGTCGTGCCATCCGGACTCGACACCGTCGTCCGTTGCGGACTGTCGAAGGTGGCGCTGAACGTGATGGAGCTGGCCCGGTCTGCGGTCAGCCGGACCACGATCACCTGATCCGGCGCGCTGGCGAACACCTCCCGTTGATACCGCACCCCGTTCAACACATATGTCGTCGAGGCCACGGCCGAGGTCAGGTCCAGCGTCCGGTTGTGCTGCGACGCCCCACTGGCCGAACCGAACGACAGTCGAAGGTTGCCGACCGTCTGGTACGCCAACTGCCCGACGGGCCTGCTCAACATTGTCTGGTTGATCAGGTCCTGGGCCGAGGTCCACTGGTCGGCGAAGACCCGCCGCCGGATTTCGCCGAGGTTGGCCGCCCCGGCAGAATTGCTGGAGTCGTGCGGCCCACCGGCCCAGACCGTGTCCTCGTTGAGCTGTAGCTGCTCGGTGTCGATGTTCCCGAACACCATCGCGCCCAGGCGACCGTTGCCAATCGGCAGCGCCCGCAACCAGTCCGTACCCGCGCCCTCGTCGTACCACAGCGCCATATCACCCGCGGCCAGCACCTGCGGCGGCGCCACCGCACCGGCCGTGGCCGCCGCGGTCCAGCCGGTCGGCAACAGCGCGGCCCCAGCTCCCGCCGCAGCGGCGGTGAGAAGTTTCCTTCGGGTCGTTTCTGTCATGGTGGGGTCTCCAAGTGGCGAACGGTGTCGTTACGGAAGGGCCCAGCGTTGGTTGGTACCGCCGGAACAGCTCCGATGATCAGCGGGGTCCCGTCGGCCGAGCTGCCTCCACTGACGTCGACGCACCAGCCGGCGACGCCGGTGATCGGGCCGACCCGCGAGGTGGTACCGGCGGGCAGCACGAGATCGGCGGCGATCGCCGCCATCGTGGGTGTTTCGACAGGACGCTCAGACATCTCGTCGTCAGCTTTCGGCTCGAACACGTGGTAAGGGCCTACGCGGTGCTGCGGTGGCCGCCGCGACACTCGCGTACGCCTCACGGCCCGGCGCCGTCCGGTGCGCGCGATCGATGTACGTCAGTCGTCATACGTTAGATGGGCCGATAGGAGGCAGTCAATACGCCCTTTGGTCGCCGCGCCCGATGGCCGAGTTGGTGGGTCCCGGGCCAGGGGCACCGGGCGCCCGCGCCATCACCCCGACCACCGCGGACCCGTTCGAGACGCGGATGGCTGACCTGCCGTCGTAGCACCGCAAGCTGGTGAGGTGACAAGTCGAGGCGAGGCGCACCAATTGCCGAACACGATGCGTGCGGCTGTCACTCCGGGGCGGACGAGTGGCCGGAGAGCTCAACGACCTCGGAGTTGTAACGAGCCCAGACGTTGGCTCGGTCTTCATCTGTCGGCGCCGCGTGCAGCGCCTGGACAAGCTCGTCCACCTCCCGAGTCATCACCACGAGCACTTGCGCGCCGGCTGTGTCGACAGTGGCGAACGTGTGGGTGGTCCCGGCAGTGACGGTCAGAAATTCACCCTGCTCGAGAACGCGACGGGTATCGCCGACCAGCACCTCGAGGCGACCACGAAGGACGCAGAACGCCTCATCGGAACGATGGTGCACGTGAGGTGGCGCCTGATCACCCGGATACGGCTCCAAGTCCCATCGCCTGAGCACGAAGTCGTTCACGGCCTCAGCGTAGCTGCCATCCAGATCCCGAATCCGGATCCCGATCCGGAATCGGAATCGGATCCGGAATCGGCGTGGGTCGGGAGGAAGCCGCACCGGAACTGCCACGATCAGCGCGTCCCTCCGTCGGACCGAGAGGGTCTCGATCGCGACGAGCCCGGTCCGGCAGTGCCGGTTCTGCCCTGCTAGAGGCTGCGGGCGGTGATATCGCCGTGGGAAGTGGTGGCGTGAATATCGAGTTGGGCGGTGCCGTCGTTCTTGAGGGTGTTGCTGATGCGGCCGTGGCCGGTGCCGGCGTCCAGGGCGGCCGAGACACCGGTGGCGGCGGCGACCGAGATGTCGCCGGACTGGGTCCGGAGCACCACCGTGCCGCGTACGGCCTCGGTGATCCGGATGTCGCCCCTCGCGGTGCTGATCTGCGCGGAGCCGGACACCCTTCCGACCTCGACGTCACCGTCGACCGCGGTGAGGCGGACGCTCGCGGCCTCGTCGATCCTGATCTGGCGGTACGCGCCGTCGAAGGCGACGTCGCCAAGGCGCCCGACGGCGCGGACCTCGGAGCACGCGGCCTTCGCTTCGATACGGGATCCGGCAGGCAGGTTGATGGTCACATCGATGGAGCCCGAGGGACCGAGGAACTGGTTCTTCGCCGCCGCCGAGGTCTTGATCCGCAGGACGCCGTCGCCGTACTCGACAGTGGTCCGCGCCGCCGCCTTCACATCGCGGCTCTTCGAGGCGTTCGCGGGCAGAACCTCGACGGTGGTGTCGGCCCGCTCTGCGGCGATGAACTGGACACGTCCGGCGGGAATGTCCAGGACAGCAATAATCGGGGTGGGGCTGTCGAAGTTCCGCATGATGTTCTCCCGTACCCGGCTGTTGTTCGTCATGCACCCACTATCGGCACCCGTTCCGCCACGCCTCCGCCACGCCGCTGACACGACCGCTGACACGACCGTCCTGCTCCGTGCCGGCCCTCGGCGAAGCTGCCTGCATCCGTTTCGTCACGCACATCGGCATCGACCAGCGGAGATCCTTACTGTCGCTCGGGGCCGGGGGTGGTGTCCTGGTGCAGGATGAACCGGTTGGTCACAGTGGTGGCGACCCAGAGGACCACCCCGATGACGAGCAGCACGGCGGCCACCCTGTAGTCGTCGCTCGCCCGGCCGGACAGCGGGCTGGCAAGGTACGCGCACGAGACCGCACCGATCACGGGGATGACGGTGGGGGCCCGGAAGTGGGTGTGGTCCACGGGATCGCGGCGCAGTACCAGTACGGCGACGTTCACGACGGTGAAGACACTGAGCAGGAGCAACGACGTCGTCCCGCCCAGCGCGGTCAGATCGGCGAACCAGATCAACCCGAAGGCGACCAGGGTGGTGAACACGATGCCGACCCAGGGCGTGCGCCTGGTGGGATGAACCCGTCCAAGGATTCGTGGCAGCACGCCCTCGTTGGCCATGCCGTACAGCAACCGGCTGGCCATCAACATGTTGATCAAGGCGGAGTTCGCCACCGCGAACATGGTGATGAAGGCGAAGATGGTGATGGGAAAGGCCGGCGCTCCGGCCGCGACGACCTTCAGCAGCGGCGCGTCGCCCTCGCTGAGGTCCTGCGGGGAGACCAGGGCGACCGACGAGATCGACACCAGCACGTAGACCAGTCCGGTGATACAGAGCCCGGCCAGCATGACCTTCGGAAAGATTCGGACCGGATCCTTGGTCTCCTCGGCCATGTTCACCGAGTCCTCGAAGCCGACCATCGCGAAGAACGCCAGCGCGGTGGCCGCGGTCACCGAGAAGAACGCATTCTCGCCCGGCGGTGAGTCGAACTCCAGCAGACGGGACATGTCGCCGTCGCCCCCGCCCAGCGCCCAAGCCCCGATGAAGATGACGATGAGCAGACCGGTCAGCTCAACGCAGGTCAGCACCACATTCAACTTGACACTCTCGGACACGCCCCGGAAGTTGACCAGGGCGATGAGCGTCATGAAGGCAACCGCCACCGCGGTGAGCCCGAGGCCCTCGCCGATCGACAGGTCGAAGGCCTCGGCGAAGTTGCCGGCGAACGCCTTCGACGCACTGGACGCCGAGGTGAGGCCCGAACACATCACCGCGAAGGTGACCATGAAGGTCAGGAAGTGGATACCGAAGGCCTTGTGCGTGTACAGCGCCGCACCCGCCGCCCGCGGATACTTCGTCACCAACTCCAGGTAGCTGAAGGCGGTCAGGATCGCCACCACGAACGCCACCAGGAACGGTAGCCACACCGCTCCGCCCACTTCGGCGGCGACCTTGCCAGTGAGCGCGTAGACCCCGGTGCCGAGAATGTCCCCGACCACGAACAGCAGTAGCAGACCGGGGCCGATCACCCGCTTGAGAGTCGGCTCGCCACGCTCGACGGTTTCCTCAGGTGCCCCTGCGTCCGCCACAGGCCCTCCCCCTCGACGTTCGCCTCCGAGATGACCCCCCGGCGCGATGCGTGGTTAACATCATCGATGTGTAGAGCACACCGTATTCGATCCACCGCGCAGGCGCCGTACGAGAGCAGTGGTGATCGGGCGCACCGTGCGGCGCAGCATCAACGCAGGCGCCATCAGCAGGGCAGAACCCACTGCCATACGCAACGGAGGACGACATGCACATCGTGCTAGGCGCCAATCCTGAGGCCGATCAACCGTGGGTCGTCGACGCGGTCGCGGATCTGATCCGGCAGAGCGGCGGCTCGGTCGCCGTGGTCGCCGTCGACGAGGTGGAACTCGAGCGCCTGGCGGCGGCGCCTCGCAGCGTCTTCGCCGAGCGGGCGCAGCGGGCCGCTTCGACGGCGGTTCAACGGCTGGCCGCAGTCGGGATCGAGGCGAGCCAGACGGTGCTGTCCGGCCGTCCCCTGCAACAGATCCTGGACTTCGCCGACCAACAGCAGGCCGATCTGATCGTGGTGGGGTCCAGCACCCGACCTGCGGTGGCTGAACGCCTGCTCGGCAGCCTACCGCTGGCCCTGATAGAGAAATCGCCCCGGCCGGTACTGGTGATCACCAACCCGCACCGTTCCCGCTGACGGTCACAGGGTGATCGAACCCCGGCGCGCCCGTGGACGACGCTCGCGAACAGCCGGCGGGACGATCCAGCCCTCGGGCAACCTCGTCCCGTCGACCCGGCACCGCGTCGAGCCGCGGACACTACGAACTCGGACACGAGACGCCGCCGGCGCTCCGCGCCGCAGAGCCCGCGCCCACTGGATCGTGACCCACGGGTTCCGTGGCCCGCCACCCACGCTCTCGCAATGTTAATCATCGGCTGCGGCTCAGCGAGGCCGTGGCCCGGCCACCCGAGCGGTGGCCGGGCTGGAATCTGGTAGCGGGTATGACGCGGAGCGGGTCAAACAGGGAAACCGACCGCTTTGGTGTCCATGAATTCGCGGACTCCCTCGATGCCCATTTCCCGGCCCATGCCACTGTGGTTGAAGCCGCCGAACGGGGCGCGCTCGTCGAGGTGAGCGGCGCCGTGGGCGTTGACGAAGGTGTAGCCGGTCCGCAGCCGCGACGCGAGCGCCGCAGCCCGGTCGAGGTCCGCGGTCCAGACGGAGGAGCAGAGCCCCGACCAGGTGTGGTTGGCGCGCGCCACGGCGTCGTCCTCGTCGTCGAAGGGCAGGATCGGCAGGGTCGGACCGAACTGCTCCTCGACCACGACGCGGGCGTCGTCGGAGGGGTCGAGCACCAGGGACGGCCGGAGGAAGTTGCCCCGGGAGATGTCCGCCCCGTCGACAGCCTGCCCGAACTCGCGGACCTCGGCGCCGGACCCGCGCGCCTGTGCGGCGAGTTCCCGGACGTACTCCAGTTGTCGCCGGCTGTGCAACGGGCCCATGGTCACGCCCTCGTCGAGGCCGTGACCCAACCGGGTCGCGGAGAGGAGCCCGGCAAGACCCTCGACCACCTCGTCGTAGCGCGACCGGTGTACGTAGAGGCGCTTGGTCGCCATGCAGATCTGACCGGTGGAGTCGAAGGCGCCGGCGAAGAGGCGCCGCATCGCCTCGGCACCGAGGTCGGCGTCGGCGAGGACGATCGCGGGATCGTTGCCGCCCAGTTCCAGTGCCACCCGGGTCAGCGACTCCGCGGCCATGGACATGATCCGCTTGCCACCGGTTGGGCTGCCGGTGAAACAGACCTTCTTGACGCGATCGTCCTGGATCAGCGCCGCACCGATCTCCGCGTCGGTGCCGGTGACGACGTTCAGCACACCCGGGGGCAGCGACTGCGCCACCAGTTGCACGGTGCGGACGGTGGCCAGCGGCGCGGTGGGTGGCGGCTTCACCACGACGGTGTTTCCGGCCAGCAGCGCCTGCGGCAGCGAGGCAGCCAGGATCGCCAGCGGCCAGTTGAACGGCACGATGATCGTCACAACACCCAGGGGCAGGTAGGAGATCTCGGTGCGGTACGGCGGCGCGGGCAGGTGCGTCACGCGCTGGAGTTCGTCGGTCAGCCCTACGGCCAGGTTGAAGCGGTGCTCGAACACGACGGAGTCGATGAACGACTCCATGCGGATCTTGCCGTTCTCGCGGGTGAGCACCTCCGCCGTTGCCGAGCGGTCGTCCGCCAAGGGAGCGAGGGCCGCTGTCAGTAGTGCGGCCCGCTCCTGTGGCGTACGGGCCGCCCACGCCGGGAATGCTCGATCGGCCGCAGCGACCGCGGACGTGGCCTGCTTGGCGCTGGCCGCCGCGGCATAGCCGACGACCGACACCCCGTCGGCCGGGTCGATCACTCGCAGTGTGTCGTCGGCGGTGCAGGTCTCGCCACCGATGAAGAGCTCGGTTCTGATCTCGGGCAACTGCTCCAAGGACACCATCGTCTGTTCCTTCGGGTTCGCAGAACCGGCTGGCACTGTGCGCGAGGCCACGATAGAACGAACGTCGGGCGGTTTCCACGGGCGTTGCACCTGATCATGCCTTCGAGGTACCCGTCCGGGCGGAGGTCCGCTCGAGGACAACGCGGACGAGACGCGCCAGCACGACTGCCCGCGCGCTTCCTGAAAGCGCGCGGGCGGCCGTGCGGGCCACCGTTCTGCGAGCGTACGGCCCTCGGAGTCAGGCGCTCTGTACCTGCCATTTCTGGTTGTCGCCGCCCCAGCATGTCCAGAGCTGGACCTTCAGAGTGCTGGTGTTCACGTCCAGGCAGAGGCCGGATTGACCGTTGCGGATCGTGCCGTCGGCGCCGATCGTCCACCGCTGGTTGGTGCCGCCGTTGCAGGCATACGTGCCCACCGCGGTGCCGTTCGCGGTCCCCCGGTTGTACGCGTCCAGGCACTTCTGGCCGCCGAGGGCGGTGAGCTGTCCCCCGGTTGTCGACGTCCACTGCTGGGCGGCCGTGTTGCCGCAGGTATACACCTGGACCTGGGTGTTGGTGGTCGTGGCGCCGGGGATGTCCAGGCAGCGTCCGGTGCCGACGTTGCGTAGGAGGCTGGCCGAGGGCGGATCGCCGTCACCGCCGTCGCCCTGGCCCCAGCCGTACTTGAGCCGGTCGAGACCGCTGGCGTTGGGTGTGCTGAGCGTGAGGTTGGCACCGGTGCCGTGCAGCTTCTGCATGGCGTACCAGTCGTCGGCCTGGCCGGCGGTGACCTTGCCGCCGAGGCCCGGCCAGTAGATCGACCCGATCCGCAGCTCCCGGAGCACGGTGGTGGTCGCTCGGAAGTAGCGTACGAAGTTGTCGCCACTGGCGGCGTCGTGGTAGTTGAGCCCGGTATCCATCGGGGCTCCGAACTCGTCGATCACGGTGCGGTCGGCGCAGGAGCCGATCGCGTCCCGTAGAAACGTCACCCATTGGTCGTAGTTCTTGGCGCCGCTGAAGAACGTGTAGTGGTGCAGCGAGACGAACGTCCCGTCGAGGCGGCGGTCGGCGCACATCGACTTGATGTCGGTGTTCAGGCCAGCGCCGCTGACGAAGATGCGGTTTCGTGGAATCGACGGGCGAGCGCTGATCCAGTTGCTGACCACGTTCGCCCAGTCGCTGGCGCTGTGCCCACCCGGCTCGTTCATCGGCTCGAAGTAGACCAGGTTGTTGGTGCTGTACCTGGCGACGACGGTGTTCCACATGGTGTCGAACGCGGTCGGGTTGACGATACGGCCGCCGCTGGCGGCCACCCCGTCGTCCCAGTAGGAGAGGACGACCTTGAAACCCTTCGCCGTGGCGGCGTCGATCGCGCCCGTGTACGCGTTCCACCAGTTCGTACCGACGGTGTAGGTGTTGATCGGGAGCCGGACGGTGTTGGCGTCGAGGTTGTTCTGGAAGCCGGTGTAGATCGCGTTGGCCTTGGCCAGGACCGTCGCGTAGCTGTCGGAGCTGCTCAGTCCGTACAGCACCAGCGGACCGCCATGGAAGTTGTCGCCCAGCCGGGCCCAGTTGACGCCACGGAACTGGGTGGTGTCCGCCGAGGCCGGCGACGCCGGCACCCCGACCAGCGCGCCACCCACGACCACTGCGGCAGCCGCAGTTGCCAACCTTGACCGCCACCGACGACGCCACCCCGCGGTACGCGCAGACTCAACCAGCATGGCAACTCTCCTTTTCAGTCAGCTGAACTGAGCCGCTCAGATCAGGCGCGCCGCATCGGCGCGGACGCCGACGACACCCGCGCGCGGGCCACCCCTGGCACCAACGCAACGAGACACAGCGGCGTGGACAGCCGGACGACGCCCCGCCGTCTCTTGTCACGGCCGAACTCTGGGTACTTCACGGTTGTCACCTCCCTGTGCTCGCGACTGGCCGCGGCCGCCGGCCGGAGCCGGCGCGGAGCTTGCTCAGCTCCGCGCCGGCTCCGGCGTCCTCCGGCTAGCGGGTGGAGTCGAACAGGAACTGCGACAGCAGGTACTCGTTCATCTTCAGGCTCTCGCCCAGCGTTGGTTGGCGCCGCCGTGGCAGCTCCACACGATCACCGCGGAGCTGTTGGCGGTGGCCGCACCGTCGACGTCCAGACACAAACCAGTCTGGGCGTTACTGATAGTGCCGTTGCTGTTGAGGACCCACTGCTGGTTCGTTCCACCGCCGCAGTCCCAGATCCGGACCCGGGTACCGGCAGCGGCGTTGGCCGGGGCGTCCAGGCACTTGCCCATCACCTGCAGCGCTCGACCGTTCTGCGTGAACTGCTGGTTCGTGCCACTGTGGCAGTCCCAGATGATCATTTGCGCGCCATTTGTCGCGCTGCCACCGTTGACGTCCAGACACCGGCCGGCCCCCTCGTTACGCAGCCGGTTGCCGGTCGGGTTCGGGCTGGTCCCGCCATTGAGTGCGTCGAGTACCGCGGTGTAGGCGGCCTTCTTGTTGCCCGCGCAGTCGAACAGCAGGGCGTTGTCGGAGCCGCGCCAGGAGTCGCAGTCCCGCACTCCCCACACCGTGATGCCGGTGCAGCGCGAGACCGCCAGACAGGCGCGGGTGACGGTGGCGTAGATGTTGGCCTGGTTGCCGCCCTGGCTGACGTCCAGTTCGGTGATCTGCACGTCGACGCCGAGGTCGGCGAAGCGCTGCAGGTTGGCCTGGTAGTCGCCGGGGATCGAGGTGCCCAGGTGGGACTGGAAGCCGACGCAGTCGATCGGCACGCCACGAGCCTTGAAGTCACGGACCATGTTGTAGATCCCGGTCGACTTGGCGTTGATCCCGTCGGTGTTGTAGTCGTTGTAGCACAGCTTGGCGCCCGGGTCGGCGGCGTCGGCGGCGCGGAACGCCGCTTCGATCCAGTCGTTGCCGGTCCGCTGGAGGTTCGAGTCCCGCCGGCCGCCGCTGCCGCCGTCCGCGAAGGCCTCGTTGACCACGTCCCACGCGTAGATCTGCCCCCGGAAGTGGGTGGCCACCTGTGTGACGTGGTTGATGGCGGCATTGCGCAGGTCACCGCCGGACAGGCCCTGGGCCCATCCGGGCTCCTGGGCGTGCCACAGCAGGGTGTGGCCGCGAACGCTCATCCCGTTGGCCCGGGCGTGGCTGACGATGCGGTCGCCGCCGTTGTAGTTGAACACTCCCCGTTGCGGCTCGGTCGCGTCCCACTTCATCTCGTTCTCCGCGACGAGACTGTTGAACTCGCGGTTGAGCACGGACATGTAGGTGCTGTCGGAGAACTTGTACGTCCCGACAGCCGCGCCGAAGTAGCGGCCTTTCTCGGCCGCCGAGGCACCCAACGTGGTGCCCGCATTGGCGGTCCCGGTGAACACGAACACCATGGGGGCAGCCACCAACGAGGCCAGCAGCAGTCGCAGTATCGCTCTGGTCCGCCGCCGGGGAGGACTGTTCGAATGGAGGAGCTCTCTCATCGCTCAGTACCCTTCCAAAGTCACCTGGTTGTGAGCGCTAACATCGCCGGCCCGCTTGAAGTTCACTCGGTTGGGCAGGAGTGGATGCAACGCTACGCATCGATGCACGCAAGATTGCCAGATTGTTTCAGGGCATTCAAGAGGGAAACGTCGATGCATGCCGGAGAACCGGGCGTCACGCGCTCGATCAGCGACCGGACCCTGGACGGCCGGTGCTGATAACACTTTTCGACATCGATTAGGATCGGCAGGCGCAAAAAGTCGCGACGCTTTTCTGTTATCCGCGCTGGTTGTGGGCGGCCCTGGCGCACCTGGGCCGCCGGCTGCTCACTGTCGACGTGACCGATCTGCCCACCCGCCTCGCCCAGGCCCGGCACACGGCATCGTTAGGATCGGTCGCGGCCAGCACCGTCTGGACCGTACGCCGGCAGGACGACCCGCTCATCCCTGACGGCACCGGCGGCGACCCGGTCCTGAGACGCCTCGCGACGTCGGCGGACCGTCCGGAGGACGATGGTGACCCACACCCCTGCGGCGACCCCGCCCGCGAGGGTGAGCCCGGTGACGAGCAACCAGGTGGAACCGCCAGCCTCGGAGAAGACACCCTTACGCGCGCCGGTGTCCCGGGCCGCGGTCGTGTCTCCCTCGCCGAGGCCTTCAGGCGCGTCGTAGAGGATCACGCTGGCGCGCCTCGTACCGTCCTCGGACACAAAGTCTCCGTGCCAACTGCAGTCACGCCCCGAGCAATCCTCCTGAACGGCGGTGAAGACACCCGCCGTACCGCCGCCGCTCCTCGCCTGCCATGCCGGTACCAGATCGCGGGCAGTCAACACACCGATACCGACAAGGATCGGAAGGCCGACCCAGACGAACACCTTGGCCCGCCACTGACTGATCTTGCTGAGGATCCCCACGGCGGCGAACTCTAGCGTGGCCACAGGCACACGCCGCCGCCGCTGTACCGCGCCAACCTGTCGTGCCGGCTCTGAACCGGAAGTCCTCGGCTCGGGCTGATGATTCATGCCACAAAGAGCGCCGGGCCGCCCGTCTGGAATCTGACAAACATTTGGCTGTCCACACCCGACTCCTGGCCCTTTATGTAAGTGCCGGTCCACCGTATGCCGGATTGCCGTCCGGGGCGGGCGGCCACGTACCCTCAGACGGGTGAAGCGCCCCCTACTCTTCGTGATCATGCCGTTCGGTCTGCGTCCCCTCGCCGACGGCACGAACCATGATTTCGATGCCTTCTACACCGAGACGCTGCGGCCAACCGCGGAAGCGGCCGGCTTCCAGGTGCTGCGGATCGACGAGATCATCGAAGCCGGCACCATCACGAACCAGGCGATCAAGCAGATATACGCGGCCGACATCGTGCTGGCGGACGTCAGCTCCCCCAATAGCAACGTCTACTACGAGTTGGGCGTCCGGCAGGCCATCTCGCCCGGTGCGACAATTCTGGTCGCGGAGAAGAAGACCGTTCTCCCCTTCGATATCGCCAGCCAGCGCGTGCTGCTCTACGACCGCGACTTCAGAACCGACACCACGTTCGTCAAACGGTTCGGCGACGCGCTGATCCTCAGGAACAACCCGGTCAGGAACCCGGTGCAGGACGCTCTCCAGGAACTCGGGGTGGCACCCGATCCGCAGCAGGACCGGGCGGCGTTCGAGCGGGAGTTCACCGCGAAGATCAGCCGGGCCAAGCGGGACGAGCAGTTGGTCGCGGTCTGGCACTGGGCGAAGCAGTTCCCCAACCTGCCGGTGTCCGGTCTGCTGGCGCTGGCCAACGAACTGGCCAGGGTGGAGGACTACGGGATCGCGGCGGCTGTCCTGGAGGCCGCCTATCCCGCGGCCGACGAGGACTACGAGGTGCACCGGCAGCGCGGCTTCTACCTGCGAAAGTTCCAGGACTTCGACGGCGGTTTACGCGAACTGAACCGGGCGCTCGAGCTGAATCCCCACGACCCGCAGACGCTCGGCATGCTGGGTGGCACGGTGAAGCGGCTCGGCCGGTACCCCGAGGCCCTCGACTACTACGAGCGTGCCATGCGCCTCGCGCCCAAGAGCCTCTACCTGCGGGTGGCACACGCCGGCATGGTCATCCTCCGGAACCCGGAGCACCCCGAGCAGGGACTCGAGCTCTACCGTGGCCTGCGCTCCGACATCGAGACGTCGGAGTTCCTGGTCGGTGACTACTGGGCCGACCTGGTCGCCGCCGAGGCGAACCTGGTGTTGGGTGACTTCGAGCGGGCGCGGTCCCGGGCCGTGGACGCCGTGAAGAACGGCGCGCGGCCGGCCGACGCGCGTTCCGCCGCCGAGCAGATCCGGATGCTGGGCCAGTCCGGCATCCATCCCGACGAGGCGGAGAGTCTCGCCGAGTGGGTCGTGCGAGCCTCCCGCAACGACGGCCGGGGCGGCACCGGTTCGACCGTGCCCAGCCGGCAACGACAGCATCTGATCTTTCACATCTCCGACGTCCACTTCGGCACGATGGGCGGCGACGGTGCCCAGGCCCGTCAGATGCACAAATTCCTCGACGACGAGAACTCGCGCCGACTGAGCCTCGAACTCCGCGACGAGTTCAGGCGCGTGCTGACGCACGAGGGCTGTGCCGTGGAGGACGCGACGATCGTGCTCTCCGGAGACCTCGTCTACACCGGAAAGGCGGAGGAGTTCGACCTGGTCCAGAACTTTCTCGTCGAGTTGTGCAACGAACTCGGCATGACCCGTGATCAGGTGGTCATCGTCCCGGGTAATCACGACATCGACTGGGACGTCGCCAGGACGAGCTTGACGCAGCGGTTCGACAACTACCTGACCTTCACGCGTCAGTTCTACGGGAAAGAGCTGTTCCACCAGATCTTCCCGCTGGTCGAATGGGACTTCAGCGTCCTGCACAGCAGGCCGGAGCCGAGCGAGATCATCTCGCTACAGCAGCGGGGGCCGGTGACCTTTGTCGGCTTGAACTCCTGTGTCTTCGAGGACCACCAACACCATTACGGTTACATCGGACTCAAGCAACTCGGTCGCGTTGCCAAACTGCTGCCCGAGGCGGCCGGCGACGAGATCAGAGTCGCCGTCATGCACCACCACCTGCTGCCGTATCCGGAGCCGCTCAGCCCGGCCCGCCGGGCCGCCGAGGTGATGCTGGACATGTCCACCGTCCGCGATGCCGGGATCGTCGAACAGCGGCTGTCCCGGCTGGGATTCTCGCTGGTTCTCCATGGCCACAAGCACAAACCTCAACTGCGAGAGACGTCCGTCCGGCAGCGGCCGGAAGGCTCGGCCTTCGCCGCCCGGTCTCTCATCGTCTCCGGCTGCGGCAGCACCGGCGTGAGCGAGCACGAACTCGAACACAACCAGTCGAACCACTTCGCCGTCATCAAGTTGTTGCGCGACCGCCGAGAGCGTGGTGCCGACTTCGTCCGGGTCGAATGGCGCGAGATGGCACTGCAGATCGGTGCCGAGTGGGTGTCGGGCGGCCGGTGGATGATCAAGGGGTAGGGCGTCGGGCTGGGGGTGTCAGGACCACGACGAGACGGGTTGGTGTCTGTTGGGAGAACCAAGAGCCGGCTCAGGCCGGCCGCCGCGCAATCTCCGCTACCCACCGGTTCCGCGACTACCGACGGACGCGGCATCAGTCGCGAGTCTCGCGGCGATCTTCTGCTGGGCCGAGGAGTCGACGGAGGCGGTCATCCGGTGGTACCTCTGGCGCAAGACCAGCCGCGCGAGGTGGTCGAAAACCTTCCGTGCCCTTGCCGTGTCGTTGGGGGTGGGGGGCGGGATCGTTCCCCTGCTGCACGGTGCGGACGACCGCCTGCCATCCCCCGAATGGGGGTTCGTGCTCCTCGCCGCCGCGGGCGGCTTCGTGCTCGCCGACCGGCTGTCCGGCTTCAGTTCGTCCTGGATGCGGTTCATGCGGACCCAGGCCGCCCTGCAGTACGAGGTGAACCGCGCGAGGGTCCGCTACCTGGCCTGGCGAAGCGGCACATCCGGCGGTGAGGCGGCGCAGCCGGCGCAGACGCGGGAGTTCTTCCGGATCATCGACGGACTCATGACGGCGATCGCGAAGTCCGTGCTCGAGGAGACCTCGGTGTGGGCCGACGACCTGGTCGTGCAGATCGAGCAGGCGACCTCCCGCCTGACGGCGCTTCCGCAGGGAGACGACCTGGTCAACGGTCCGAAGGTGGCTCAAGCGCCGATCGCGGGGCGGCGGGGCGGCTGACGTTGCGAGTGCCGGAAGCCTCGCCGCCGTCAAAGCCACCGGCCCAGAGCCGGCGGCGCTGCCCGCCCGGTCAGCCACGCGGCGAGCGCCGCCGCCTCGCCGCCGGACGCGCGTTGCTTCACCACGTCGAGCGCCAGCTTCGTGTTCAGGTCGTCGGGCAGGTCGGCGAAGGTGATCCCGACGCCGAGATCCACCGCGTGCACCACCACCTCGCGGGTGCGCATCCACGCGAGCGCAGTCGCCGGAACGACACGACCCTGTGCAGTCACGACCTCACTGCTCCAGGCCGCCGCCGGCATCGCTTCGAAGTCGGCGGCGAAGGCCGCCGCGGAGGTACGTACCAGCTCACGCAGTTGTGGCGCAGGCAGGCGGGCGCCCTGCTCGATCTCGGCGTCGCGCTGGTCCTGGTCGGCGTACATCCGGCTCTCCTGCCCGGTGCGCGCCCAGTGCACCAGCCGACGCAGTGCCTCGGCGTTGTAGTGCACGTGCGCGACGACATGCCGACGGGTCCAGCCCGGTAGCAGGGTCGGCGCGTCGAGATCCCCGTCGCTCAGCCCGTCCACCGCGGACAGGAATCGCCCGGTCCCGTCCTCCAGCCACGCTCGGACGCCCATCCTTCGCTCACCGCCACGTTGTCGAGCCGGCCGATTCCGGCTATCTCGGTCACCAGTCGCGATCCACCGGCGAGGTACCTCGGCGGCTTGTGTGCGTGCCCGACCCCGCCGGGGGTGCCGGTGGCGATCACATCGCCCGGCCGCAGCGTGGCGATCGTCGAAGCGTACCGAACGAGCGCGACCGGGGAGAACACCAGGTCGGCGGTGTCGACCTTCTGCATCAGCTCGCCGTCCACCGCCGCGGTCATGGTCAGGGTCGGGTTCACGCCGCCGGGCAGCTCGTCGGGGGTGACCAGGACCGGCCCGAAGGGGGTGGTCGCCTCGAACGTCTTGCCCTGCAACCACTGCGGCGTACGGTACTGCCAGTCACGCATGGTCACGTCGTTCAGCACGCTGAAGCCCGCGATCGCCGCCGCCGCCTGCTCCTCGGTGGCGCGCCGGACGCTGGCACCGATGACGACGGCGAGTTCGGCCTCCCAGTCGGCGGCCTGCGACTCGGCCGGCAGCGCGATCGGATCGGTGGCGCCCACCAGCGCGTCGGCGTACTTGGCGAACAGGGTCGGGAAGGTCGGCAACTCGCGGCCCATCTCGAGGATGTGGTTGCGATAGTTCAGTCCGACGCAGATGATCTTTCCAGGTCGCGGCACCAGCGGCGCGAACTCCGCGCCGTCCGGCGGATACGTCGGGCCGCTCGCCGCCGCGGCGAGGTCCGCCCAGCCGTCCCGGCCCAGCAGCTCACCCACATCGGCCGCGCCAACGTCCACGTAGCCGTTCCGGTCCACCCGCACCGCCCGGGTACCCCCAGCGACGCGCAGAGTAGCGAGCCTCACCGGTCGACTCCTTCCGATCCGTCTTCCACCCGCACCCGATGCTGGTGCAGCCGCTCGAAGATCGGCGTATCGCTGAACCGGAACAGGTCGACGCCGGTGTCGGACTCGATGGTCAGCGGCTGCCAGGACGGCACCACGAACAGGTCGCCGTGCTCGACCGTCCACTCACGATCGCCGACACGCACCTGACCGGCGCCGGAGAACACCTGGTAAACCGCCGAGCCGACCTCCCGCCGGGTCCGGGTACGCGTGCCAGGCCGGAGGCGGTGGAACTCGGCGCGGATCGTCGGCATCACGTCGCCGCCGGTTGTCGGATTGGTGAAACGCACCGCAGCGTGCCCCGGCTCGACCACGCCCGGGTACCCCTCGTCCGCCAGCGCCAGTTGGTCGTCAAGCGCCCGGTCGGTGAACTCCCACCGGTACGCGGCAATCGGCGAACTCGGTGTCGGCCGGCCCGCCGCCGACACCGGAGCGATGCCCGGATGCGCCCACAGCCGTTCGGACCGGGACCGCCCGGGGGTGCTGTGGTCGTCCACCACGTCGGGCCCGAACTCGAAGAACGCCGACCCGGTCAGGTGCGCGAACGGAATGTCCAGACCGTCGATCCACGCCATCGGTGCGTCGCTCTGGTTGTGGTGCCCATGGAACCGCCAACCCGGGGTGAGCAGGAAATCACCGCGACGCATCGCGACCGGGTCGCCGTCCACCACGGTCCACACGCCCTCCCCCTCGACGACGAACCGGAAGGCGTTCTGGGTGTGCCGGTGCACCGGCGCGCTCTCCCGCGGTCCGAGGTACTGGATCGCGGCCCACAGGGTCGGGGTGGCGTACGGCGCTCCACCGAGGCCCGGGTTCGCCAGGGCGATGGCCCGGCGTTCGCCGCCCCGCCCCACCGGGACGAGCGCGCCGGCCCGTTCCGCCAGCGGCAGCAGGTTACGCCAACGCCACGCGTGCGGCCTCGCCGCCGACCGTGGCTCCGGCGGCATCAGGTCCCCGATCTCGGTCCACAACGGGACCAACAACTCGTTCTCAAACCCGCGGTAGAGCTCGTCCAGTTCGGGCGTGCGGTCCGGCTGGCCCGGACCGGTCGAGGCGATGATCCTGACGGGGTGGGATTCGGTCGTGGTCATTCGGTCGTCCTCCGTGGGGTGTAGCCGGTGACCTCCGTGTAGTGCCGTGAGATCGCCACCAGTTCGTCGGGGCTGATCACGTCCTCGACGCGCTCGAACGGCCGGTCGCCGGTCCGCTCCCAGACCTCGCGAAGGATGACGTCCGGCGGAGTGCTGCGGTTGGTGTAGACGACCCGCGCGGCGGCGGGCAGCCGCTCGTCCTCGTACGCCCGCAGCGCCCGTACCGGGTCGTCGTCGGCGGACAGGCAGCGGCGCAGCGCCCAGGCGTCGAGGATCGCCTGGCCGGCACCGTTGGAGCCGCGCGGCACCATCGGGTGCGCGGCGTCACCGAGCAGCGTCACCCGGCCGAACGTCCAGCGGTCCAGCGGATCCTGGTCGACCATCGGATACTCGAGCACCTCCTCGGTGCCGCGCAGCAGTGCCGGAACGTCCAGCCAGTCGAACTGCCAGTCCTCGAACGCGCCGACGAAGTCCTCGAACTGCCCGCGCCGGCCCCAGTCGCGCTGGCGATGGCGGGGGGTCTCCAGCTCGGCCACCCAGTTGATGAGCTGGTTGCCCCGCCCGTCGACGTCCTGGCGGATCGGGTAGATGACCATCTTGCCGTGGCTGAGCCAGCCGGCCCGGATCATGCTGGCGCCGCTCAGGATCGGCGGCGCCACCGTCACCCCCCGCCACATGTTGACCCCGGCGTAGCGCGGCTCCCCCTCCTCCGGATAGAGCTGGGCCCGGACGGTGGAGTGGATCCCGTCGCAGCCGACCACCACCTCCGCCGGCTCGTCCGGCAGCACAGCGCCCGTGCCCGAGCTGCGGAAATGGACCCGTGCACCGCGCTCATCCTGGCTCACTGCGGTGCAGCGACGGTCGAGCCGGACCGCGTCCGCACCCAGCCGGTCGCGCACCGCGTCGAGCAGCACCTGTTGAAGGTCGCCGCGGTGGATGGAGAACTGCGGATGCTCGTGCCCCGCGTACCGTCCGCTCGGCTCCCGGTGGATGAGCTGGCCGAACCGGTTGAAGAACACCGACTCCCGGGTGGTCACCGCGACCCGTGCCAGGTCGTCCGTCAGGCCGAGCCGGGCCAGGATCCGCGAGGCGTGCGGCAGGATGTTGATGCCGACGCCGAGTGGACGGATCTCCGGCACCGCCTCGTAGACGCGGCACGGGATCCCGGCGTCGTGCAGCTCCAGGGCAAGCACCAGCCCGCCGATCCCGGCGCCGACGATCGCGACCCCGGCGAACCCACGATCTGACATGTCACCTCCTGGCTGCATGGCTACGGTCCGAAGTCATGGCTACGGTCCGAAGTCGTCGGAGGCGGTCATCACCTCGATAAGCGTCGGATGGTCGAGCCGGCGCGCCGCGTCGAGACGTTCACGCAGGTCGGCCAGCGAGTCGACCCGCTGGCCGGGCACGCCGAAACCGGTGCTGATGTCGGCGATGTTCGGGCCGGCGATGTCGGTGCCCGGCCACTGGTTCTGTCGCACCGCGTGCCCACCGAACCTGCGTAGCGCGGCGCCGACGGCCGCGTACCGCTCGTTGTTGAGCACCACGTAGGTGACCGGGATGTTGCGGCGGGCCGCGGTCCACAGCGCCGGCATCCCGAACTGGAACACGCCGTCGCCGAGGATCGCCGCCACCTGCCGGTGCGGCATGCCGAGCTTGACGCCCAGTGCCGCACCCATTCCCCAGCCCAGCGACCCGGAGGTGGAGACGAAGTAGTCGTCGCCGGTCCGCTGCTCGGCCCGCTGCTGCAGCACACCGCCGGCGGTGGTGGCGTCGCCGACGAGGGCGACCCCGCGCAGCGCCTCGGTCACCACATCCACCACGTCCGCCGGGCGCAGCCCACCGCCCACCGTGCGGGTCGGGGCGCTGCGCGGTTCGGGCGAGTACGCCGGCACGTCACGGGGCTCGACCGGCAGCGGAACGGTGTTCAGCAGTGCCTCGATCAGCAACCGCTGGTCGCCGACCAACCCGACGTCGACGCCGTGGATCGCGGCGACGTGCTGCGGGTCCGTGTGGCTGTGGATCACCCGCGCGCCCGGCGGAAGCTGGGGCACCCGGGCCTGTTCGAACTCGTTGAACAGTCGCGCGCCGAGGAAGACCAGCAGGTCGGCGTCGCGGACCAGCGGGTGCTGCGGGATGTACTGCCCGTGGAAGTTCGGGTGGTCGGTGGGAAATCCGGGACGCTCGAGCCCGCGCCGGTCCTCGTGCAGCACCGGAACGCCCAGCTTCTCGCTCAGCGCGACAAGTGCGTCGATCGCGCCCACCCGGGCGAGTTCGCTGCCGGCGACCAGTACCGGCCGCCGCGCGTCGGCGATCAACTTGGCGGCCGCGGCGAGCGCGGCCGGCGACGGCGCGGTCCGCGAGTCGAACCGGTACCCGTCAGCCAGTGGTACCGCAGCCTCGATCTGCTGCTCGGCGAGGTCCTGGCTGAGCCCGACCCAGACCGGTCCGGCCGGTTCGGTCAGCGCCGTCCGGAACGCGCGGTTGACGTCCTCCGGGATGCCTTCGGCGGTCAACGACTGCCAGTCGGACTTGACGTACTGGTGGACCAGGTCGCGCATCCGCCGGCCGGTGGTGAAGCCGCCGCGGGACTGGATCGAGCTGGCTTTCAGGCCGTTCAGCACGACGACCGGCGAGTACGCGAGCTGTGCGGCGTACAGGTTGCTCAGCCCGTTGGTCAGGCCGACGTTCGCGTGCAGGTACGCCACGCTGGGCAGGCGAGTGGCCCGGGACAGTCCGTCGGCGATCGATACCGTGACCCCCTCGTGGGTGGTCAGGACCAGCTCGACGTCGTCGCGTACCACCAGCGCGTCGAGGACGGCGGCCTCCGTACTACCGGGGCAGGTGAAGATGTGCCGGACGTCCCACGCGCGCAGCACGTCGAGCAGGACATCGGCGACCGGTCGTGGCACTTTGACGCTCCTTCCCGCCCTCAGGCGGTGACCAGCTCGAGCAGGTGGCGGCGCAGCTGCCCGAAGGTCTTGCTGGACCGGGTGGTCAGTTGGTTCCGTGGCCGCTCCAGCGGAATGTCCACGATCTCCCTGACCACGCTCGGCGGACTGGACAGCACCACCACCCGGTCGGCAAGGTAGACCGCCTCGTCGATGTCGTGGGTGACCAGGACGACGGTGATGTTGTATTCGTTGCGGACCCGCAGGATGAGGTCTTCCAGGTCGAAGCGCGTCTGCGCGTCGACGGACGCGAACGGCTCGTCCATCAGGATCAGGTCCGGCTGGTGCGCCAGCGCCCGGGCGATCGCCACCCGCTGCTGCATGCCGCCGGAGAGCTGCCACGGATACCGCTTGCCGACATCGTCGAGCCCGACCGCCTGGAGCACCTCGTCGATCCGCTGCCTGCGTTTCCGCTTGTCGTAGCCGGCGACCTTGAGCGGCACGGCGACGTTCGAGGCGATGGTGAGCCAGGGAAACAGCGAGCGGCTGTAGTCCTGGAACACCACGCTGAGCCGGTCGGGAACGCGGCGCAGCGGCGTACCTTCGAAGAGCACCTCGCCGGAGGTGGCCGGCAGCAGGCCGCTGAGGCAGCGCAGCAGCGTGGTCTTGCCGGCACCGCTGGGCCCCACGACGCAGACGAAGTCACCCTTGCCGACCTCGAACGACACGTTCGCGACCGCCTCGCGCTCGTCGGGCCGCCCGGCGTTGTAGACCTTTCGCAGGTCACGGATGGACAGCACCGGTGAACTGGTGTTGGCCTCGACCCCGCTGGTCGCCTCCGGTTGCGACATCTCCTCAACCCTTCTCTTCGACAGCGCGCGCGCCGATGTACCAGCCGAGTACGACCCGCTCGACGGCGATGAACAGGAACGTCAGGGCACTTCCGATCAGGGCCAGTACGATGATCCCGGTCCACATGTCCGTGAACGCGAACCGCTGCTGGGCGTCGAGGATGAAGAAGCCGATTCCGGACGTCGACGCGACCAGTTCACTGACCACCATCATGATCACTGAGATCTGCAGGCTGTGCCGCAGCCCCGCCATGATCTGCGGCATGGCACCGGGCAGCACCACCGAGCGGACGGTGTGCAGCGGTGACATGTGCATCACCTTCGCCGTGTCCAGCTTGATCGGGTCTATGCCGCGCATGCCGTCGATCGTGTTCAGCAGGGTCGGCCAGATCGCCGCCAGGATGATGATGGTTACCTTCATGCCCGACTCGATGCCCATGACCGCGATGACGGCCGGCAGGATCGCCGGAGCGGGAATGACGTAGATGAAGTACAGCAGCGGCGACACGGCGTCGTTGGTCCGCCGGAACCGCCACAACAGCGCGCCCAGGCCGACGCCCAGCACCCCGGCGCTGCCGTACCCGATCGCGAAGTGCGTCAGACTCGGCCGCAGCATCTCCTTGGTGTCGCCGACGATCCACAGCTCGTACAGCCGCGTCACGATGTCCTGCAACGGCGGGAAGAACGTCGACGTGCTGTCGGCCGACAGCACCCACCACAGGATCAGCCCGGTCACGCCCACTCACGCGTCGACCCCGCACCCGGCCATGCCGTCGGTGGGTAGGCCGGCGGCGTCGGCGATCGCGGTAACCAGCTGGGTGGCAGGTACCTCCCATTTCGCGTTCGGCGCGGCCGGGAGCGGGACCGCGCCCGGTCACCCGGACTCGGCGCTGTCCTGGATCGCCTGCCGGAAGACCCGGGACCGGTGCGCGTAG
>NZ_JADPUN010000094.1 GCF_015690345.1 Plantactinospora alkalitolerans | reverse complement strand
CGCTGGGCCAGTCGGCCGGGCTGGTCGCCGACTGGGCAGCCGGCGGCGCCGCGTTCGCCTTCCCCGGCGCGGTGGCGGCGTTCGTCGCCGCGGCGGTGCCGGTCGACCCGACGCCGACCGTGACCTCCGTCCGCGAGGCCACCGAGCCGGTGCTCGCCGCCAGCTTCCTGGCCGTCTGCGCGGTCCTCTGCTACGCCGCGGTCACCCAGGTGGCCCAGCGACGCATCAGCCCGCCACTGGCCCTCGGCACTGGGCTCGGCGCGCTCGCGGTGACGGCGGCGGCCTTCGGCGCACCCGGCGCCACCCTCGCTGACGCCTGGGTGGGCGGGCTGCTCCTGGTCAGCGCGGTACTGCTGGTGCTGGCGCCGTCGATCGACGCCGGTCGGCGGGCCGACCGGTTGCTCGACGGCTCCGACATCGCCGCGGCGGCGGTGACGGCCGCACTGGTCGGCACGCTGGCCAGGGTCGCCGGACTCCTCGGCGACGGTGCCGAACTCGCCGCCGCCGCGTTCCTGATCCTGGTGGTCGCCGCCGGCATCCGGGCCATGCCGGCCGACTGGCGCCGAGGTCCGGTCCTCGGCATCGCGCTGACCGGCGGCGTCGTCGCCCTGATCGCCGGCTGGACCGCGCTGAGCGGCGGATTGCGGGTGCTGGCCACCCCCGGCCGGCTCTGGGAGGCCAACCTCGCCGACTGGCCGGTCGGCGGGGCCGGCAACGGCTGGCAGGCACCGGTCGCCCTGGTGCTGCTCGCCGGAGCCGCCGCGATAGCCCTGCCCCGCCCCTGGGCGTACGACGTGGCCGGCGTCTGCGTCGGGCTCGCCACCATCGGTGCCCCGGTGGCACTCGGGCTGCCCTGGTGGTCGCCGATCGTGGTCGGTGGCGCGGTCGCCACCGTCTACGGCGTCACCGCGGTCGTCGCCGCCGACCCCCGGGCCGGGCTGGCCCGGGCCACCGTCGCCGCGGCTGTCGCCGTGCACGCCGTGGGGGCGAGCCTGGTCCGGCCGTGGACCACCGCCGTCGCCCTGGGCGTGGTCGCCCTGATCGGTTTCGTCGTCGCCACCCTCGCCCGGGCGGTCGGTACCCTCTCCGGCCCGGCCGAGGAGGCCGAGTCCTGGACGTTGTCGCCGCAGACCGCCCAGATCGGCGGGCTCGCCGCCGGTGGTGCCCTGTTCGCGCTCGCCGGCTCGCTCGCCGCGCTGGCCGCCTCGCTGGGCTGGTCGGCCGAGGTCGTCGTCCTCGCCAACCTCGGCGCGGCGAGCCTCGGGGTGGCGGTGGTGGCGCTGGTCCGCCGGCACGTTCCGCAGTACCTGCCGTACGCCACGATCGGCATCGTCGCCGGCGCGCCGCCGCGGCCGTCCTGCTCGGCGTACTCGCCGAACTGGTCCGGGCGGTCACCCCGGCGCCAACCCCGCTGCGTGAGCCGATCCGCCGCTGGTCGGTCATGCTCGGCGGAGCGATGCGGCGGCTCCCCGAACCGGCCCGGACCGGCCGCTGGTCGGTCAGCCCCGCCGTCGGGGCGATGATCGCCGCCACCCTGCCGACCGCACTGGCCGTTGCGGCACTCGCCCCGGCCCTGGTCACGGCGTTGGTCGAGCCGTACCAGATCCTCGGCCACATCTGGGACGGCCCGCCGGCCGCGCTACTCGGCGCCCGCCCCGGTGTCGTCGACGGTGGCGGCAACGTCCTGGCGGCACTGCTGCTGACCATCGCCGCCGGACTGGCCGCGACCGGGTTCAGCGGGGGCCGACCGGCCCGGGCGATTCCGGTGGTGCTGCCCGGGGCCGCGATCACCCTGCTCATCACCCCGATCTCGCTGGGCATGGGCTGGCCGCACAGCACGATGGCCGCGCTCGCGGTGTTCACCCTGGCGATGCTCGGACTGGCGCTGACCCCGCCACCGCCGGACGCCGAGGTGGCCCGCTCGCTGCGACTCACCCGGATCCTGGTCTTCGGCATCGGGATGGCGGCCGGCGGAGCGGGACTGGCCGGCGCGCTGGCGACCCGGCAACTGACCCTGTTCACCCTGGGCGCCGCGGTGGGAGTCGGCGCCGTCGCCGCGCTGGGCGGCCGGACCCAGAACGCCCGCATTCTCGGCTGGCTCTTCGCCTCGGTGATGGCCCAGACCTTCGTCTTCACCACCGGTCTGGTGTTCGGCCTCGCCCCGGCGTGGTCCGCGTTCGGGGTGCTGGCCGTCGGCGCGATCCTGCTGCTGGTCGCGGCGCTGCTGCCCCGGCTGCGTCGCCCGGAGGCGATGCGCGAGGCGAACACCGTGGAGTGGAGCGGCTACGGGGCCGCGCTCATCGCCGCCGCGTTGGCGTACGACTCGCCCCGGCACATCGCCGCGCTGCTCGCCGCCTGGGGCGCGGTGCTCGGGATGGCCGCCGTCCGGCCGTACCGGAACCCCACCGAGCGGCGGACCCTGTTCTGGTCGGCGGTCGCCTGCGAGATCATCGCGTGGTGGCTGCTGATGGCGCTGGCCGACGTCGTCCTGCCGGAGGCGTACACGCTGCCGTTCGCGGCGCTCGCCCTGCTGGTCGGACTGCTGGAACTGCGGCACCGCTCCGACCTGAGCAGTTGGGTGGCGTACGGCCCGGCGCTGGTGGCGGCGTTCCTGCCCACCATGGTCATCGTGATGGCCGGCAACGACAGCCCGGTACGCCAGGTGCTGCTGCTGCTCGGTGGAGTGGCCACGCTGATCTTCGGCTCCAACCGGCGGCAGCAGGCTCCGGTGATCATCGGTGCGGTCGTCACGGCACTCGCCGCGCTCCGGGCGCTGTTCAGCTTCGGCCCGTGGCTGGTACTGATCCCGGTCGGTCTGCTGCTCCTGGCGTTCGGCGCCAACAACGAGAACCGCCGCCGTACCCAGGAGCGCTTCCGCGCCGTACGCGGCATGCGTTGAGCCCTCACGGCACCCGCAGCACCCGCAGCACACGCCGGGGCGCGCGGCGCGCGCTGTGGAGTGTTAGGAGGGGACCCTTCTTCTACAAAAAGCGATAAGAAGGGGCCCTTCCTTACAGTCCTGCCCGCAGTGCGGCTTCCTTCTGCGCGACCAGTTCCTCCAGTTGGGTCTGGAACGCCGACATGCGGTTCCGGAGCTTCTCGTCGGAGGCGGCGAGGATGCGGACGGCCAGTAGACCGGCGTTGCGGCCGTTGCCGATGGAGACGGTCGCCACCGGGATGCCGGCCGGCATCTGGACGATGGAGAGCAGCGAATCGAGGCCGTCGAGGTGCTTGAGCGCCACCGGGACGCCGATCACCGGGAGCGGGGTGGCCGCGGCCACCATGCCCGGCAGGGCGGCGGCGCCGCCGGCACCGGCGATGATCACCCGGATTCCCCGGTCGGCGGCGGACTTCGCGTAGTCGATCATCTTGACCGGGGTGCGGTGCGCCGAGATGACGCCGACCTCGTATCCGACGTCGAACTCGGCCAGGGCCTCGGCGGCGGCGCGCATCGTCGGCCAGTCCGAGTCACTGCCCATGATCACGCCGACCGGGGGCGCCGATCCGGTTCCGCCGCGCTCCTCGGTCACGCCTTGCCCTCCCGTAGCCACCATGCCGCCCGGACGGCCCGGACGCGTACCTTCTCCAGGTCGTCGCCGAGCACGGTGACGTGCCCGATCTTCCGGCCGGGCCGGACCTGCTTGCCGTAGAGGTGCACCTTGACGCCCGGATCCTCGGCGAACAGGTGGTGCAGCCGTTCGTCGATCGACATGCCGCCGTCCGGACCGCCGAGCACGTTCGCCATCACCACCACCGGCGCGGTCAACGCGGTGTCCCCCATCGGGTAGTCGAGGACCGCCCGCAGGTGCTGCTCGAACTGGGAGGTACGGGCACCCTCGATCGTCCAGTGCCCCGAGTTGTGCGGTCGCATGGCCAGTTCGTTGACCACCAGTGCCGGCTTCCCGTCGGCGCCGGTCACCTCGAACAGCTCCACCGCGAGCAGACCGACCACGCCGAGCGAGGTGGCCAGGTCGATCGCGAGCTGCTGGGCCCGCAGCGCCACCTCCTCCGGCAGCCTCGGTGCCGGGGCGAGCACCTCCACGCAGATCCCGTCGGACTGCACGGTCTCCACCACCGGGTACGCCGCGACCTGGCCGAACGGCGAACGCGCGACCTGGACGGCCAGTTCGCGGCGCAGCGCGACCCGTTCCTCGGCGATCAGTTCGGTGCCGGCGGCACGCAGGGTGCCGACCAGTTCGGCCGCCTCGGTCGGGTCCGACACGACCCAGACGCCCCGGCCGTCGTACCCGCCACGGGACGCCTTGAGGATCACCGGCCAGCCCAGCTCCGTGCCGAATTCGACCAGGTCGTCCGGTTCGGTCACCGGGCACCAGGGCGGAACCGGGGCGCCGAGAGCGGCCAGGCGCTCCCGCATCGCCCGCTTGTCCTGGGCGAAGATCAACGCGTCGGCCGGCGGGTAGACCGCGACGCCGTCCGCCGCCAGCGCCCGGAGGTGCTCGGTCGGCACGTGCTCGTGGTCGAAGGTGACCACGTCACAGCCGGCCGAGAACTCCCGCAGCGCGGCAAGATCGGTGTGCTGGCCGTACCGGACGTCGGAGGCGACCATCGCGGCACCGTCGGAGGGACTGATCGCGAGAACGCGGAGCGACTGACCGAGGGCGATCGCGGCCTGGTGGGTCATCCGGGCCAGTTGGCCGCCACCCACCATGCCGACAACGGGCAGACCCGTGCGGGAATCCATAGCGGGCGCAAGCCTAACCTCCGCCGGTCCGAAGCTGCGCCAGCAGGTCATCCGGGGTGGTCACCGGCCGGTCGCAGACGAAGCCACGGCAGACGTACGCGGTGGGGGCACCGCCGATCATCGGACGGTCGGCGAGCAGGGGTACACCGGGCTGCCCGGGGCTGCCGGCCACCACCACCGCACCCGGTGGTGCGTTCCGGTGTGCCACCGCGAGCAGCGGGTCACCGGCCGGATCGGCGGTGACGATCGCGATCTCGTACGGGCCGGAGAGCAGCGCCTCGCCGGTCGCGGCGGCGTACCCGGTGAACCGGGCGTGCCGGGCGACGATCGGCGCCACCGTGCCGAGTGCCGTCTCGGCGGCCTCGCGGTAGCTCGGCTCCCCGGTCAGCGCGGAGTACGCCACCAGCGCCGCCACCACCGCCGACAGCCCGGACGGGGTGGCGTTGTCGGTCGGATCGGCCGGTCGGCTGATCAACTCTTCGGCGTCGTCGGCGGTGTCGTAGAACCCGCCCTGGCCGGTGCCGAACCGGGCCAGTGCGGTGTCCAGCAACTCACCGGCGAGCCGCAGCCAGCGCCCGTCCCCGGTGAGCTGGTGTACGGCGCAGAACGCCTCGGCGACGCAGCCGTAGTCCTCCAGCACCCCCGCCGGCTGGCCGACCTGGCCGTCCCGGGAGACCCGGCGCAGCCGCCCGTCGACGAGATGCCGCTCGGCCAGCACCTCGGCGATCCGCACCGCCTCGGCGGTGGTCACCGGGTCGGCGGTCAGCGAGGCGTACTCGACCAGGGCGGTGACGGCCAGCCCGTTCCAGGCGGCCACCACCTTGTCGTCCCGGGCCGGCTGGGGCCGCCGGTTCCGTGCCTCCCGGAGCGCGAGCCGGACCCGCTGCCAGCGTTCCCGCACCTCGGGATCGGCGTCGTCGATGTCCCGGGCCAGCCGCAGCACGCTGCTGCCGTGCTCAAAAGTGCCGGCGGCGGTGACGTTGAACAGGTCGGCCGCCCACCGGCCGTCGTCCTCGCCGAGCGCCTCGACGAGCTGCCCAGGGGTCCAGGCGTAGGTGGCGCCCTCGACACCCTCGGTGTCCGCGTCCAGCGCCGAGGCCAGGCCACCGGCCGGGGTACCGAGGTCGTCGAGGAGGAACGCGGCGGTCTCGGCGGCGACCCGGCCGGCCAGTTCGTCGCCGGTCAGCCGCCAGAGCTGGGTGTAGACCCGGAGCAGCAGCGCGTTGTCGTAGAGCATCTTCTCGAAGTGCGGCACCGTCCAGTGGCCGTCCACCGAGTAGCGGGCGAAGCCGCCGGCGAGCTGGTCGTAGATGCCGCCCCGGGCCATCGCCTCGCAGGTGTGCCGGACGATCTCCAGGTCCCGGACCGAACCGCTGCGCTGGTGGTGCCGGAGCAGGAAGAGCAGGTTCATCTGCGGCGGAAACTTCGGCGCGTTCCCGAATCCGCCGTTGACCTCGTCGTACTCCCGGCCGAGCTGATCCGCGGCGGCGTCCAGCACGTCGGCGGTGAGCGGTGTGGTCTGACCGCCGACGGCCTGGGCCCCGGCGAGCGCCTCCAGCACGGCGGCGCCCTGCCGCAGCACCGCCTCCCGCTGCCCGGTCCAGGCTTCGGTGACCGACTGGAGCAGCCGGACGAAGTTGGGCTTCGGGAAGTACGTGCCGCAGAAGAACGGGGTGCCGTCCGGGGCGGCGAAGACCGTCATCGGCCAGCCGCCCTGACCGGTCATCGCCTGGGTGGCGGTCATGTAGACGGCGTCGACGTCCGGCCGCTCCTCGCGGTCCACCTTGATCGCGACGAAGTTGTCGTTCACCAACTTGCCGACGGCCCCGTCCTCGAACGACTCGTGGGCCATGACGTGGCACCAGTGACAGGCCGCGTAGCCGACCGAGATCAGCACAGGTACGTCCCGACGGCGTGCCTCGGCGAACGCCTCCGCCGACCAGGGCCACCAGTCGACCGGATTGTCCGCGTGCTGAAGCAGGTACGGGCTGGTCGCACTGGCCAGTCGATTCACCCGACGACCATAACCTCCCCGACCCGGCGCCGCCGGGCCGACGGCGGCTAGCCGGGGGCGGGCAGCGTACGACAGAGCGCCGGCGGGAAGTCCGCCCGCACCTTCAGGACGTCGCCACAGCCCGGGGCGGTACTCCGCAGAACGGTCCGCCAGCCCGCCTCCTCGAAGCGCATGAAGTACCGGTACACCGCTGGTGGCGCGGAGCAGCCGGGGCGACCGCCCGCGCCGCACTGCGTGCTGTTCAGGTTCAGCGTCATCACCAGCCAGGCGCCGTCGCACCCCTCCACGTTCCGGGAGCTGTTCCGGGGTACGTCCATCCCCTTCATCGCCGCGAGCACCCAGGTCGGATCGCAGTGGTCGGCCGGGGGCGTACAGCCGAGGTTCGGGTCGCAACGCCGGTAGCCGGTTCCGTCCGGCGCCCACGGCTCGTTGTTGAGCACCACGACCCGGGCACCGATCGGGGTGGACGAGGTCAGCCGGGCCACTCCCGGGACCTTGCTCGGGCAGCCGCCACGCACGTCGGCCCGCGCCGAGTCGAGCACCACGTTGGCGTAGATCATCCCGTTCTCTTCCGTGTAGTAGTCGGTCCGGGGATTCCGGGCACAGTCCGGGTGGCCGGCCAACAGCTCCACGTCGATCAGCAGGGTGCGCGGATCGGGCCCGCGCCGTACGCCCGTCACCTCGGCCTGGTAGATGTTCCAGTCCGTCGGATCCGCCTCGGAAGCGGGCGGCACCGGAGTCTCCCGGGTGCCACCCGCCCGGGCCAGCGCCGCGCTGCCGAGTCCGGCGGCCGTCGTCGGATCTCCGTTGGGCGTCCGCGTGCCGATCACCAGTACGGCCACCAGGTGGTCCTCGGCCAGCCCGACGTAGTACGCGGCGCTCGCGTCACCGTCGGAGTAGGACCGCAGGAGGAGCAGCCCGGCATCGTCCTCCGCGAGTACCTTCCAGTCCTCGCCGTCGGCCGGTCGGCGGCAGCGGGACAACTCGTCCCGCAGCACGTCCATCGCCTCCTCGGCGAGCCCGGCCGGGTACCGCGCCACGTACTCGTAGATCCGGTACTGGCCGACGGTCGCGTTGATCGTGCGCTCGGCCACCGGCTCCGGCGAGTCCGGACCGGCCTGTGCCGACCCGGAAGGTGGGGCCGGGACGGTCGCGGACACGGCAGGGCTGGCCGGGCCGGTCGCGGACACGGCAGGGCTGGCCGGGACGGTCGCGGACACGGCAGGAGTGGCCGGGGTGGCCGGGACGGTCTTCGACCCGGCAGGAGTGGCCGGGACGGTCGCCGACGCGCACGGTCGGGGTGGCAGCGGATGGATGGCGTCCGGACCACCGGTGGAGATCGTGGCACCACCCAGGTCCTCGCTGCTCAGCATGACCTCGTCCGGAATGCCCGACGCCCCGTCGCCGGCGCCGGGTCCGCGGGCACAGCCGGCCGTCGTCACCGCGACGACCAGCGCCGCGAGCGCCAGCTTCGATCGTCTGAGCGGCGTTCTGGATCTTCCCATCGGGCCAGTCTCGCCTGTCGCTGCCACCGCACGCCTGGGCCCCGCTACTCAGGGGTGCCCGGCGGAATCGCTACGAGGCGCCGTCGGCCCGGAGCGGAAAGATCCGGGCCTGGGCGGAGTCGAGCAGCGACCGGAGCACCGCGACGATCTTGTCCGAGGGCATCGGCCGGAAGAAGTGGTAGCCCTGCGCGGCCGTACAGCCCAGCTCGGCGAGGGCGGCCCGCTGGTCGGCGGTCTCCACCCCCTCGGCGACCACCCGCAGACCCAACTCGCGCCCGAGGTCGACGGTGGTACGCACGATGGCCGCCGCCTCCGGCGAGTCCGCCATCCGCATCACGAAGGACCTGTCGACCTTGAGTTCGTCGACCGAGATCCGGGTCAGGAAGGTCAGCGACGAGAAACCGGTGCCGAAGTCGTCGACGGCGAGCTGTACGCCCATCGCGCGCAGCGCGGAGAGCACCTCGTCGATGACCTCCAGCTCGCTCATCACCACCGTCTCGGTGATCTCCAGCACGAGCCGGCGGGCCGGTACCTGGTGCCGGCGCAACGACTCGGCCACCTCGGCCGGCAGCCGCGGATCGAGCAGGCTCCGGGCCGAGAGGTTGATCGAGATCGGTACGTCGAGACCGTGCCGCGCCCAGTCGGCGGCAACCCCGAGGGCCTTGTCCACGACGTACCGGGTGAACGCGCCGAGCAGTTCGCTGCCCTCGATCGTCCGGACGAAGTCGACCGGATTCAACCGGCCCCGGCGGGGATGCCGCCAGCGGATCAACGCCTCCACCCCGGTCGGCTCTCCGGTGGAGAGGTCGACCGCCGGTTGGAGAGCCAGTTCGAGCTGGTCGTCGACGTCGAGCGCCTCCCGCAGCTCGGCCAGCAGGGCGAGCTTGTCGGTGCTGGCCGCGTCCCGGGCGCTGTCGTACGACGCCACACTGCCGCCGCCCTCCTTCGCCTGGTACATCGCGATGTCGGCGCGGCGCAGCAACTCGGTCATGTCTGCCGTACCGGCGCCCGCCACCACCACTCCGACCGACACCTCGACCGACATCCGCACCCCGGCCACCTCGATCGGGGTGGCGAGCAGTTCGACGATCTCGCGGGCCCGCCGCAGCACGTTCGGCGTCGGCGACCGCTCGGCGACCGTGGTCGACTCGGACAGCACCGCGGGTGACGGGATCAGCAGGGCGAACTCGTCGCCGCCGAGCCGTCCGAGCAACTCGCCCGGCCGGGCCAGAACGTCCAACCGGTCCGCCGTCGCCTGGAGCAACTCGTCGCCGGCCGCGTGCCCGAGGGTGTCGTTCACCTCTTTGAAGTGGTCGATGTCGAGCAGCAGCAGCGCCACCGGATGATCATGGCCGAGCTGGTGCAGCGCGACGTCGCCCTTGCTCAGCAGCGCCGCCCGGTTGATCAGATTGGTGAGCGCGTCGTGCACCGCCTCGTACGACGATCGCGCCGTCACCAGTCGCAGCTCGCGGTGGGTCGCCGCGTCGTGCAGCGCGGATGCGAGCGCGTCGCCGAAGGCCGACAGGGCATCCTGTTCGCGTTGGTGCGGAGCCACCGTCCGGGGCAGCCGGACCCGCAGCTCGCCGACCTGGACCGTGCCGACCATCAGCGGCCGGACCAACTCCTGGTCGGTGCCGTCGCCGGCACCGGCCCGATCCGTTCCGATCAGGTCGCGGTGCACCACCGGCCGACCCGGCTCGCCCCGGTAGCGCCGCCACCGGCCGTCGGCGCGCAGCACGTCCACCTCGACCCGCTCCGCACCGAACAGGGCCAGCGCGCCGGTCACCCCGGCCGTGGCGACGCCGTGTTCGTCGAGCTGGTTGAGCGCGCCGGTGGCCTCGGCAAGGGCCCGCCAGGTGCGGCGCTCGTCGTCGGCCCGCAACCGATGGCTGTACGTCTGTTGCAGCAGCCACAGCACGGGCGGCAGGAGCAGCAGCCAGCGCGGATCCTGCTCGACCACGGCCACCACGGCCAGCCCGACGAGCACGTTGCCGACGAACATCAGCAGCTTGCCCGCGAGCGCCCGCAGCAGCGCCGGCCCGAGCGGCACCGCGTGCTGGAGCGACAGGGTGAGTCCGGCGATTCCGGCGGTGGCCAGCAGATAGGTCAGCGACCCGACGGCCAGTGCGGCGATCAGCTGCGGCGTCAGGCCGACGGCGACCGGCACGCCCAGTACGTCCGTGACCGGGGTACCCAGCGCGACGATGGTGCCCAGGGCGGCGACGGTGGCCACCGCCACGCCGGTAGTCAACGCGGCGGTGGTGTGTACGACGTCGAGCGCCGAACGCTGGTCGACGAAGATGGTCATGAGCGCCCAGGCCAGCCCGGCCCCGACGAGGAAGGCGGCCGGCAGCCAACCGGGCGGGACCAGGGAGAGGCCGATGATGAACGCCGCCTCGCCCCAGGTGACACTGACCATGCCGGAGCTGACCCGGAACCTGAGCCGGAAGAGTTGCGCGACCGCCACCACCGCGGCGGCGATGCCGAGCCGGGCCAGTGCCGGCAGCGGGTCGTCCGCCGGCAGTTCGGTGGGGATCAGGAACCCGGTCGCGGCGCCGCCCAGCGCGAGCGCGATCAGGGTGAAGGTGAGCATCCGCACCGGGCGAGGTACGACCGCGATGCCGACCAGCGCAAGGAGACGTCCCGGCCGGCGACCCGAGATCACGGATCTCCGCCGTTCGTCAGTCGTCGTTGCGCGACGTGTCCGGCCCGCGTATGGCGTTGGGCGTCGGGTCTGGTAATCATCGGCGCCCCCTCCCGCGCACGGTGCGGGGACTTTTGGTCCCCGGCGGAAGGCTAAGCCAATCCGATTCGGCGCAACAGAGGGCGCCGGGTCGGATTAGCGTGAATCATGGCGCGGAAGGGCTGTTCCGGTCCAGGTGAGAGGTATTGGAAGCGCTTCCAGCAGATTCCTCTGGCGCGGCCGTCTCGGCAGCCTCCGAACCGGCCGGATCCAATCCGTCCGCCTCGTCGGCCCGCTGCTCCGGAAACCGGTCCGGCAACCGGCGCAGCCGGGCGTTCATGTTGCGGATCAGCAGCACGGTGGCGATGGCCAGCAGGGTGATCATAAAAAGCCCCATCGGCCCTGCCAGGCCACCGGTCCGGGTGTCACCGAAGTTGTTCTCCGCGAGCACCTGTGCAGTGGTCAGCATGGCAGGGATCCTCCGATGTGCGGTCTATCCACTCCCTTACGGTACGCCTGTCAACGGTCAGCGGGCATGCACGGTCTCGCGTACCCCGGCGAACAGGTCGGACTCGGGCATCGGGCTGTCGACCACCGAACGGACCAGCTCGAAATCCTCGGTCGGCCAGGCCTGCTGCTGCAACTCCATCGGCACGTGGAACCAGAAGCCGTCCGGGTCGACCTGGGTCGCGTGGGCCCGCAACGCGTCGTCCCGGACCGGGAAGTAGGAGGCGCACTCGACCCGGGTGGTGATCCGCGGCCCCTTGTCGGGCCGTCCCTCCCAGCGCTCCAGCCACTCCGCGTACGGCGACTCCTTGCCGAGGGCCAGCATGCCCTCGTGCAGCGCCATGATCTTGGCCTTGGAGAAACCGATGTCGTAGTAGAGCTTCAACGGCTGCCACGGTTCGCCGAGTTCAGGAAAGCGCTCGGGGTCACCTGCCGCGTCGAACGCCGCCACGCTCACCTTGTGGCACATGATGTGGTCGGGGTGCGGGTAGCCACCCTCCTCGTCGTACGTGGTCACCACGTGCGGCCGGAACTCGCGCATCAGCCGGACCAGCGGACCGGCCGCCACCTCCGCGTCCTGCAGCGCGAAACATCCCTCGGGCAACGGCGGCAGCGGATCCCCCTCGGGCAGCCCCGAGTCGACGAATCCCAGCCAGGCCTGGTCGACGCCGAGGATGGCCCGAGCCGAGTCCATCTCCGCCCGGCGGATCTCGGCGATGTTGGCCCAGACGTCCGGCCGGTCGAGTTTGGGATTGAGGACGCTGCCCCGCTCGCCGCCAGTGCACGTGACGACGAGGACCTGCACGCCGTCGGCGACGTATTTCGCCATGGTCGCCGCGCCCTTGCTCGACTCGTCGTCGGGATGGGCGTGGACCGCCATCAGACGTAGCTGCTCTGCCAACTCCGGTGTGCTCCCTCGTCGCGCATGGCCGGACCGGCTCGTACCGACGAGCCGTCCGACCCCCCTCGCCGGCCCGCCGTCCGGCCGACCGAGTGTGGCATGCCGAACGACCTGCCACACTCGGTCCAACCGGCGGCTGAGATGATGGACTTACCCATTCTTGCCGATGCCACCGACATCAGTCCCAGGAGATCCCCGCCGGTGCCCGAGACGCCCGCCACATTCGCACCTGCCGCCCCGGTGTTCCCACCCGGCCGGTACGGCCACCGACGCGCGCCCCGGCGGCGCCGACCCTGGGTCGCCACCCTGCTGGTGGTCGCCCTGCTGGCGGTGCTGGGAGCGGTCTCCTACCGGCTCTACCGCCAGTACGGCGACCCCAACTACGACGCCCAGGTGATCACCTACACCGAGATCACCGAGTCGCAACTGGTACTCGACTTCCGGGTGACCGTGCCGGCCGGAGGCTCGGCGATCTGCGTGGTCCGGGCCCGCTCCCGGGACGGCGTCGAGGTCGGCCGCGAGGAGTTGCGGGTGACCGCCGAGCCGGGGCAGCGGCACCTGACCGTCCGGCACCGGCTCGCCACCACCGGCCGGCCGATCCTCGGCGAGGTCGTCCGCTGCCGCCCCGCCAGCGAGTAAGGAAGGGCCCCTTCTTATCGCTTTCGGTAGAAGAAGGGTCCCTTCCTAACATCCGATGCCGCCCGGGGTGGCGATAAATCACGTGGCGTCCGGTGTGTAGCGCACTGGTAACTTGGTAATTCGTCCCTGTCCGCGCACGACTACCCGAGGAGATCGTCTGTGTCCACGACCGACCGCGCGGCGGCCACCTGGCTGTCCCAGGAGGCCTACGACCGGCTGCAGGCGGAGCTCAACGAGCTGATTGCCGCCCGACCTGCGATCGCCGCGGAGATCAACGCCCGGCGCGAAGAGGGTGACCTCAGGGAGAACGGCGGCTACCACGCCGCCCGGGAGGAACAGGGCAAGCAGGAGTTCCGGATCCGCCAACTCCAGGAACTGCTCCGCACGGCCCAGGTGGGCGAGGCACCCAGCGCGGACGTGGTGGCGCCGGGCTGCGTCGTCACGATCCACTTCGACGACGACACCGACGACACCGAGACCTTCCTGCTCGGCTCCCGGGAGATCGCCGCGACCACCGATCTGACCGTCTACAGCCCGGCTTCAGCCCTCGGCAAGTCGATCCTCGGCTCCCGACCCGGCCAGACCGTCACCTACACGGCGCCCAGCGGTGCCGAAATCAAGGTCACGGTGGTCCGGTTCGAGGCGTACGGCGCCTGAGCCGAGCGGCGCTCGCGTGGCCGGAGCTGCCCGCACGGCCGGAGCTGCCCGCACGGCCGGAGATCCGGATCGGCCGACGGCAGGCTCGCGAGGACAGCGCAGCGCAGTACCCGAAGCACGACCAACCCGACGTTGAGGTCCCAGCCGGCTCAGCCCGGCTGGGCGACGTCGACCTGGTAGCCGCTGCCCCGCAGCGCGCTGATCAGCCGGTCGGAGTGCTCCGAGCCGCGCGTCTCCACCGAGAGCGCCACCTCCACCTCACCGAGCCGCAGGTGCGGGTTCTGCCGCTGGTGCACCACGTCGACCACGTTGCCCCGGTACTCGCCGATCAGGCCCAGCAGCGACGCCAGTTGCCCGGGTCGGTCCGCACAGCGCACGGTGATCCGGAGGAACCTGCCCGCCGACGCCAGCCCGTGCTCGATGACCCGCAGCATCAGCAGCGGATCGATGTTGCCACCGGAGAGCACCGCCACCACCGGCGCCTCCACCTGGACCGCCCCGGCCAGCAGCGCCGCCACGCCGGCCGCCCCGGCCGGTTCCACCACCTGCTTGCCCCGTTCGAGCAGCATCAGCAGGGCCCGTGAGATGTCGTCGTCCGAGACGGTCACGACCTCGTCGACCAGCTTGCTCACGTGCGCGAAGGTGAGTTCGCCCGGCCGACCGACCGCGATCCCGTCGGCGATGGTGGCGAACGCGGGCAGCCGGACCGGCTCGCCGGCCAGCAACGAGGGCGGGAACGCCGCCGCCCCGGCGGCCTGCACCCCGATCACCCGTACGTCCGGACGGAGCGCCTTGACGGCCACCGCGATCCCGGAGATCAGACCGCCACCGCCGACCCCGGCCACGATCGTGCGTACCTCCGGGCACTGCTCCAGGATCTCCAGCGCCACCGTGCCCTGCCCGGCGATCACGTCCGGGTGGTCGAACGGATGGATGAAGATCGCACCGGTACGGGTGGCGAAGTCCTCCGCCGCGACCAGGGAATCGTCGACGGTGTTGCCGACGAGTTCCACCCGCGCGCCGTACCCCTTGGTGGCCGCCACCTTCGGCAGCGGCGCGCCCACCGGCATGAAGACGGTCGCGGTGGTGCCGAGCAGCCCGGCGGCGAGCGCCACCCCCTGGGCGTGGTTGCCGGCGCTCGCCGCCACCACCCCACGGTCCCGCTCCTGCGCCGAGAGCCGGGCGATCCGCACGTACGCCCCCCGGACCTTGTACGAACCGGCCCGCTGAACATGCTCGCCCTTGAGCCAGACCTCCCCGTCGAGCGCGGCGGAGAGCGGCCGGGACGGCTCCAGCGGAGTGGCCCGGATGACCCCGGCGAGCAGTTCGCGGGCTGCGGTGATCTCGGCGAGTCCGACCAGCTCCGTCATGCCCAGATCGTCGCATCCCGCCTCCGACCGCCCAGCGGCGGCGGCGTGCGGTCGTGCCGGAGGTCACCGCACGGCGACGCCCGGGCGTCAGGGCTCAGGTCGCCGGGGTCGGCACCTTCGGCCAACCGGGCGCGTGCCGCCGCCACGGCGCGGTCAGCTCGAACTGCCCGGCGACCCCGAGCAGTAGCAGCTCCGAACCGGGCGGGCCGACCAACTGCACCCCGACCGGCAGGCCGTCCGGACGCAACCCGACCGGGACCACCAGCGACGGCAGCCCGGCGATGTTCCAGGGCCCGGCGTACGGGGCGTACCGGATGCAGGTCAGCAGGTTCGACTGCCAGGAGCGGGCGGCCCAGCCGAGCGCCGCCGGTGGGGCACTGGCCAACGCGGGGGTGAGCAGGAGATCCACGGAGTGGTCGCTGAAGAAGCCGATCGACCGCTCCCGCCACGCGGCCCGGTCCTTCTCCTGGACCAGCCCGCGCCGCTCCGCCCAGCCGCCCAGCGCCGCGTGCCGGCGGGTACGCCGTTGCAGCGTGCTCGGGTCCAGCCCGGCCGCCGCCACCTCGGTGGCCGCCGACGCGAACCAGGTCGCGATGCCGCGCAGGCCGAGCGAGGTGGGATAGACGGGATCGACCGACACCGCGTCGTGTCCGGCCGCCGCCAGCAGTCGGGAACCGGCGGCCACCGCGTCCCGGTTCGCCTGGTCGGGGCGTACGCCGGAAACCGGCGAGCGCAGCGACACGGCGACCCGCAGGCGGTCCGGCGGTACCAGCTTGTCCGGGCGACGGCCGGCGAGCACGGCGAAGCCGACCGCGGCGTCGGCCACGGTGGTGGCCAGGATGCCGTGTTCGGTCATCCCGAACCAGTCGTTCGCGCCGAGCTGGCAGGGCACCACGCCACGGCCGGGTTTGAGCCCGACCAGCCCGCAGCAGGCGGCCGGGATCCGGATCGAACCGAGGCCGTCGTTGGCCTGTGCGATCGGCACCATTCCCGAGGCCACCGCGGCGGCGGCACCGCCCGACGATCCGCCCGGGGTGCGGTCGGTATTCCACGGGTTGCGGGTCACCGCCGTCTCGTCGTCGGTGAACGCGAACAGCCCCAGCTCGGGCATCCGGGTCACGCCGACGATGATCGCTCCCGCGCCGCGCAGCCGCCGGACCACCTCGTGGTCGGACTCGGCGACCGGGGTACGGGCGGCTTCCGACCCGTTCCAGGTCGGTAGCCCGGCCACGGCGGTGTTCTCCTTCACCGCGACCGGCACTCCGGCCAGCGGAAGGTTTGCCAGGTCGTCCTGTTCGTCGACCTTCTCCGCCTCGACGATCGACTCGCCACCCCGGACCACCCGGAATGCCGACAGCTCACGATCCGTCCGGTCGACATGGTCGAGGTGATCCGCCACCACCTGGGTGGCGGAGGCGTCACCACGGCGGACCGCCCGGGCGATCTGCTTCGCGGTCGCGCCCACCCAGGTCGGCATGTTGTCCTGCACGGCCACCTCCCCATCGGCTTGTCCGCAGGGCTGTCCGGGCGGGTGGGGCGGTCCCACCCACCGCGCCGTACCGGACGTGCCGCGCCATCGGCGCGGCCCGTCCGGTACGCACGTCCGGACAGCGGTCAGCCGAGCGCCTGCTCCAGATCTGCGAGTAGGTCGTCGGCGGTCTCGATGCCGACAGACAGTCGCACGAGATCGGCGGGAACTTCAAGCGCCGAGCCGGCGGCACTTGCGTGCGTCATTCGGCCCGGATGTTCGATCAGGGATTCGACGCCGCCCAACGACTCGGCGAGGACGAAGAGTTTCGCCCGATTACAGATCTGTACCGCCTGCTCAACACCGCCGGCGGCGCGGAACGAGATCATTCCGCCGAACCGGCGCATCTGCTTGGCCGCGATTTCGTGCCCCGGATGTTCCGGCAGCCCCGGATAGAGGACCTGGGCGACCGACCGGTGCCCATTGAGGTAGTCGGCGATCCGCTCGGCGTTGTCGCAGTGCCGGTCCATCCGTACGCCGAGGGTCTTGACGCCGCGCAGGGTCAGCCAGGCGTCGAACGGGCCGTTCACCGCGCCCATGGCGTTCTGGTGGTAGCGGAGTTCCTCGCCCAGCCCGGCGCTCGACGCGACCAGGGCGCCGCCGACCACGTCGGAGTGCCCACCGACGTACTTGGTGGTGGAGTGCACGACGACGTCGGCTCCGAGCGCGATCGGCTGCTGGAGGTACGGCGACGCGAAGGTGTTGTCGACGACGAGCAGGGCACCGATGTCCTTCGCCACCGAGGCCAGCCCGGCGATGTCGGCGATTCCGAGCAGTGGGTTGGTGGGCGTCTCCACCCAGATGACCTTGGTCTGGCCGGGCCGGACGGCGGCCCGTACCGCGTCGACGTCGGAGATCCGGGCCGGGGTCCAGGTCAGTCCCCACTGCTCTGCCACCCGGGCGAACAGCCGGAACGTGCCGCCGTACGCGTCGTCCGGAATCACCACGTGGTCGCCCGGCCGGCAGACGGTACGCAGCAGGGTGTCCTCGGCGGCCAGCCCACTGGCGAAGGTCAGCCCGACCGGGCCGCCCTCCAGCGCCGCGAGGCATTCCTGGAGGGCGTCCCGGGTGGGGTTGGCGGAGCGGCTGTACTCGTACCCCAGTCTCGGGGCGCCCACGGCGTCCTGCGCGTACGTGCTGGTCTGGTATATCGGCGGCACCACGGCCCCGGTACGGGGCTCCGGTTCCTGGCCGGCGTGGATGGCGAGTGTCTCGAACCCGTGACTCATGTGGGTGAGGCTAGTCTGCCCTGGTGGCAGGCTGCGTGTTCTGCGGGATCGTGGCGGGTTCGGTGCCGGCGTTCCGGGTGGTCGACACCCCCGACGGGGTCGCCTTCCTCGACACCCGCCCGGTGTTCAAGGGACATCTGCTGGTGGTGCCCCGCGATCATCTCGAGGTGCTGGGCGAACTGCCGGCCGCCGCCCTGCCGGGATACTTCGGGCTGGTCCAGCGCCTGGCCGTGGCGGTCGAGGCCGGTCTCGGCGCGGGTGGCACCTTCGTGGCGATGAACAACCGGGTCTCGCAGTCGGTGCCGCACCTGCACACCCACGTCGTGCCCCGAACCAAGGGAGACGGCCTGCGCGGCTTCTTCTGGCCCCGGACGAAGTACTCCTCCGACGACGAGGCCCGGTCGTACGCCGACCGCGTCAGCGCCGCCCTCCCGGAATAGATCAGCGCCGCCCTCGCGGGATAGATCAGCGCTGCCCTCGCGGGGTAGCCGGGACAGGACCGCGGCGGCCGGCGGTCCACCACCGGATCCCGGCGAGGGCCGAACCGAGCAGGCAGAACCAGGCGAACCAGTCACCGAACCTGGCGTACGGCGTCGGGCCGGCAGGCAGCCGGACCCGGCTCGTACGGATGATCTCCCCGTCCGCCGTGCTGATCGTCCGGTACCCGTGAGCGGAACTGCGGGCCACGGCGAAACCGCTCTCCACGCCGCGCAGCACGGCCATCCGGGAGTGCAGCCACGCGTCGCGGTCGAAGTCCAACGCCGGCACGAGCATCAGTCGCGCCCCGCCCCGGCCGTTGTCCCGGCCCAGGGCCGGATAGTCGAGGTCCTTGCAGACCGCGAGCCCGATCCCGTCGACCACGACGGTCGAGTGCCCGACGCGCAGATGGTCCTCCAGGCCCGGTACGAGATGCCGCTTGTGGTAGACCACCGGCGGCGTGCCGTCGGCCCGGAACAGCATGGCCGCGTTGTAGCCGTCGGAGACCAGGCCGACGACGACATCGGTACGGCTCTGTACCGCCAACGACGAGAACCGCGTGACGAACGACGGCAGCAGGTCGTCGTCGACCGTGAACACCTTCTCCGGCAGCACCGCGATCTCGGTGTGCGCGGCCCGCACCCGCTCGGCGTACCGGTCGAGCAGCAGCCGTCCCTCCGGTGACCCGACCGGCAGGCTGTCCACACTCTGTTCGAGCGCGATCAGGGTGACGGTCGGACCCGGCGTCGAGGACGAGGGCCAGAGGCCGTAGCCGACCACCACCGCCGCCAGCCCGACGGCGACACCGGCGGTCGGCAGCCGTCGGTGGGTCCCAGGGGCGAGCAGCACCGCGACCACCGTGGGAACCGCGACGACGAGGAACGTGATCCCCCACATCCCGGTGACGGCGGCGATGTCCCGGACCACCGCCACGTCGGTCTGGGTGTAGGCCAGGCTCCAGAACCCGCCGGCCGGTGACACCAGCGACACCAGGTACTCCGCACCGGACAGTGTCGCCGGCACCGCCACGGTGGCCAGGAGTGGACGGCCGCGCAGCAGCGCCGCGCGGCCGAGCAGCACCGCCAACGGGAACGGGACCGCCGTGCCGACCAGGTAGCCGGTCAGGGCCGGCACGGGAAATTCGATGCTGCCGTGCAGGTAGCTCCACATGTTCAGGGAGCCGAGGAACCACGCCGCGAAGGCGACACCGGCGGCGGTCCGGGCCGGCACCCGCGGCGCGACCAGCAGTACGGGCAGCGGCGCCAACCAGGTCAGCCACGGCATCGGCGCCAATCCGGTACCGGCCCAGAACAGCACCGAGGACAGCAGTACGGCGGCAAGGGATCGTCGAAACATGCCGTCGATGCTTCCAAGATCGGCGCCGGTACGGATCGCCTGCGCGAGCTACTGCCCGGCCGGTACGTTCGGCGGAGTCACCAGGCCCACCTCGTACGCGTGGATGACCGCCTGCACCCGGTCGCGCAGGCCGAGCTTGGCCAGCAGATGGCTGACATGGGTCTTCACCGTGCTCTCGCTGACCGTCAGCGCGGTGCCGATCTCGGCGTTCGACAGTCCCCGGGCGAGCAGGACCAGGGTCTGGCGTTCACGGGCGGTCAGGGTGTCCAGCACGCCCGGGACGGCCGGACGGCTCCGGGTACGGATCACGTCGACGATCAGCCGCCGGGTCACCGAGGGCGCCAGCAGGGCCTCACCGGCGGCCACCACCCGGATCGCGTGCACGAGGTCCTCCCGACGGACGTCCTTGAGCAGGAATCCGCTGGCCCCGGCGCGCAGGGCGTCGTAGACGTACTCGTCGACGTCGTAGGTGGTGAGGACGACGACCTGGACGGACGTCTGGGCGCACACCCGCCGGGTCGCCTCGATGCCGTCCATGCCGGGCATCCGCAGGTCCATCAGGACCACGTCGGGCTGGTGCCGTAGCACCGCCTCGACCGCCGCCGCACCGTCGCCGACCTCGGCCACCACCTCGATGTCCGACTGCGCGTCGAGGATCATCGCGAAGCCGCTCCGGACCAGTTCCTGGTCGTCGGCCACCACTACCCGGATGGTCACCGCTCCACCTCCGCCGTCGACCGCATCCCGGTCGGTACCGGGAGTCTGGCGGACACCGTGAAGCCGCGCCCGTCGGGGCCGGCACCGGCACTGGCGGCGCCGCCGCAGGCGGCCGCCCGTTCGCCGATCCCGACGAGGCCCCGGCCGGGCGTCGCGGCCGCGGACCGGCCACCGCCGTCGTCGGCCACGGCGATCTCGAGTTCGGTGGCCGTCCAGGTCAGCCGGACCGACGCGGTGGCGGCTCCGGCGTGCCGCACCACGTTGGTCAGGGCCTCCTGGACGATCCGGTACGCGGCGACGTCGACGCCGGCCGGCACCGGCCGGGCGACGCCGTCGACCGTCACCGTCACCGCGACCCCGGTCCGGCCGACAACGGTGACCAGTTCGGCCAGGTCGGCGATTCCGGGCTGGGAACCCGGGCCTCCCCGGTCGTCGGTCTCGCGCAGCAGGTGCCGGAGCTGGACGGTCGCGTCACGTCCGGCGTCGGCGATCGCGTCGAAGACCGCCTCCGCCCGGCCCGGATCCGACCGGACCACCACCGGACCGGCCTCGGCCTGCACCACCATCATGCTGACCGCGTGCGCGAGGATGTCGTGCATGTCCCGGGCGATCCGCTCCCGCTCGGCCGCCGCGGCCTGGGCAGCCTCGGCCTGGCGGGCCCGGACGAGGTGCCGGGCCCGGTCCTGGAGCACCTCGGCGTGGCGGCGCCGGGTCCGGGCGGCAACTCCCAGGCCGTACGCGCTCAGGCTCAACAGAATCGGAAACTGGTAACTGAACAGGGCGTCCGGCACCGATTCGGTCGAGCCGAGCACGCCGAGCGGTGCCGCGACCAGGATCACCCACCGCTGCCAGCGCCGGCCCCGGTCGGCGATCGTGTAGGTGGCGACGAGCACCCCGTACGGCATCGCCTGCGGCAGGTGCGGCACCTGCGCGTACGCGATCCCGGCCAGGCCGACCACGACCCCCACGGCGAACGGCGCCCGCCGACGCCAGGCCAGCGGGATCGAGATGCCGACCGCCAGCGCGTAGCCCCACCAGGGCGCCCTGTTGATCACCAGTGGTGGCAGACCAACCGCCAGGATCACTCCGGCGAACGCCGCGTCGAGGTACACACCGCCGCCGACCGTAGACAGGGGTAACCGGCGCACGGCAGCGAGTATGTCTGCCGGGCCCGCCGCTGTCGCCCCCCGGACCGGCCACCGTCGCCGTCCGGGCCCCCGGATGCCTGCCGGGCCGGATGATGCCTGCCGGGCCCCGGATGCCTGCCGGGCCCCGGGCCGGGTAAGGATCTGGGTGCGTACCGCGTTGCATCCGGCAGAGGTACGAGAGGAGTTTCCACCGTGTTCCTACGGCGAATGAAGGCCGAACTGCCCTCCCCCGACCAGGCGCTGCCCGGCCGGCTGATCGCGATGCCGGTTTCCGATCGGCACGAGGTGCTCGGCACCCCGTTGAAGGGCCCGTGGCCCGAGGGGGCGCAGGTCGCCGTCTTCGGAATGGGCTGTTTCTGGGGAGCCGAGCGACTGTTCTGGACCCTGCCCGGGGTGATTTCCACCTCCGCGGGCTACGCGGGCGGTTACACCCCGAACGCGACGTACGAAGAGGTGTGTTCCGGCGGGACCGGGCATGCCGAGGTCGTCCAGGTGGTCTACGACCCCTCGAAGATCAGCTATGAGGACCTGCTCAAGGTCTTCTGGGAGAACCACGACCCGACCCAGGGCATGCGGCAGGCCGGCGACGTCGGTACGCAGTACCGGTCGACGATCTACACGACGACCGACGAGCAGTCGGCGACCGCACAGGCGTCCCGGGACGCGTTCGCTCCGGTGGTGGCGAGGGCCGGCAGGGGCGAGATCACCACGGAGATCGACAAGCTGGGGAAGTACTACTACGCCGAGGACTACCACCAGCAGTACCTGGCGCCGACGAAGAACCCGAACGGCTACTGCACGCACGGCCCCAACGGCATGACCTGCCCGGTCGGCGTGGCCCGCACCGAGGCGTAGCCACCACCCGTACCGAAAGAAGTAGCGGACGCACTGCCGCGCCGGACCTTCCGGCGCGGCAGTGCGCTGTCTCCGCCCAGCGGTGCGCCGCGCCCCGGTGCTCCCGTCGCCCGGTGCTCCCGTCGCCCGGTGCTCCCGTCGCCCGGTGCTCCCGTCGCCCGGTGCTCCCGTCGCCCGCGCCGCCGAGCTGACAACTCGTTGAGTGTGGGCAAAAACCGTTGCCGGTGGCGGTCGGGGATGGATAGCGTGGCCGTACACGGGAAGGGAGGTGGTCCGAGCTTTGTATAGCAATGGGACTCGTGAGGTGGCTGTCCGCTAGCCGCTGTCCTTGACAGTTTCGGTGTCCGCCGCAAGCGGGCAGTTGCAAGTCGTCGAGACCGTGTGGCAGCGGTGCGGCGAATCCAAGACAGCCACCCGACCCCCGGGGCGTCCGGCCACAGTCCAGCCGGCGTCCGCGTGACAATGCTCACGCGGACACCCCGGGGGTCGACCTTGTCCGCCGCCGAAAGGCGTCGCGTCGGAAGGACCGGCCGTGTCGGTACGGGAACTGGCGGTGTTGGGCACGGCCAGTCAGGTGCCGACCCGGCATCGCAACCACAACGGGTACCTGCTGCGCTGGGACCGGGAGGCCATCCTCTTCGATCCCGGCGAGGGCACCCAGCGGCAGATGCTGCTGGCCGGGATCGCCGCCAGCGACCTGACCCGGATCTGCGTCACCCACTTCCACGGCGACCACTGCCTCGGCCTGCCCGGGGTGATCCAGCGACTCTCCCTCGACCGGGTCGCGCACCCGGTCGACGCCCACTTCCCGGCCGGCAACGGCGAGTACTTCGCCCGGCTGCGGCACGCCAGTTCGTTCTACGAGACGGCCGAGCTACGCGAACGTCCGGTGCTCGCGGACGGCCAGACCTTCGAGACCTCCGCCGGCCGGCTGGAGGCACGACGCCTCCGACATCCGGTGGAGACGTACGGCTATCGGCTGGTGGAGCCCGACGACCGCCGGATGCTGCCGGACCGGCTGGCCGCGTACGGGATTCGTGGTCCGGCCGTCGGGGAGCTGGCCCGGACCGGCCACCTCGACCTGCCCGGACGCCGCGTGCTGCTGGCCGAGGTGAGCGTGCCGCGACCCGGCCAGCGGTTCGCCTTCGTGATGGACACCGGCCTCTGCGACGCGGTGTTCGCGCTGGCGGAGCGGGCCGACCTGCTGGTGATCGAGTCGACCTTCCTGACCGAGGACGCCGCCCTCGCCGCCGAGGTCGGTCACCTGACGGCGGCGCAGGCCGGGCGGGTGGCGGCCGAGTCGGGGGTACGTCGACTCGTGCTCACCCACTTCTCCCAGCGGTACGGCCCGGCGACCCGGCCGGGGCCGGGGCCCGGTGTGGTGTCGGCGGCGGAGCGCTTCGCGGCCGAGGCGCGGGAGCACTTCGACGGTGAACTCGTGGTGGCGGAGGACCTGATCCGGGTGTCCGTACCGGCCCGGCCGGTCAGCGCGGCAGCGACGCCGCCAGCCGCTTCGGCGCCCTGATCCGCCAGGACTCCGCCAGCAGTTCGCTCAACTCGACGGGATCGACGGTGTCGAGCGCGACCACCACCATCGGGTAGTTGACGTAGTGCGCCGGCACCGTGAAGGTCTGCGGGGCCGCCGCTACCAGCGCCTCCCGCTCGTGGGTGAAGATCGCAACCCGGTCGCCGTCCTCCAGCAGCCGTACGAACAGCTTGCCGCGAATCTTGCAGGTTGGTGTCCCATATGAGGTGCCCTGTTCCACCTCGGGCAACACGGACACCAGATCACACACTCTGTCCCAGGTGACCATATCGGCCACGTTACTACGATCGACGAGTGACGCTCACCCTGCGCCCGGCCGTCGCCGGCGATCTCATGGCCATCGGAGATCTTCATCACCGTTCGCGGTCGGCGGCCTACCGGGAGTTCGTCCCGGCGGACGCGTTGGCCTCGGTCACCGGGGAGATGATGGGCCGGTACTGGACCGAGCGCTGGACGTACGAGCGGGACAGTCACCTGATGACGGTGGCGGAGCGCAACGGCCGACTGGTCGGCTTCACCTACCTCGGGCCGCACGACCCGGAGGAACCGGACTCGGCCGGACCGGACGTCGGCGAGTTGTACGCCATCCACCTGGATCCGGCGGAGCAGGGACGCGGGGTGGGTCGGGCACTGATGGTCGACGCGCTGGCGAAACTGCACGCCCGCGGCTGGCGGCGGGCGGTGCTCTGGGTGCTCGCCGACAACACCCACGCCCGGAGCTTCTACGTCCGAGGCGGCTGGGTCCCGGACGGGGTCGAGCGGGAGGGCGACATCGGCCCGGTGCTGACCCGCCAGCTCCGGCACGTCCGGAACCTCCCCTGAGTGTTAGGAAGGGCCCCTTCTTCTACAGAAAACGATAAGAAGGGGCCCTTCCTTACAGTCTCAGCGGGGGCGGGCGCCGAGGTGGGCCAGCAGGTCCTGCCGGGTGAGGACGCCCTTCGGCTTGCCGTCCACCAGAACGAGCGCGGCATCGGACTTCTCCAGGAGGCCGACGGCCTCGCTCACCGGCTGGCCGCCGCCGATCATCGGCAGCGGCGGTCCCATGTGCCGCTCGATGGTGTCGTGCAGTTCCGCCTCGCCGGTGAAGAGCGCGTCCAGCAGGTCCCGCTCGGCGATCGAGCCGGCGACCTCGCCGGTCACCACCGGCGGCTCGGCCTTGAGCACCGGAAGCTGGGACACGGCGTACTCGCGCATGTAGTCGACGGCGTCCCGGACCGTCTCGGTCGGATGTACGTGGATCAGCTCCGGGATGCCGTTCGGCTTGCTGGCCAGCGCGTCCGCCACGGTCGCCTCGGTGGCGCTGGTGGCCATGAAGCCGTACCGGGCCATCCACTCGTCGTCGAAGATCTTCGAGAGGTAGCCCCGACCGCCGTCCGGCAGCAGTACCACGACCACGTCGTCCGGTCCGGCGCTCCGCGCCACCGCCAGGGCCGCCGCCACCGCCATGCCGCAGGAGCCGCCGACCAGCAGTCCCTCCTCGCGGGCGAGTCGCCGGGTCAGATCGAAGGACTCCTTGTCCGAGACCTTCACGATCTCGTCGCAGATGTTCCGGTCGTACGTCTCCGGCCAGAAGTCCTCGCCGACCCCCTCGACCAGGTACGGTCGCCCGGTCCCGCCGGAGTAGACCGAGCCCTCGGGGTCGGCGCCGATGATCCGTACCGTCCCGCCGGACGCCTCCTTGAGGTAGCGGCCGGTACCCGAGATGGTGCCCCCGGTGCCCACCCCGGCGACGAAGTGGGTGATCCGGCCGCCGGTCTGCTCCCACAGCTCCGGACCGGTGGTCTCGTAGTGCGAGCGCGGGTTCGCCGGGTTGGCGTACTGGTTGGGCTTCCAGGCGCCCGGGATCTCGCGGGTGAGCCGGTCCGAGACGTTGTAGTACGAGCGGGGGTCCTCCGGGGCGACCGCCGTGGGGCAGACCACGACCTCCGCGCCGTACGCCCGCAGCACGTTCTGCTTGTCCTCGCTGACCTTGTCCGGGCAGACGAAGACGCACTTGTAGCCCTTGAGCTGGGCCACCAGCGCCAGGCCGACGCCGGTGTTGCCGCTGGTCGGCTCGACGATCGTGCCGCCGGGCTTCAGCGCGCCCGCCTGTTCGGCCTCCTCGACCATCCGCAGTGCGATGCGGTCCTTGACCGAGCCACCGGGGTTGAAGTACTCCACCTTGGCGAGCACGGTCGCCGAGATGCCCGCGGTGACCTGCCGGAGCCGGATCAGGGGGGTGTCACCGATCAGTTCGATGACGTTGTCGTAGTAGCGCACGTCGCTGTGCCCTCTCCAGTGCTCGCCGCCCGGTCGGCACTGGCCGGGCACGGAGTCGGTGCTGGTGGCGTGCGGTCGGGCGGAGGATGGCGTCTCCAACGGCCAGCCTACGTGTCCCCGCCCTGTCTCTTAAACACATCTCCGAGCCCACGAGACCGGAGCCTAGCTCGTATGCCGGCTTCTGCTTGAAAAAAAACA
>NZ_JADPUN010000097.1 GCF_015690345.1 Plantactinospora alkalitolerans | reverse complement strand
AGTCGTGGCTCCCGGGTAGTCGTGGCTCCCGGGTAGTCGTGGCTCCCGGGTAGTCGTGGCTCCCGGGTAGTCGTGGCTCCCGGGTAGTCGTGGCTCCCGGGTAGACGTGGCTCCCGGGTAGACGTGGCTCCCGGGTAGACGTGGCCCCCGGTTGCCGACCGCGACCCGGGGCCGCCGGAGCCGTCCGGATCAGTCGCGACCCGGCTGACAGGCCGGGCACCAGTAGGTCACCCGTTCGCCCTGGTCGCGCTTGCGGATCGTCGCGCCACACCGGCGGCACGGCTCGGATCGTCGGCCGTAGACGTAGCTGGTCCGGCCCCGATGCAGGGAACCTGTGGTGCTCTGCGTCCATCGCCCCCGGTTCGCCATCAGGAGCCGGTGGGCCAGTGCCACCATCCCGGGCAGGTCCGGTACGTCCCGGACCGGGGTCCACGGCGAGATCCCGCGCAGGAACAGCAGCTCGGACTTGTAGAGGTTGCCGATGCCGGCCAGATTGGTCTGGTCGAGCAGCGCCTCCGCGATGCTCCGGTTCGGCTCGGCGGCAAGTCGCCGTACCGCCTCGGCGGGGTCCCAGTCCGGCCCGAGGAGGTCCGGCCCGAGGTGCCCGACCAGCGTCGCCTCCTCGGCGGTGGGAACCAGGGCGAGGTCGTGCAGGTGGTACCCGACCGCCACGGCCTCCGAGGTGCGCAGCACGACCCGGACCGTGTGCGCCGGCCGCGCCGCCCAGCGCTCTCCCGGGGCGTACGCCCGCCAGGCGCCGTCCATCCGCAGGTGCGAGTGCAGGGTCAGCGGTGGCCCGTCGGCCGGGGCGCGGAACCGCAGCAGCAGGTGTTTGCCCCGGGCGGCGGACTCCAGCACGACCGCCCCGGTCAGGTCGACGGTGGCGAGTTGCGGGACTCGGAAATCGCTGGCGGTCAGCTGCCCACCGGCCAGCGCGCGGTGTAACGCACGGGCCGTGTTCCACACGGTGTCGCCTTCGGGCACCAGCTCATCCTGCCCCAGCGGTCCGAGTTTGCTGCCGCTTCGGGCTCAGGGCAACTCGTCGGGCCGTGGCTGGCGGACCGCGTCCTGGTAACGCGGGTGGCTCGCGCCGTAGATGGCGTAGTTGAGCCGGGCGTGTGACAGGCTGAGGTCGCCGTTGGGACCGCCCTGGACGACGCCGGCATTCTGGTCGGTGGAACCGTCGTCGGTCCAGAAACAGACCGGACAGGTGCCGCCCCCGGTCCGGTGCGCGCAGCACGGACAGGCGGCGAAATCGATCGAGTGTTTCCCCACGGCCGTTAGCATTTCACAGCGGTACGCCACGGGCACAGTAGACAATTCTCCTGCACCAACCGGGCCAGAAGGCTCAATCTTGGTATTCCACCGCTGTCAAGGCAACGGGGGAATACCAAGATTCACGAGCCGGGGGTCCAGCCGGCGGCCGATAGGGCGGCGCGTACCTGGGTGAAGACCTCTTCTGGGCGGTGGCGGACCAGGTGGGCCGGGAAACGCAGGACGCGGTCACCGGCGATCCACAACTCGTTCTGCCGTTTCATGTCCGCCCACTGATGGCGTGGATCGTCGTGCTGACCGCCGTCGACCTCGACGTGCACCCCCCACTCCCGGTAGTAGACGTCGAGATAGCGGCGCCGACCGCCGGCGTCGCGGCGTACCACCTGACGACTGGGCTCGGGCAGGCCGTACCGTCGGCTCAGCCGCAGGTACTCCAGTTCGGCGAGCGAGTGGGAGCCGCCTGCGGCGTCCCGGGCGGCGGTGGCGATCACCGCACGGCGGCGAACCTTCGGCAGACGGTCGAGGACCGTACCGATCTCCTCCACGGTGACCAGCCGGCGCTGGAACGCGGCCGCCACGATCGCACACGCCGTGTCGTCGGATCCGGCCCATGCCGCGGCGTCGACCACCGACCGGGCCGGCATGGTTCGGGGCGGTGCCGCCATCCGGTGTACATCCGCCGGCGGCAGAACGCTGCTCCGGTGCACGATCACCCCGCGAGGTACGTTCCGGGGTTGACGGCCGGCCGGAAGCAGCAGGTGGGTGCCACCGCCGGCATAGCCGTACAGGCCGTACCCGTCCAGTGCGGTGACGCCGGCGAGCACCGCGCCCGCACCGGCGGCGAGTACGGCGATCCACAGCCGCTGCTCCGCCCCGACCGGCCCGCTGTGTGCGACGTACACCCGAGGATGGACCCGGCGCCAGCGGCCGGAGGCGACCCGGTGCCGGACTGCTGCCTCGGTGAGGAACCGCCGGGCCTGCCGCCACGAGACGACGTTGTTCTGCCGGAACAACAACCAGGTCAACTCGTCCGCGTCGTCGGCGGGCAGCGGACGCGTGTCCATCGGCATCATCCGATGGACTGTGTCGGATCCCGGGGATGATGTCAGTCGGAAAGGCGGCAGGTCAGGCGGCGCCAGGGCTGCCGGGACCGCTCGAACCGCCGGAACTGCCGGAACCGCCGGGACCGCCGGAAACGCCGGGACCGCTGGGAACGCCGGAACCGCCGGAACTGCCGGAACCGCCGGGACCGCTGGGACCGCTGGAACCGCCGGGACCGGCCGATCGTTCGAGCCGCAGCAGGTCGCCGGCCGCCACCCCGAGTACGTCGGCCGCGCGGCCGCCGTTCACCGCCAGCGCCAGCCGACCGGCGGAGTCGGAGTACGCGACGAGGTCGCCGGGCGGCGCGTCGCCGAAGGTGGCACCCCGGAGCGCCCGGAGACCGCCGATCCGGAGCACCGGCCCGAGGCGGTCCAGAGTGGATCCGGGTGCGGCGAGCTGGACGTTGCCGAAGTGGTCGACCGTCAGCACCCCGGCCTCCAACCAGCCGTCGCCCTCGGCGACCAGTGGATCGGGGAGCCGGACCAGGCCGGTCGGGTCGATCGGCGGCCCGGCCTCGACCAGCGCCGCGCCCAGCGCGAAGCGGGCGGCGGCGGGGGCGAAGACGTCCCGGCCGTGGAAGGTCCGGGACACCTCGGGAAACCACTCCGGATTCGTCAGCTCCACCGCCTCGGTGGCTCCGCCGAGGGTAGTGGCGGCCCAGGGCAGCAGGCCGTTGTCCGGGCCGACGAGCACTCCGCCGGGGGTGCGTACGGCGATGCCGCGTCGGGCCGTACCCACGCCGGGGTCGACCACCGCGACGTGTACGGCCGGCGGCAGGTGCCCGACGGTCTGGGCGAGTACGGCGGCACCGTGGGCCACGTCACCGGCCGGAACCAGATGGGTCACGTCGATCACCCGTACCGCCGGGGCGATCCGGGCGACCACCCCGTGGCAGGCCGCCACGAATCCGTCGGAGAGTCCGTAGTCGGTGGTCAGGCTGAGCCATGGATAACCGGGCACAGCCGGAAGACTAGTCCGTCGGCTCCGGGGCGAGCCGTAGTTCGAGCACCAGTTCGTCGTGCAGCGGGATCCCGTCCTCGCCGACCGTCGGGATGGTCGGCTTCAGCCGCCGGGCCCGGTCCACCGCGCCTCGGTCGACGGCGACGATCCGCAGGCCACGCCGCTGGTAGAAGCGCAGTGCCCGCAGGTTGTCGTTGCTGGTGATCAGCCAGAGTCGGCCGGCACGCCGGGCCCGCGACTCCTCGATCGCGGCGGCCAGCAGGGTGCTGCCGACGCCGCCGCCCGAGGAGTCGGCCACGATGCTCACCACTTCGAGCCCGTCGTCGTCCGCTCGCCATACCAGTGCGCCGAGCACCGTTGCGGTGCCATCGACGGCGCCGTCGACGGCGACCAGGGTGGGCAGCTCCCGCAGGTCGTACCGGACGTCGTGGGCGATCACGTAGGGGCCGCCCCACTCCCGCTCGTGCAGGGCGTCGACCGCGATCCGGTCCGGCGGTTCCGCCGCCCGTACCAGCATCTCCGACACCTGTCCGCTCCCTCCGTCCCGCCTGGCAAGGTAACGGTATGCGCTTGTGTATCTTCACCGAACCCCAGCAGGGGGCGGCGTACGACGATCTGCTCCGGATCGCGCGGCACACCGAGGACTGCAGCTTCGACGGCTTCTTCCGGTCCGACCACTACCTGACGATGGGCGGTACCGGGCTGCCCGGCCCGACCGACGCCTGGCTGACCCTGGCCGCCCTGGCGGTGCAGACGTCCCGGGTCCGGCTCGGCACGCTGGTCACCTCGGCGACGTTCCGGCTGCCGGGACCGCTGGCGATCAGCGTGGCCCAGGTGGACGCGATGAGCGGCGGCCGGGTCGAGCTGGGCCTCGGCACCGGCTGGTTCGATGCCGAACACCAGGCGTACGGGATCCCGTTCCCGTCGCCGCGCGAGCGGTTCGACCGGCTCACCGAGCAACTGGAGGTGATTACCGGGCTGTGGTCGACGCCGGTCGGCGGAACCTTCGACCACCACGGCACGTACTACCAGCTCACGGAGTCGCCCGCGCTGCCGAAGCCGGTGCAGTCGCCGATGCCGCCGGTGATCGTCGGCGGCAAGGGGCTGCGTCGTACCCCGATGTTGGCCGCCCGGTTCGCCGACGAGTTCAACGTGCCGTTCAGCTCGGCGGACGAGGTGGCCCGGAGCTATGCGGCGGTGGCCGGGGCCTGCGAGCGGGCCGGTCGCGCGGCGGCCGGCCGCGCTCCGCTGGTGCTCTCCGCCGCGCTCACGGTGCTCTGCGGTCGCTCCGATGCCGAGGTACGGCGCCGGGCCGAGGCGGTCGGGCGCGACCCGGCGGAGTTGCGGGCCGTCTCCGGCGTCGCCGGCACGCCGGATCAGGTCGTCGAGCAACTTCAGGAGTACGCCAAGCACGGCGCGGAACGGTTCTTCCTCCAGGTGCTCGACCTGGCCGATCTGGACCACCTGGACCTGATCGCCAGCGAGGTCGCTCGACAGTTGTAGCGCACCGGCCCGTCGGCGCCGGGCAGCGACCCGGCGTCGACGGGTTCGCCGGGCCCGCCGCGATCCGGCGTCAACCAGTTCTTCCGCCGGCGGTCCGGCGTCGACGGGTTCGCCGGGCCACCGGGCGCGCCGCGCGGGCCGGGTCAGGCGTCGTCGTCCGCCCGGCCGAGCCGCCAGTAGCCCATGAACGCCACGGATTCGCGGTCGAGGCCACGCTCCGAGACCAGGTGCCGGCGCAGCGTCCGGATCACTCCGGACTCGCCGGCCAGCCACGCGTAGTGCCCGCCGCCGGACAGGCCCACCGGTACCTCCCACAGTTCCTCGTCCGGGTCGGCGCCGTCCTCGGGCGCGCCGGCCGGGACCGGGGGCGCGACGGGGATCAGCCGCTCGGCCGCCGCGCGGACGGCCGGGACCAGCAGGCTGCCGTGCGGCGCACCGGACCGGGGCAGCCAGGTGACGGTCACCATCGGCGGTGCCGGCAGGTCGAGGACGTCGCCGGGGTGCGGCACCTCCAGGACGACCTCGCCCCGGCTCTGCGCCGGCAGCCGTTCGGCGATCGCGGCGATCGCGGGAACGGCGGTCTCGTCCCCGGCGAGCAGCAGGGTACGGGTCGCCAGGGCGGGCTGGAACTCGCGTCCACCGTGGTCGCCGTGGTAACCGTCGTCCGGACCCATGAGAACCACCCGATCTCCCGGCTGGGCGGCCGTCGCCCAGCGGGCCGCCGGCCCGTGCTCGCCGTACGTCCCGCCGGAGCCGTGCAGCACGATGTCGACGTCGACCTCGCGGGCGTGCCGCCGGACCGCTCGTACGGTGTAGGTGCGGAACGGGTTGCGCAACTCGGTGGGAAGCGCCCGCCAGCGTGCGTACCAGTCCGTGCCGTCGGGCAGGTGCCGGAAGCCGTGTACGGGTACCGGGAAGACGAGCTTGATCCGCTGGTCGTAGCCGGGGTCGGCGAACGTGTCGAGGTCGGCTCCGGTGAAGGTCACCCGGAGGAAGGACGGGCTCAGTCGGCGCAGCCCGGCGACCTCGGCCGAGAAGAGCCGCCACGGGGCGACCAGCGGCGTGGCGGTGGAAACCTGGGTCATCGGTCCTGCCTCTCGGTACGCGACGTCGCCGGCTCTGCGCGGACAGCGTGCCGTTAGGTTAGCCTAACCTGCACGATGTCAGTCAAGCCTCCGACGGCGACCGCTTGGTGAGGAGTCGACGGCGAACGGGTTGTTCAGACCCGACGGCGAGCGAGTTGTTCAGACCCGACCCGTTCGGCGGGGACCGGTGAACCGGCGGCGGGAACCGGCTGGTCCCAGTCGATGCGGTAGTCGAACTGCCAGGCGAACTTCTCCGGCTTGACGAACTTCATCGCCACCGGCATCAGCAGGTCCCGGAGCATCCGACCCAGCGGACCGGCCGCCTTGTCGCGGTTGGAACGGGCACCCATCGCGATGGTCTTCTCCACCCGGGTCCGGCGGAGCCGTTCGTACGCCGTGAACGCCTCGGCGTACGGCAGGTCACGCAGGCAGCGGGCGAGCTGCACGGCGCTCTCGATCGCCAGCGAGGCGCCCTGTCCGGAACTGCTGGACGGGGCGTGCGCGGCATCGCCGACCAGCACCGACCGGCCCCGGCTCCAGGTCGGCACGGTCGGCAGGTCCTCCATCGGGCCGACGATCAGCAGGTCGGCCGGTTCCGTCCGGAGCAGCAGTTCCAGGGCCGGCGCCCGGTCGACGGCGAACGCCTCGCGGAGTACGGCCAACCACTGCTCGGCCGTGGTCCGCCGCGCCTCGGCGGTGGTCATCGGCGTCCGGTGCGGCAGGTTCACGAACCAGCCGCCGCTGCCGTCGTCGAGGATCTGGTAGCCGAAGAAGGCCCGCCGGCCGAAGACCATGTGCATCTTGCCGCCGGTGGAGGCCAGCCCGGTCCGGGCCAGTTGGGCACCGAAGCTGATCAGGCCGGTGTAGCGGGGACCCGGCGCGTCCGGGGCGATCAGCGACCGGGTGGCGGACCGCAGTCCGTCGGCACCGACCAGGACGTCGGCGCTGGCCGACGTACCGTCCGCGAAGTGCGCCGTCACCGCCTCGGCGGTCTCGGTGACGTCGACCAGTCGCCGGCCGTGCGTGATCTGGATTCCTCGGCGGGTCGTCTCGGCGTAGAGCGCCCGGTAGAGGTCGGGACGCCAGACGAACTGCATGGTCGGCAGCTCGGGCGGGCTGCCGAACTCACCGAGCCGCTTACCCGTCCAGCTCTGGAGGACCATCGCCGTCATCGGCTCGCCGATCTGCTGGACCACCTGGTCGGCGTCGAGTACGCCGAGCGCGTTCAGCCCGTTGGGTGCGATGCTCAGGCCGCCACCGACCGTGTCCGCGGTGTCGTGATGGGCCTCGTAGACGGTTGCCTCGATGCCGGCCTTCTGTAGTGCCATCGCCGTGACCGGGCCGGCGATGCCGCCGCCGACCACCAGTGCGGTCCGGGTGTGTGTCATGGGTGCTCCCAGTCTCAGGGGGCTGGCTCGCCGTGGAATTCGGCCCACTGTCGACCCCAGCCGATTTCTGGATCGGTGATCTGGCCGAGCAGCCGCTCGACGAACGACGACTCGGCCTCCAACAGCGCGAGCCGGTACTCCTCCTCGATCAGGAACAGCCCCGGCACGCCGCCCGCCAGCGCGCCGTCCACCAGGGCGCGGACCTCGGCCCGCTGCACGCCGAGCCGGTCGAGCCGGCGGCGCAGCAGGACGATCGCCTCGCTCGGCGGCAGCGCCGCGATCAAGGAGAGCGCGGCGACGAAGTGCGGGTACTCGTGTTGCGGTTCCTCGACGAGTTCGCGTAGCCAGTCACGCAGTTCGACCCGGCCGGCGTCGGTCAGCGCGTACACGGTGCGTTCCGGTCGCTGCCCCTCGCGACTGGTCTCCTGCCCGACGATGAAGCCGGCCCTGGCGAGCTGCTGGACCACCATGTAGAGCGAGCCGTGGTTGAACCTGATGCTGCGCGCGTCGCCGTTGTCCCGCAGCGTCCGGCCCAGCTCGTACGGGTGCATGGGGCGCTGGACCAGGTAGGAGAGCACGGCCAGCGCGAGCAGGTTGCTGACCTTCCGCTTCGTCGTCATCTACGTTCCCGCCTCGCGCGCCGGGCCGGGCGCGCATCGATGCTGGGCGGTCAGGCGGTGCGGGTCGGGTCGTCCACGGTGGGGAACCCGCCCTGCCGGTGCGCCCGCCGCAGGTCGGACCAATACTCCCTGGTGAACATCGCGGACAGGACGGCGATCCCGCCCCGGTGGACGCGGACCTCGGCGCGCCGGAGTTGACCGGTGACCACGACGCGCCGGCCGTCGGCGGCGTTCGGGCCCACCGCGTCCTTGACCCTGCTCCGGCCGGTCCGGCGGAGGTCCCAGTCGTCGAGCGCGGCGTCCTCGGCGACGAGCAGCTTCAGCACCGCGTGGTCGAGGTCGGCGGTGATCCGGATCTCGCCGGCCGGGATGTGCGGCGAGCGCAGGTCGAGCACGGCGACGCCGTGGTGGGCACGTACCTCGAACTCCCGGTCGGTGGTCCAGTTGCCGAGCCGCTTCGTCACCGTGTGGTGGGCCGCGAGCCGTACCGGGGTGGCGGCGGTGGCCTGTGGGGTGGTCGTCGTCATCACGGTTCTCCCTTCTGCCCCGGCGATTGTCCTGCGCCGTGGTCAGCCTCAACTATCCAGCTCTGAATAGTCGATGTCAACTATTCGAGTGGCCGGACTGCGGTACGGTCACGGCGGCACGAATCGGGCAACGGGGGAGGACAGGCGGATGAGTGACGGACAAAGGGCAGACCTGGCGGAGATCCGCGCCCGGATCGACCTCCTCGATCGGGAGGTCGTCCGGCTGCTGGGCGAGCGGGAAACCCTGGTACGCCAGGCGGGGCGGCTGAAGTCCGACGACGCGGCGGTTCGGGCCCCCGACCGGGTGGCCCAGGTCATCGCCCGGGTCCGCGCCATGGCCGAGGAGACGGGCGCCAGCCCGGAGGTCGTCGAGCGCACCTACCGGGCGATGATCGGTGCCTTCATCGACCTGGAGCTGGCCGTACACCGCGACGCCGGTCCGTCCGAGCCACCATCACCGTGAAGATCACCTGAACGGGTGGCGGGTTCGGATCCTGCCGGGTGCACCAAAGACATCATGTACAGACCAAGCCGGACGGCGCTACCGCATCACCAACGAACAGCGCCGCGCCACCATCTTCGACCTTCAGCAACAAGGTAAGCAGCGCGGCTCGTGGGCCAGTCCGGATTCGGATGAGCCTGGATCGAGGTGCGGAACTCAGTCCACGGCGCCGAGGTAGGTACGAATGGCAGTGGTCAGAGTGTTGAGGGTCGTGGGGGTAAGTTGGCCGGCCGTTCCGGCGACCGATTCCGGATCCAGGGACCGTGCCCGGGACAGGTCGATCACGGCGGCGGTCGGCCAGTCCTGCCGGCTGAGGGGAACGAGGAATGCCGGCACAAGGTCCGGTGCGGCTCGTTCCCGGAGCGGAGCCACAAGGCCGTGACGAGGGTTGTACCTGTCAGCGGTGACGACAACAACCCGCAGCCGGTGGCTGCCCACGACGTACTGGAGGATGCTTCCCCGCCTCACCCGGTCGCCCACGTCTTGTCATCGTGAGCCGCGAACTCACCCAAGGCACTCCGCTCGTCCGGATCCGCGTCCGCATCCCACTGCCGGTACGCCTCCAGAGCGGCCGCCTCGAGGTATTCCACCAGAGCGGCATTGACCGTCGAGGACAGTGTCGCCCCCGGCGTGCGATCGACATGTGCGGTCAACATCTGGTCGACCTCAGGACGCATCGACAGCGTACGTTTGATCGCTAACGTCATACCACCGGACCCTACCACCGGTGGGTGGTATGTCGTCGGTACAGGGGTCAGCCGCGTAGTCGGAGCCCGCGTGGAGTGGTCCGGAAGCCGGCGGCGGTGAGCGCGTCGCGCAGCGGCGACGCGTGCACCGAACCGCCGTCGGCGCGTTCCACCGCCAGCGAGCCGAGCGCCCCGGACCCGACCGCCGCGCCGAGGGCCTGGGCGGCGGCAGCCAGCGCCCCCTCGTCATCCACAAAGGACAACAGTGTGCGGCCTCCGCGCTCGACATAGAGAACGAGCTCGCCGCCGGCCAGCACCACCAGCGCGCCGGCCTTACGCCCGGCCCGGTGCCCGGTCGCGGCGGTCGGATTCGGTTCGAGGGTGCCATCGCCGGAGTCGACCGCCCGGGTCGGCCAGGGCAGCGCGGCGCCGTACGGGTTCGCCGGATCGGTGGCGGCCAGCACCCGGGCCCCACCCGCGCGGCCACGCAACTCGTCCGGCTCGGCGAGCGCCCGCAGCCGGTCCACCGCGCCGGGCACCGCGAACTGGGCCGCGCCGAGTCCCTCGACGAAATAACCGCGCCGGGCCGCGCCCCGCTCCTCCAGCGCGGACAGCACCGGGTAGACGGCGGCGAACCCGCCGAACACCCCCTCGGCGACGACCGCACCCCGGGTCACCACCCCGTGCCGTTCCAGCAGTACGTCGGCGAGTGCGGCGGCCCGGCGGGTCGGGTCGGTGTCCCGCTCGGGCAACCGGGACCAGCGGCCGGCAATGGTCGGCGGGCCGGTCCGGCCGGCCAGGGTGGGGCGGCCCGGCCGGCGGTACCGGGTACGTGGCGCCCCGGGACGCGGGCGGTGTGCCCCGCCGCCGCCCAGCACGGCCCGCAGCGGCGCCAGGGTGTCGTTGGTCAGCCAGCCGGCCCAGGTCAACTCCCAGACGGCGGCGATCAACGCCTCGTCGTCGGTCGCGGTCAGGCCGGGCGTCGAGGCGATCCGGTCGGACAACGAGCGGAAGAAGAGCGCCTGCCCGTCGCCGAGCGCGGCCAGCACCGCCTCGTGCAGCGGGGCCAGCGTCAGCGCGTCGTCGGGCGGCGGCAACAGCAGGGCCGCCGAGTCGGCGTAGGCGAGCGTCACCCAGCCGTCGCCCCGGCCGATCGCTCCGGAGCCGGCCCACAGCACCTCACCGCTGGCACAGAGTTCGTCGAGGTAACCGGGGGAGTAGTCGGCGACCCGGGCCGGCAGGACCAGGCTCTCCAGCGCGGACGCCGGCACCGCCGCGCCCTGCAACTGTTCCACCACGGCGGCGACCGCCTCGACACCCCGGGCCGCCGCGCCGACCTGCTGCCAGCGGGGCAGGAAGGTGGCCAGCGCCTGGGCCGGCACCGGCTCGATCTCCTTGCGCAGCGCGGCCAGGGACCGGCGGCGCAACAGCCGCAGCACCTCGGCGTCGCACCACTCGGCGCCGGTGCCGGTCGGGGAGAACTCTCCGGAGACCACCCGCCCGTCGGCGCCGAGCCGGCGCAGCGTCTGTTCGACCACGAAGACACCGAGCCCGAACCGGGCCGCGCAGGTGGCCGCCGCGAAGGGGCCGTGGGTCCGGGCGTACCTGGCGACGAGATCACCGAGCGGGTCGGCCACCGGTTCGAGGTACGCCTGCGCGACCCCGACCGGCAGGGCCACGCCGAGCGCGTCGGCGTACCGGCCGGCGTCCTCGATCCCGATCCAGCGCTCCTCGCCCGCGACCCGTACCCGCAGGACCCGTCGGGCATCCGCCAGCGCGGTCAGCCAGTCCGGCGCGACCCCGCGCTCGGTCAGCTCGTCGTCGGAGAGGTCACCCAGCAGCCGGAGCAGTTCGACCACGTCCTCGGCGTCGCGCGGCCGGCGCTGCTCGGTCAGCCACCGCAGCTGGCGCTCGCTCTCGCCCACCACCGCCGGATCGAGCAGCTCCCGCAGGTCCACCCGGCCGAGGAGTTCACCGAGCAGGGCCGAGTCCAGCGCCAGCGCGGCGGCCCGGCGCTCGGCGAGCGGGGCGTCGCCCTCGTAGAGGAACGCACCCACGTAACCGAAGAGCAGCGAACGGGCGAACGGCGACGGCCGGGGCGTCTCCACCTCCACCAGCCGGACCTTGCGGGCGGCGATGTCCCGCATCAGCGTCACCAGGCCGGGCAGGTCGAAGACGTCCTGGAGGCACTCCCGGGCCGCCTCCAGCGTGATCGGGAAGTCGGCGTACTCGCGGGCGACGTCGAGCAGTTGGGCGGCCCGCTGACGCTGCTGCCAGAGCGGCTGGCGGCGGCGCGGGTCGCGGCGGGGAAGCAGCAGCGCACGGGCGGCGCACTCCCGGAACCGCGCGGCGAACAGGGCCGACCCGCCGACCGACTCCTCGACGATCCCGGCTATTTCGTCGGGATCGAACGCCACCAGTTCGGCGCCGGGCGGATCCTCGGCGGTGTCCGGCAGCCGGACCACGATTCCGTCGTCGGAGGGCATCACCTGGGCGTCCACCCCGTACCGCTCCGCTAGCCGGCGCCCGACGGCCAGCGCCCACGGGCCGTTCACCCGGGCCCCGAGCACGCAGTGCACGGCCAGTCGCCAGTCGCCCAGCTCGTCGCGGAACCGCTCGACCAGCACCGTCCGGTCGTCCGGCACCGACCTGGTCGCCGCCTGCTGCTCGCGCAGGTACGCCATCAGGTTGCCGGCGGCCCAGTCGTCCAGCCCGCCCGATGCCAGGGCGGCTCGCGCCGCCTCGTCGTCCGCGCGGACCAGGGCACGCAGTCGGGTGCCGATGGCCCGGCCCAGTTCGACCGGCCGGCCGAGCTGGTCGCCCTTCCAGAACGGCATCCGCGCCGCCTGGCCGGGGGCGGGGGAGACCAGCACCCGGTCCGGGGTGATGTCCTCGATCCGCCAGGACGACGAACCGAGCAGGAACACGTCGCCGACCCGGGACTCGTAGACCATCTCCTCGTCCAGTTCACCGACCCGGGCGGCCCGCTCGGCGCCGGCCAGGAAGACCCCGAACAGGCCCCGGTCCGGAATCGTGCCGCCGCTGGTGACCGCCAGCCGTTGCGCCCCGGGTCGCCCGGTGAGCAGGTCGGCGGCCCGGTCCCAGACCAGCCGTGGGCGCAGCTCGGCGAAGGCGGTGGACGGATACCGGCCGGAGAGCATGTCCAGGACGGCGTGCAGGGCCGAGTCGGGCAGCTCGGCGAAGGGCGCGGCCCGGCGTACCAGCGCGGTCAGGTCGCCGACCCGCCACGGGTCGAGCGAGACCATCGCGACGACCTGCTGGGCGAGTACGTCGAGCGGGTTGCGCGGATAGTGCAGCTCCTCGATCGTGCCGGTCGCCATCCGCTCGGCCACGACGGCACAGGAGACCAGGTCGCCCCGGTGCTTCGGGAACACCACCCCTCGGGAGACGGCGCCGACCTGGTGTCCGGCCCGGCCCACCCGTTGCAGGCCGGCGGCGACGCTCGGCGGTGCCTCGATCTGCACGACCAGGTCGACGGCGCCCATGTCGATGCCCAGCTCCAGGCTGGAGGTGGCGACCACCGCCGGCAACTGGCCGGACTTGAGCGCCTCCTCGATGTGCCGGCGCTCCTCCCGGGACACGCTGCCATGATGGGCGCGGGCGATCACCGGGGCGGCCCCGACGGCGGCACCGGACTGCGCCATGATCTCGGCCGGCAGCCGGGGCGGGCGGCCGGACGGTGTCCGCCCGGCACCCTCCGGGGCGAGTTCGGCCTCGTCGGCGGCGAGTTCGTTGAGCCGGGCGCAGAGGCGTTCGGCGCTGCGCCGCGAGTTGGTAAAGACGATGGTGGAGCGGTGGGCGCGGACGAGGCCGTACACCCGTTCCTCGACCGCTGGCCAGATCGACGCCCGGCGGGGGGTGCCCAGCTCGTCGTCGCCCGGTGCCTCCTGCTCGTCGAGCCGGGTCATGTCCTCGACCGGGACCTGCACGCTGACCTCGATGGTCTTCGCGGTTTTGGGCGCGACCACGGCCACCGGCCGGGCACCGCCGAGGAACCGGGCGGTGGCCTCGATCGGGCGTACGGTCGCGGAGAGCCCGATCCGCTGGGCCGGGGCGGGCAGCAACTCGTCGAGCCGCTCCAGGGAGAGCGCCAGGTGCGCGCCGCGCTTGGTGCCGGCCACCGCGTGCACCTCGTCGACGATCACCGTCTCGACCCCGCGCAGCGACTCCCGGGCGGCGGAGGTGAGCAGCAGGAACAGCGACTCGGGCGTGGTGATCAGGATGTCCGGCGGCGTACGCGCGAAGGCCCGTCGCTCGTCGGCGGGAGTGTCGCCGGTACGCATCCCGACGGTGATCTCCGGCGGTGGCAGACCCAGCCGGGACGCCGCCTGCCGGATCCCGGTCAACGGGGCGCGCAGGTTGCGTTCGACGTCGACGGCGAGGGCCTTCAGCGGGCTGACGTAGAGCACCCGGCACCGCAACCGGGGATCCGGCGGCGCCGGCTCGCGGGCCAGCCGGTCCAGCGACCAGAGGAACGCCGCGAGCGTCTTGCCGGACCCGGTCGGGGCCACCACCAGGGCGTTGCGCCCGGCGCCGACCGCCCGCCACGCTCCGACCTGGGCGTCGGTGGGCGTGGCGAACGCGGCGGCGAACCACTCCCGGGTCGCCGTCCCGAACGAGGTCAGCACGTCGGTCACCGGCCAATACTGCCTGGTCGGTCCGACAACATGCCCGGAACGGGCGGCCCCGGCCCGCCGATCGTTGTTATCGCCTGAGATGAGGGCTAAGTCTCACTTAACTGCTTGCGAATGATGTGCGACATACAGTAACTTCGCGGAAACCTCAGCTCGGCACAAGGGGGCCCGGATGACCAGCGTTCCGCGCGAGGCCCCGGTCGGTACGGACGTGCTGACCCGACGGGTCGAGACCTACCTGACGCTGGCCCGGACCGGTCTGCACGGCGCGGACCTCGACCTCGCCGAGCGGCTCGCCGACAGCCTCCGGACGCTCGTCGCCGCGACCGCCACCGCCAGCGCGGCCGACCGGGCCCGGGTCCGGGCCGCCGTGCACGCCCTCGTGTTGCGCCGCGAGGCCCACGGCCGCGTCCTGCCCCGGCGTTCCCTCGCCGCCGCCCAGCAGGTGATCAACCAGGTGGTCCGGCAGCTCGGCCGACCCGAGCTGGCGGTGCCGTCCACTCCGGACGACCCGGACCGGATCGAATCCGGCGACCTCGCGCCCCGGCGGTCGGCACAGCCCGCCGACTTCCCCTGCACCGTCGGCTGACGCACCGGGCAGCGCCACCCCCGACGCACCTCTCCCGGGTGAGCCCTGCCCCGGGCCGGGGCGGATTCCGGCAAACCGCCCCGTCGGCCGTCAACTCTGGCGTCTGATCCTTCTACAGGCGCAGACCTCGGGTGGAATCGCGCCGACACCCACCTGGAGTACGCATGCTGATGCTGCTGGCCCTGCATCTCGTGGCCGCGGCGACGGCGCCCGCACTCGTGCGACGGTGGGGCCGGCGAGCCTGCTACCCGCTGGCACTCGTTCCGGCCGCCGCGCTCGGCTGGGCGGTCGCGTACGCCGGGGTGGTCCGGGACGGCGGGGCGGTCGTCGAGACGTACCCCTGGGTTCCGGGGTTGGGCCTTGACCTGGCGCTGCGGGTCAGCATGCTCTCCTGGCTGCTGATGCTGCTGATCGGCGGCGTCGGCGCCCTGGTGCTGGTCTACTGCGCACGGTACTTCGACGCCGACGAGCCCGGCCTCGGCCAGTTCGTCGCGATCTTCGTCGGGTTCGCCGGCGCCATGCTCGGGGTGGTGGTCGCCGACAACCTGCTGCTGCTCTACGTCTTCTGGGAGCTGACCAGCGTCTTCTCGTACCTGCTGATCGGGCACCACCCGGAGAAGCTGGCCAGCCGGCGGGCGGCCGCGCAGGCGCTCCTGGTGACCACGCTGGGCGGACTGGTGATGCTGATCGGGTTCATCATGCTCGGCCAGCACGCCGGCACGTACCGCTGGTCGGAGATCGCGGCCCGGCCGCCGCCGTCCGGGACCTACCTCGGCGTCGCGCTGGTGCTGATCCTGATCGGCGCGCTCGCCAAGTCGGCGATCTTCCCGCTCAGCTTCTGGCTGCCGGCCGCGATGGCCGCACCGACCCCGGTCAGCGCCTACCTGCACGCCGCCGCCATGGTCAAGGCCGGCGTCTACCTGGTCGCCCTGCTCGCCCCCGCCTACGCCGCCGTCGGCCCGTGGCGGCCGGTCGTGTACGTCGTCGGCATCGTCACCATGCTGGCCGGCGGCTGGGCCGCACTGCGCCAGGTCGACCTGAAGCTGCTGCTGGCATACGGCACCGTCGGCCAGCTCGGCCTGCTGATCCTGCTCCTCGGCGTCGGCACGCGGGACGCCGCGCTCGCCGGCACCGCGCTGCTGTTCGCCCACGGCCTGTACAAGGCGGCCCTGTTCCTCGTGGTCGGGATCATCGACCGCCGGGCGGGCACCCGGGACCTGACCGTGCTCTCCGGGCTGTGGCGGCGGATGCCACTGGTCTGCGCGGTCGGGGTACTCGCCACCGCCTCCATGGCCGGCGTGCCGCCACTGCTCGGCTTCGCCGCCAAGGAGGCGGTCTTCGAGGCGTTCGCCGACAATCCGCCGCTGCTCGTCGCCGTGCTGCTCAGGGCCACGCTGACGGTCGCCTACAGCGCCCGGTTCGCCTGGGGGGCCTTCGCCGACCGGGCCGGTGTCGCGCCGACTCCGACCCGTCCGGTCGAGCCGACCCTGCTCGTGCCGGCCGCCCTGCTCGCCGTAGCCGGGCTGGCCCTCGGCGTACTGGCCGGCGCGGTCGGCGGGCTGCTCGATCCGTACGCCCGGTTGTTCGGAGCGACCGGTCACCACCTGGCGCTCTGGTCCGGTCCCGGGCTCGCAACCGGCTCCTCGGCGCTGGTGCTGGCCCTCGGCGGGCTGATCTTCGCGCTGCGGAAGCGGGTCGGCGCGGTGGTCACCCGGCTCCGGACCCCGGTCGGCGGCGACGTCGCGTACGGGTACGCGACCGGCGGGCTCGACCGGATCGCCGTCGAGGTGACCGGCGCGACCCAGCGCGGCTCCCTGCCGCAGTACCTCGGCATCATCCTGCTGGCCCTGGTCGTCGTGCCCGGCGGCGCGCTGCTGTTCGGGCGACCGTGGCCGGACCGGTGGATTCTCTGGGACACCCCGTTGCAGGCGGTCGTGGCGCTGGTGCTCGCGGTGGCGGCGGTGCTCACCGTGCTGGCCCGGCGCAGGCTCACCGCCGTGATCCTGGTCGGGACCACCGGCTACGGCACCGCGATGCTGTTCGTGCTGCACGGGGCGCCGGACCTGGCGCTGACCCAGTTCCTGGTGGAGACCGTCACGATCGTGATCTTCGTGCTGGTGCTGCGCCGCCTGCCGCCCCGGTTCTCGGTCCGGCCGATGCGCGGCAGCCGGTGGGCCCGGGTCGCCCTCGGGGTGGCGGTCGGGGTGGTCGTCTCCGGCATGGCCCTCGCCGCGGTCGGTGGCCGACGGGCTGTACCCATCTCCGAGGGGTTTCCGGAGCCGGCGCGGTCGTTCGGGTACGGCCGCAACGTGGTCAACGTGATCCTGGTCGACATCCGGGCCTGGGACACCATGGGCGAACTCGCCGTGCTCGTGGTGGCGGCCACCGGCGTCGCCAGCCTGATCTTCCAGCATCGACGGGGCGTCGGACGTCCCCGGCGCCGGGACCTGCCGACGAGATCGCCCGGCGCCGAGCGGGTCTGGCTGACTGCCGGCCCCACGCTGCGCACCCGGAGCCGCTCGATCGTCCTGGAGGTGGTCGTCCGGCTGATCTTCCACACCGTCGTCGTGTTCTCCATCTTCCTGCTGTTCTCCGGACACAACGCCCCCGGCGGTGGTTTCACCGGCGGCCTGGTGGCCGGTCTCGCACTCGCGGTCCGCTACCTCGCCGGTGGCCGGCACGAACTCGACCAGGCGGCCCCGGTCGACGCCGGAGCCGTGCTCGGCACCGGCCTGCTCGTCGCGGTGGGCACCGGGCTGGCGGCCATCCTGCTCGGAAACCCGGTGCTCCGCAGCACGGTCCTGGACCTGCACCTGCCGCTGATCGGCGACGTGCACCTGGTCACCTCGATCTTCTTCGACATCGGTGTCTACCTGGTCGTGATCGGCCTGTCGCTGGACATCCTGCGCAGCCTCGGCGCCGAGGTGGACCGGCAGATCGAGGCGGAGGACGAGCCCGGCACCGGGCTGCGTACCGACGGGGCGGAAGCGGGAGACGAGCCCGGCACCGGGCCGCGTACCGACGGGGCGGAACTCGGATCCGCCGCGGAACGGCGGCGGAGATGAGTCCCGACCTGATCCTGGTGGCCGTCGTCGGGGTGCTCTTCGCCGCCGGGGTCACCCTGCTGCTGGAGCGGAGCCTCAGCCGGGTGCTGATCGGCATCATCATGCTCGGCAACGGCGTCAACCTGCTCCTGCTGCTGGGCGGCCGGTCCGGGGACGCGCCGATCCTCGGCGTCACCCCGGCCGGCGGGATGAGCGATCCGCTCCCCCAGGCGATGGTGCTCACCGCCATCGTCATCACCCTGGGACTGACGGCGTTCCTGCTCGCGATGGCGTACCGGAGCTGGCAGTTGACCGGACACGACGAGGTGCGGGACGACCCGGAGGACCGCCAGATCGTGCGCCGCGCCGAGCGGGACGAGAGTTCCGTTCCGGACGACCTCGACGTCGGCGTACGGCCCTGGGCGGAGCCGACCGGCCGGACCGAGGAAGCGGATCCGGAGCAGGTCGATCCCGAACCGGGGCCCCGGCGGCTCGACCGGGAGGCGGACGACGCATGAACATCCTGGTACCGCTGCCGGTGGTCGTACCACTGCTCGGCGCGGCACTCACCCTGGTCCTGATCCGCCGGCCGGTGCTCCAGCGGGCGATCAGCGTGGCGGTCCTCGTGGTCACCCTCGCCGTCGCCATCCTGCTGCTCTGGCACGCGTACCGGACCGGGCCGCTGGTCGTCTACGTCGGAGAGTGGCCCGCCCCGCTCGGCATCGTCCTGGTGGCCGACCAGTTGGCCGCGCTCATGCTGGTGGCCTCGGCGGCGGTGACCCTGTGCGTGCTGCTCTACTCCATCGGCGAGGGCCGGGCGGACCCGGGCCAGCACGCGCCTGTGGTCATCTACCATCCGACCTATCTGGTGCTGACCGCCGGAGTGACCAACGCCTTCCTCTCCGGTGACCTGTTCAACCTCTTCGTCGGCTTCGAGATCCTGCTGGCGGCCAGCTACGTGCTGCTGACCCTCGGCGGCACCGAGGAGCGGATCCGGGCCGGCACCACGTACGTCGTGGTCAGCCTGCTGTCATCGATGATCTTCCTGACCGCGATCGGACTGGTCTACGCGGCCACCGGAACGCTGAACCTCGCCCAACTCGTGGAGCGGCTGGACGCACTGCCGGCCGACCTGCAACTGGTACTGCACTTCATGCTGCTGCTCGCCTTCGGTATCAAGGCGGCGGTCTTCCCGCTCTCCGCCTGGCTGCCGGACAGCTACCCGACCGCCCCGGCGCCGGTCACCGCGGTCTTCGCCGGCCTGCTGACCAAGGTCGGCGTCTACGCGATCATCCGGACCGAGACGTTGCTCTTTCCGGACGGTCGCGCCGCCGAGGTGCTGCTGATGGTGGCGCTGCTGACCATGCTGGTCGGCATCCTCGGCGCCGTCGCCCAGTCCGACATCAAGCGGCTGCTGTCGTTCACCCTGGTCAGCCACATCGGCTACATGCTCTTCGGGGTCGCGCTGACCTCGGCGGCCGGGCTGGCCGGGGCGATCTTCTACGTGGTGCACCACATCACCATCCAGACCACCCTGTTCCTGGCCGCCGGCCTGGTCGAACGCCGTACCGGCAGCACCAACCTGGACCGGCTCGGCGGGCTGGCCCGGACCGCTCCGCTGCTCGGGCTGCTGTTCTTCCTGCCGGCGCTGAGCCTCGCCGGAGTACCCCCGTTCTCCGGCTTCCTCGGCAAGCTCGGCCTGTTGCAGGCCGGCGTCGCCGCCGGCGGGGTCCTGGCCTGGCTGCTGGTGGCCGGCGGAACGCTGACCAGCCTGCTCACCCTCTACGCGACGACGAAGATCTGGAACCTGGCCTTCTGGCGCTCGCCCCGGGCACCCGGTCCCGAGGCGTCGGAGCGGATGCCCCGGCTGATGGTGTGGGCCACCGTCGCGCTCGTCGTGCTCGGCCTGGGGCTGACCGTGGCGGCCGGTCCGCTCTACGGAGTCAGCAGTGAGGCGGCCGAGGACCTGCGGCGACGTACGCCGTACGTGGACGCGGTCTTTCCGGACGGCCCGCCGTGACCGCTCGTGACCTGCCGGATCGGCCCGACCTGCCGGGACGGCCCGAGCTGCCGTCCCGCCGGAGGGGGCGGGGCTGGCGTGCGGTGCCGGGCTGGCGGCCGGACCGGCGCCGGTTCCGGGACCACCTGGTCACGATCGCCTGGCTCGTCGCGGTCTGGAGCCTGCTGTGGGGCGAGTTCACCCTCGGCAACCTCCTCGGCGGGGCGGTGGTGGCCGTGGTCGTGCTGGTCTTCCTGCCACTGCCCCGGGTGACCTTCGGAGGCCGGCTCCGACCGCTGGCACTGGCCGACCTGGTCGTCCGGTTCGTTTTCCAGCTGGTGGTCGCGAGCGTGCAGGTCGCCTGGGTCGCGGTACGTCCCGGCCAGCCGCCCCGGAACGCGATCATCGCCGTCCGGCTGCGGGTGCGCAGCGACCTCAACCTGACCCTGACCGCCGAGGTGCTGTCGCTGGTTCCGGGAACGCTCATCGTCGAGGCGGACCGCGAGACCGGAACGCTGTACGTGCACGTCCTGGACGTCCGCAGCGCGGAGCAACTGGCCCAGAGCCGGGCCCGGATCCTGACCCTGGAGGCCCGCCTGGTCCGGGCGGTCGGCTCCGACGCGGAACTGCGCCTGCTGTCGTCCACCCAGCCCGAACCGGAAGGACCCACATGACAGTCGCCGTCGTCCTCTTCGCCACCCTGCTCTCGACCGCGGCGGGGCTGGCCCTGTTCCGCGTCGTACGCGGTCCCGCTCTGCTGGACCGGGTGGTCGCGGTGGACCTGCTGCTCTCGATCATGATCGGTGCGCTCGGCGCCGAGGCGGCCGTCAACCGGCACGCCACCACCCTGCCGATCCTGATCGGCCTGTCGATGCTGGGCTTCGTCGGTTCGGTGGCCCTGGTCCGGTTCGCCGCCGGGGAGGAGGCGTGAGCGGCGTGAGCGGCTTCGACCTGCTGGACGTGCTCGTGGCGGGCTGTCTGGTCACCGGAGGGCTGCTGAGCTTGCTCGCCGGGATCGCGTTGGTCCGGTTTCCCGACGTACTCAGCCGGATGCACGCGGCGACCAAGCCACAGGTGCTCGGGGTGCTGCTCATCCTGCTCGCGCTGGCGGTGAGCCTGCGCGACGGTGCCGACCTGGCCACGCTGGTGCTGATCGGCGGGTTCCAACTGGCCACGGCGCCGCTGACCGCCCAGATGATCGGCCGGGCGGCCTACCGGACCGGGCGGGTCCGCTCCGATCTGCTGGTCGTCGACGAGTTGGCGGACCGGAACGACGGACCGGAGGAGCGGCCCGAGCGACGCGACTGACCAGAGGAGCGGCCCGAGCGACGCGACTGACCGGAGGAGAGGCCCGAGCGACGCGACTGACCGGTTCACAGATCGCGCACCTCGGGCCGGGCGGATCCCGTACTGCCCGGAACTGGCGAGCTACCGGTCGGCAGGGAAGGCCATGGTGCCGATCAGCCCGAGAGCGCCGGGCAACCGGGTGTCCTGCCGGACGAACTGGACGACGACCGGGACCTGGGACCGTACGACGCAGCCGAACTGCCGCCCCAGGGTGATCGCCTCCGGATCGACGAGGTCGTTGAGGCGTACGTGCCGGACACGCCGCGCGCCGACCTCGATCGGGTACGGCCCGACAGGTTCCTGGTCCGGGTAGTAGACCGTCAGCTCCAGTTCGGCGGTCTCGTCACCGGTGTTGAGCACGCACAACTGGTCGAAGCCGGTGAACTCGGGTTCGTCGCCGTCGCTCGGAAAGGGGATCCGGCCACCCGGAACCACCCACACCCGCCCGCCGAGCCCGGCCATCAGCCGTCCTCCAGCAGCCGGGCGAGGTCCGGGGTGAGGAAGACACCGTCCGGATCGAGCCGGCGGCGGACCTCGGCGAACCTGTCCCACTGTGGATAGAGCCCGCGCAGCTCCCGGGCGGTCAGCGAGTGCCTCTTGCCCCAGTGCGGGCGCCCGTCGTGCTGCCGGAACACGGCCTCGACGTCGTCGAAGTACTCCCGGTAGGGCAGCGAGCTGTTCTGCATGCAGGCGATCGTCGTGGTGGCCCGGCCGTACGCGGTGCTGAGCCAGATGTCGTCCTCGGCGACGGTGCGGACCAGTATCCGCCAGACCACCCCCACCCGGTGCCGGTTCAGGACCCGGTGGCGGATCTCCGCGAAGCAGGCGTGGAACGCCTCCGACGGAATGGCGTACTCGATCTCCTCGAAGCGTAGTTCCCGGTGCCGGGGAATGGTCCGGTGACTCGGACCGGTCTCGGTCGTCCGGGGCTCCCCGGCGGGGCCGAATTCCGGTTCCTCGCCGCGCAGGTTGAGCGTCCGGATCTGGGTGGTGTCGGTGCGCGGATACCAGTAGAAGTCCATGTTCCGGTTCTGCCGCTGCAACTGGTGCAGGTGTTCCAGGGTCCAGGCGATGGACGAGCACCAGCTTCGGCGCCGCAGGTGGTAGGTCGGGTTGAGCCGCAGCGTCATCCGGGTCACCACACCGAGGGCGCCCAGGGACAGCCGGGCCGCCGGAAGCAGGTCGGCGTTCCGCTCCGCGCAGATGTCCAGCAGCTCACCGGTGCCGGTCACCATGCGTACGCCGGCCACCTGAGTGGACAGACTGCCGAAGCGAAGCCCGGTGCCGTGCGTACCGGTGGCGGTGGCACCGGCGATCGACTGCACGTCGACGTCGCCGAGGTTGTCCATGGCCAGCCCTGCCTCGTACAGCGCCTCGCCGAGTTCGCCCAGTGGTACGCCCGCGCTCACCGTCGCCAGCCGTGGATCCTCGTGCCGCCGCATGGTCCGGGTCAGTCCGGTCAGGCTGACCAGCACATCCTCGGTCCGGACCAGTGGGCTGGACGAGTGGCCCGAGCCGACCGGCCGGAGCTTCGTCGACGTCCGACGGGCCCGGTCGACCAGCGCCCGGAGCGCGTTCTCGTCCGCCGGCGCGGCCTGCTCCCGTGGGGTGAAGCGCAGGCTTCCGGACCAGTTGCGCCACTGGAGTCCCAATACCGCCTCCTGCTCCCCGGTGTCCGCTCCGCTGCCGGTCGTGCGGCCGGTGGCGCCGGCTGCGGCGTCGCGGGACCGCCCGGCGCCCGGTTCCCTACCCGGTCACCGGCCCCGGAAACGGTTCCGGAGACGGTTCCGGCTTCCGGGCCGGTGGCCGCCTCCGCCGCCACGAGACCGCCGGGACGTCGTCGGCCCGGGAGCCCTGCGGCGGGCGCGGTCGTTGTCCGGCAGGGCACAGCGGGCCTGGATAAGATGGTCGGGTGATCGACTCAACTGCCCAGGAGGGCAGCTGTAGCCAGCCGGGTCGGACCCGGCACCCATCGCACCAGTCGCGACAACGGGGAGCGCTGAGCTCCCCGTGCTGATCGCGCTCGGTCTTCTTCTGATCATCGTGCTCACCGTGGCGACGGGCTACTTCGTCGCCCAGGAATTCGGCTATGTCGCGGTGGACCGGGGCAAACTCCGGCAGCTCGCCGAGGACGGCGACATCGCCGCCCAACGCGCCCTCACGGTCACCGGACGCCTCTCCTTCATGCTCTCCGGGGCCCAACTCGGGATCACCGTCACCGCGCTGCTCGTCGGCTACGTCGCCGAGCCGTTCCTGGGCGACGGGCTGGCCGAACTGCTCGGCGTGGCCGGGGTCTCGGCAGCGGTCAGCACCCCGGTCTCGGTCGGGCTGGCCCTGGTGATCGCCACCGTCGTACAGATGGTCTTCGGTGAACTGGCGCCGAAGAACCTCGCCATCGTCCGGGCCGAGCGGCTGGCCCGGGCACTCAGCCGCTCGACCCTGATCTACCTTGCCGTCGCCGGCCCGGTGATCCGGCTGTTCGACGTCGCCGCCACCCGACTGCTGCGCCGGTTCGGCATCGAAGCCGTGGAGGAACTGCCGAGCGGGGCGACGCCGGAGGACCTGGAGCAGATCATCGCCGAGTCGCGGGAGGAGGGGCAGCTCGACGCGGAGATGTCCATCCTGCTGGACCGGGGCCTCGACTTCCGGCAGCTCACCGCCGCCGAGGCGATGGTGCCCCGGGTCGACGTGCACACCGTACGCGCCGACGAACCGGTCAGCCGCCTGGTCGAGCTGCTGGACACCGGACACTCACGTTTTCCGGTCCGGGGCGCGGAGGGGGTCGACGACCTGATCGGTGTGGTCGGCATCGCCGACGTGCTGGGAGTGCCGGCGGCCGAGCGGGCGACCACCCCGGTCGAGGCGGTGGCCGTACCCCCGCTGCTGGTGCCGGCGACGTTGCCGCTGCCGACGGTGCTGGACCGGTTGCGGGCCGGGCACCGCCAGCTCGCCTGTGTGGTCGACGAGTACGGCGGATTCGCCGGCGTGATCACGCTGGAGGACATCGCCGAGGAACTGGTCGGGCCGATCCGGGACGAGGACGATCCGCCCGAACGGGCCCCGATCCGCCAGGCCGACGGTTCCTGGGTGGTGCCCGCCCGGTGGCGGATCGACGAGGTGGCCGACAGCACCGGCATCACCCTGCCGGAGGCACCCGAGTACGACACCGTGTCCGGACTGGTGATGCGGGAACTCGGTCGGGTACCCGAGGTCGGCGACCGGTTGGAGATCCGGTTGTCCTCGGACAGCGACGGCGAGCACGAGGAGTCGCAGCCCCGGGCCCACGTCGAGGTGCTGGCGGTCGACCGGCACGTCGCCGACTCCGTCCGCCTCCAGGTGATGGCCAGCGAGGCGGCCTCATGAGTACGACGTGGGCGTTGCTGATCTCCCTGTTGCTGCTCGCGCTCAACGGCTTTTTCGTGGCCGCCGAGTTCGCCCTGCTGGCGAGCAAGCGCTACCGGTTGGAGCAGGCCGCCGCCTCCGGCGGCCGCGCCGCCCGGGCGGCGCTGGACGGGGTCCGGGAGTTGACCCTGATGCTGGCCGGTGCCCAGCTCGGCATCACGGTCTGCACGCTGGGGCTCGGTGCGCTCGCCGAGCCCGCCATCGAGCATCTGTTCAGCCCGGTGCTGCACGCGGTGGGCCTGCCGAACGCGGCCAGCCACGTCATCGCCCTGCTGCTCGCGCTCGGGATCGTGACCTTCCTGCACCTGGTGGTCGGCGAGATGGCCCCCAAGTCGTGGGCGATCACCGATCCGGAGCGGTCCGCGCTGCTGCTCGCCCTGCCGTTCCGGGCGTTCGCCCGAGTCGCCCGGCCGGTGCTGGCCGCGCTGAACGGGCTGGCCAACGTCACGCTGCGGCTGGCCCGGGTGGATCCTGAGGAGCAACTGGCGCAGGCGCACGGGCCGGAGGAGCTGCGGATGCTGTTGCAGCAGTCCCGCGAGCACGGCCTGCTCGCCGCCGACCAGCACGAGATGCTGACCAGCATGCTGTCGCTCCAGGGCACCACGGTCGCCCAGGTGATGGAGCCGGTGGAGACGATCGTGTCGGTACGCCTGGACGACTCCGCCGAGCGGATCGAGGAGGTGTGCCGGTCCAGCGGCCGGTCCCGGCTGGCCGTCTTCGACCATCCGGGCGAGGTGGCCGGAGTGGTGCACGTCCGGGAGGCGGTCCGGATCACCACCGCCGGCCGTACGGCGACGGCCCGGGAGCTGATGACCACCCCGTTCACCCTCGCGGCGACGGCGACGGTCACCGAGGCGGTCGCCGCGATGCGTGCCGACCAGGCGCAGTTGGCCCTGGTCAGCAACGGTGCCGGTGCCCGTCGGCCGATCGGGTTCGTCGCCCTGGAGGACCTGCTCGAGGAGGTCATCGGAGAGTTCGACGACGAGACCGATCCGGTGCCACGAGGACGCCGGCTGCGCTGAGCGGTGCCACGAGGACGCCGGCTGCGCGCAGCGGTGCCACGAGGACGCCGGCTGCGCAGCGGTGCCCGTACGGCCGGCGGGGGTCCGGCGCCCGGGTGCGGAAGGGACGGCGACGGTGGGCTTCGAAGGACTCCTGCCCGGCTCGGGCGGAAGTGTGCGGACCGCGCTGCCCAATCCGAGCACCCGCCCGGGGCTGACCCTGCCGGGCCGGGTCGCCATCACCGCCGGGCGATCCGGGTTGACGGTCGACCAGATGACGCTCGGCCTGGTCACCCGGGTCGAGCCGGCGGACGGTTCGGCGGAGTACGTACCGGTGGAGTTCCATCGGGTACGCCTCACCGGGGGGTTCGGGCTGGATCCTGACGAGTGCCGGACCGTCGACTTCGGCGTACCGGTGCCCTGGGAGACCCCGGTGACGGTGGTCAACGGGCAGTGCCTGCTCAACCTGCGGATGGGGTTGCGGACCGAGGTCGCGGTCGATCCGCTACTCGACCGGGGTGACCTGAGCCCGGTGTACGTGCATCCGCTGCCAGCCCAGGAGGGCGTACTCGGCACGCTGACCGAGCTGGGTTTCCGGTTGCGCCAGGTCGGACTGCTCGCGGGCCGGCTGCCCGGAGTGGACCAGCGGCTGCCCTTCCACCAGAAGATCGGCTTCTGGGCGGCGCCGCTGTACGCCGGCCCGTTCAGCGAACTCGAGGTGAGCTTCTTCACCGATCCGCTCGGGGTGGAGGTCATCTTCGCGCTGGACCGTCGGATCGCGCTCGCCGGAGCCGGTCATCCCAGCCTCAGCCGGTTCCGGGT
>NZ_JADPUN010000082.1 GCF_015690345.1 Plantactinospora alkalitolerans | reverse complement strand
CGCCCGGGAGGGGCGGCTCTGGTTGTTCCGGCTCTACGGCCGGATCGCCGAGACCGGCGAGCAGATTCCGGAGGCGGAGCTCGCGGCGGCGTACCACATGCACTCCCAGCATGCCGGCGCGGACGGTGAGTTCGCCGAGGAGTTGCGCTTCTCGCAGCGGGCCGAGTCGGCCGCTCAGCAGGCCGGCGACATCGGTCTGCTGGTCCGGGTCCTCGCCGGCCGGGCCGCACCGCTGATCGACATGGGACGGTTCGCCGAGGCCGAGCGGGTGTGCCGGGAAGTGATCGTCCGGGCCGACGCGGAGGGCGTGGCCGGTGATGCGCTGCTCGCCGTCTACAGCCTGGCCGAGCTGCTGTGGCGCCGGGGAGCGTTGGACGAGGCGGCAGACCTGCTCGGGGCGGCCCGACCGGTGGAGGCGGCCCGGCCCACCGATCGGGGCAAGCGCTCCGTCGACATGCTCCTCGGCATGGTGGCGCTGGCCCGGGGTGACCTGGTCGCCGCCCACGACCACCTGGTCGTCGCCCTCCGGTCGCGGATGAGCTACGGCTACCTCGCCCGAGCCTGCGACACGGTGAACGCGATCGCGGTGCGCTGCGCGGGTGGTGGAGATCCGAGGGCGGCGGCCCGGCTGTTCGGCGCGGCCCAGTTGACCCGTTCGGCGATGCGCTGCACGCCCGGCACCTTCGGGGCGTACTGGATCCAGGAGCAGTCCGCGCTCCGGGCGGTGATCGGGGATACGGCATTCGACACGGCGTACGCCGCCGGTGCGGAACTGACCCTCGAAGAGGCCGCGGCGGTGGCCCTGGAGGTCGACCATCCCGATCTGGCGGACGGTTCGATCCGGTTCGCCAACGTGGAGACTCCGGCCCCGCGTCCGCGCCCCCGGGAACCGCTCGACGCTCCGCACGAGGGCGGCTGAGGAATTCGCGGCGGAACGGAGCGTCGTTCGGTGTGGTGGTGCCCGGGTTCCTCGTGCGCTTCGCGTTGTTCGGGTTAATTCTCGGGTGGTGCACGTCGTGACAACATAGACGTGAGCTATTCCGATGACCCGGGTCGAAGACGGCGATGCTCCCGCACCCCTCCGGGTGCGGGAGCATCGAGGTAGCGGCAATCAGTGTTGCTTGGCGAGGTCCACGAACGAGCGCCACGCCGGGGTGTCGAACGTGAGGACGGGACCACCGGGGTCTTTGCTGTCCCGGACCCCGACCACGTCCGACAGGTTGTCCGCCACCTCTACACAGGCGCCGCCGTTACCGCCGGAGCGGCTCGACTTGCGCCAGCTGGCACCGCTTAAATCCATATCCTTGACACTTCCTTGATCAGCTCGACCGACTGTTTCACGGGAAGGGCGTGATTACGGACGACCTCCCACATTCGAGCTAGTCTAGCAATTTCGCCCGCCTCGTCCACTATCTGAGCTTTGAGTTGATTGTCGGCGTATCCGATGCGTTTGTCGTCCGGCATCTCCGCGATGATGAACTGCCCGGCCAGCCCGAGATACATGCCTGTCGTCGCCGGAACCACCTGGATCTGGATGTGGTCCAGCGCGGCGAGTTCGATGATCCGTTCGACCTGTTCGCGCATCAGCCCGGCCTGGTCGGGCACCGGCCGGTGCAGCACCGCCTCGTCGACGACCGAGATGAGCTGCGGTGGCACCTCCTGATTGAGGATCGCCTGCCGCGCCAGCCGGGAGGCGACGTGCCGTTCGATCTCCTCGGCGGTGAACCGGCCGCCCGCCAGGGTCGCCCGGGCGTACGCCTCGGTCTGCAACAGCCCCGGTACGTAGGCCGGCTCGAACCAGCGCAGCAGCGCCGCTTCCCGTTCGATCTCGAGCCAGTCGCGCAGCCAAATTGGCGCGGTATCGAAGCTGGCGAGTTTAACCAATAGTCGGGTGTACGCCCCGCCGGTCTGAAACGCCTTGTCCACCGCGGCGACGTAATCGCCGGTGGGTGGCCGATGACGTGTTTCCACCGAGCTGACGTGCGTCGGAGAGAATCTGACCCGGTGCGCCCACTCCTCCTGGGTCATGGACCGGGATGTTCGTGCCTCGATCAACTCGTCGACCAGAAGGTCCACCGCAGCGCCCATCTACGCGTCCTCCACTCGAAATGCGTCGGAAACTCCTCAGCCCACTCGCGACTACGCACATCAGAGTTTCGAACTGCGCAAACAGGCCGGTTGTCTAGCGACGATAAGTCTCTCCACACAAGACTGTCATCAGCGGAACCGCTCGGGTCGAGTGGGAAGGGCGGAACCGCCGGGGGGACCGCCCGGGGCGGGCACCACGCGGGCGGCCCCCCCGCTTCCCGGATCACATGGCGAAGAGGGGGTCGCGAAATGAGCTGGCTACGACATACGCCGGATCGGCACCGCCGGGACTGGCGCCGGCTGTGGCGGTACTGCCGGTGTGGTCTCCGGTGGGGGTGCCGGGACTGGGAGGCTGTGGCGGCGTTGGCGCCGTCTCCGTCCCCGTTCCCGTCTGCGTCTCCGGAGGCGCGGCTCGCCGGCGCGCAGGTGCCCCCCGACCGGCCGACTCGCGTGCGGACCAGAAATCAGCGGTACGCCTGGGACGACTCCACCGGCCAGCTTCCGGCCCGGGTCGACCCGGCCACCTCCGCCGGAACGGTCCGGGATCCGAGCGTCGCGTCGTGACTCGATGATCGACGCCTGCCCGGGACTCCGGCCGGAAACCGCGCCTCGACATTATCCGTAACCAGCTTGGGACCGGCGCCGACGGCAACCGGCGCCGGTCCCAAGCGGAAATCAGGAACGCGGTACGGAGGTCAGCGAGCCGCTGCCGCCGCTGCGGCCCGACGCTCGCCGTCGGCCTTGAGCCGCGCCGCCCTGTCCAGGTCGGATTGCGCGACAATCACCGAGCCGAACACCCGTACGGCCTGGTAGTAGGTCCAGGCGAGGCTGTAGCAGGCTGGCCGGACAAAAGTGTTGTACGTCGCGCAGGACCGCCGCAGGTCCTCGTAGAAGGCACTGTCCAGTCGTCCTTTGTTCGGGTCGAACTGGCCGACGGACTTGTAGTTGCGGTAGCCGAAATCGTGCCGGTAGCAGGAGAGTTCGAAGTTGAACCCGAGCGGATTGTCCGGGCTCGACGAGCAGTAGTCGGTGCTCCAGTTGAACCCGTATTCGGCCCACGCACCCTGGTTGGTCCGGGCCGAGTTCCAGGCGTGGTAGCTGCCGGCGCTGGTCTGGGTCCAGCTCGACAGGACGGAGAGCTTCTGCTCCGGGGTGGCGGCGGCGGCGGGCGAGGCGGGACCGAGGATCGCCAGTACGGCGAACGCGCTGGCCGCCAGGATGGGAAGCAGGCGACGGGGCATCGAGTTACCTCCGGTACGAGGGGCGTCCCTCGTGGGGGCGCCCGGGACGGTACGGACTGTCACCGATCGGATGATCTAGATGCATGACAGTCTGGAGGAATCGTCGCCCGCCGATCTCTACGCAACCTTTATTTTCGTTGACAGGCGCCAGAACGGGCGAAAGCTCCGGGGTTCCGAACCCCCGGAGCATCCGCCTGTCAGGTGCGGTCGGCCCAGGTCAGCGGAGGACGAACCACGGGAGGCTGGGCTGGCTCTCGTTGGCCAGCCGGTCGAGCGCGGTCACGTAGTAGCTGTACCGCCGGCCGGGCTCGGCGCTGTCATCCAGGTAGGACTGCGTCGATCGGCCGGTCGCCCGGACGGTGCCGACCAGATGTCCGGCGTCGGCGAAGCCACACCTGCCGGGCACGGTCAGCCCGTCGAACCGGTAGATCGCGTACGACGTCGCGGTGCCGAACGGGCCGAGCCCGCCGGCCGGATGCCACCAGCGCAGCTCGATCCCGTCGTCCTGCCGGCCGGCGCCGGCCAGTACCGGGAACAGCAGGGGCTTTGCCGGCAGGTGCGGCATGGTCGGGATCAGGGCGGGCCTGGAGTAGTGCGCGGCGGCGTAGAGGTCGGTGGCGCCGAGCCGGTTGGCCCGGACCTGGACCGCGCTGAAGTGCACGTTCCCCGCCACCTGCGGGTAGTCCCGGTTGAAGGTCAGGTGCCGGGACATCTCGGCCGGGTCCTGCCACGGCGCCGGCTGGGCCGGGTCGGCAATCTTGTAGTCCGCCTGGCCGATGTAGAGCTGCACCCGGGTGCCGGCCACCACCTCCGACCACCAGGGCACCAGCTTGGCGTAGTCGGCCACCGTGAACCCGATGTTCCAGTAGACCTGCGGCACGATGTAGTCGATCCACTCCTCCTTGACCCACTTTCGGGTGTCGGCGAAGTTGGCGTCGTACGACTGGGTGCCGTTGGTCTGCGAGCCGAGCGGGTCGGCGGCGGCGTTACGCCAGATGCCGAACGGGCTGACCCCGAACTTCACCCACGGCTTGACCGCCTTGATCCGCTGGCCCATCTCCCGGACCAGCAGGTCGATGTTGTTCCGCCGCCAGTCCGCCCTGCTGGCGAAGCCGGCCCCGTACCGCTCGAAGGTGGCCTGGTCGGCGAAGTCCTGCCCGGCCGCCGGGTACGGGTAGAAGTAGTCGTCGAAGTGCACGCCGTCGATGTCGTACCGCTCGACCGCGTCCAGCATGGCGGTCTGGACGAACTGGCGTACCTCGGGGATGCCCGGGTTGTAGTAGAGCCGCGAGCCGGCCGCGTTGACCGGGTAGGCGACGGCCCAGCCCGGGTTGGTCCGGGCCGGATGCCCCGGTGCCAGCTTGTCGACGTCGGCACCGGCGCCGTCCGGCATGGAGATCCGGTACGGGTTGAACCAGGCGTGGAATTCGAGGTTGCGCCGGTGCGACTCGGCGACCAGGTAGGCCAGCGGGTCCCAGCCCGGATCCTGTCCGCGTACCCCGGTCAGGTACTCCGACCACGGCTCGTGCGGGGACGGCCAGAACGCGTCGGCGGTCGGCCGAACCTGCACGATCACGGCGTTGTGGTGGAGCCGCTCGGCCAGGTCGAGCCACCCGGCGTACTCGGCCTTCTGCGCGGCGATCCGGTCCGGTGCGGTGTAGGACGCCTTGGTCGGCCAGTCGATGTTGACCACGCTGGCGATCCACATGGCCCGGAGCTGCCGCTTGGGTGTCGCGGGGTCGGTCGAGCAACCGGCGGTGCCGACGGTGAGGGGTCCGGCAGCGGCGGTGTCAGCAATTCGCGTGGCGGCGGTGTCAGCTGTTGGCGCGGCGGTCGCGGGCGCGGCGACGGCGACGAGCGAGCCGAGCAGCGCCACGGCCAGCCCGGCGGCTCTGAGCCGATGTGGCTTCATTCGGTGCGTCCCTTCGTTGGGCTCCCGGTGACGGGTGGGCACGGCGGCCCCGCCCTCGGCGGTTTGTGCCGATGCGTTTATGCCGCTAGAAGGAAATTTTCACACCGTTCGTCTCGGGCGCAAGACCTCAGTGGATCCCGGACCGACGACGGACGACCGTCAATCGCGGCCCCGCAGCGCGGTGACCCGAACCAGTGCCTCGATCCGGCCCTGCGCCGCCCCCTGGCGGTCGAGCTGTTCACCGACGATCCAGACCCACTCGTCCTGGTAGTAGTGCGAGATCTCGTGCAGGACCCGCTCGACCCGCAACCGGAGCGGACGACCGCCGTATCGCCAGTCTTCCCCGTCGAGCTGAAGTACTGTCCCGATGGCCAGGTCGGGAACTGTGGGCAGCGTGGTCACGGCACCTCCAGGCGGCGTGGGAGATGTGGTGGGCGCGGGGATCGGCCGGGTATGACCGCATCTGACGTCACAGAGTGCATATCTGGCGGTACCCAGCGCAATCTATCTAACCAAAATTTCACCCGTATGCATGGCAAGCCGGAAAGTCGCACCACCCGACGGGACCCGATCCGGGACGGGTGCGAACCCGATGGAATGATCCGGGCTATGTTGTGGGCGTGCGGGCGGGGGCGGCGATGAGGCAGGGCGCGTCGTGATCCACTTTCCCGCCGTACGCCGGGGACCGCTACGGGCGTTGAGCGTTCGGCTGGGCGCGGCGCTCGGCCTCGTGCTGCTGATCGTCACCGTGGTCTACCTCGACCGGGACGGCTACCGTGACGTCAACGAGGACGGGCTGACCCTGCTCGACTCCTTCTACTACTCGGTGGTCTCCCTCTCGACCACCGGATACGGCGACATCACGCCGGTGACGAGAGGCGCCCGGCTGGTCAACGTGCTCGTTGTCACCCCGGCCCGGGTGCTGTTCCTGATCATCCTGGTCGGCACCACCCTGGAAGTCCTGACCGAGCAGTACCGCACCAGCCTCCGCTTGACGCGGTGGAGGAGGACCGTGAAGGACCACGTCATCATCTGCGGTTACGGCACCAAGGGCCGTAGCGCCATCTCCGCACTGCTCGAAACCGGCTACGACAAGCAGCGGATCATCGTCGTCGAACGCGGTTCCGCTGCGGTCCGACAGGCCACCTCGGCCGGACTGGTGGTGGTCGAGGGGAACGCCACCCGATCGTCGGTGCTGAACGAGGCACACGTCAAGAACGCGAAATCGGTCATCATCGCGACCGACAGCGACGAGGTCTCGGTGCTGGTCACCCTGACCGTACGCCAGCTCACCGCCGGGCAGGTCCGGATCATCGCCGCCGCCCGGGAGGCGGAGAACGCCCCGCTGCTCCGGCAGAGCGGGGCGCACCACGTCATCGTCTCGTCGGCGACCGCGGGTCGTCTGCTCGGCGTCTCCACCTCGGCCCCGCCGCTGATCGACGTGGTGGAGGACCTGCTGACCCCGGGGCAGGGCATGGCGCTGGCGATGCGCTCGGCCAGCCGGGACGAGGTCGGCGTCTCGCCACGGAAGTTGGAGGCGCTGGTCATCGCCCTGGTCCGGCGGGGCAAGGTGGTCTCACTGGCGGACCAGGCCGCGACCGCGATCGAGACCGGCGACATGCTGGTGTACGTCCGGGACGACCGGCCCAGCTCCGGGAACGGGCACTCCGAACACAACCGCTGACCGGCGTTCGCCGGTCAGCGGTTGTGTTCAGTTCGGTTCGGTTCGGTTCGGTTCGGTTAGAGGATCGTCCAGGTGTCGCCGCTGCTCAGCAGGCCGGCGAGCTGCTCCTCCGGCGTACCTGTCGCCTTCTCCCGGGCCGAGGCGACCTGGGTCTGGACGATGCTGTCGTAGGAGGGACGACGCACGTCCCGGAAGATCCCGATCGGCGTGTTCCGCAGGTCGAAGCCGGGCAGCCGGGAGAGCGCGAAGGCGTACGCCGGCTCGTCCACCGTCGCGTCGTGCACGACGATCTCGTCCGCCGGTACGGCGGCCGTCTCCCGTACCTCCAGCCCGAACGCGCCCGGCGGGTGTACGACACAGAACTGGCCGTCCTTGCCGAACGTGATCGGCTGGCCGTGCTCCAACCGGATCAGGTAGTCGTCCCGGGTGCCCGGGTCCTTCAACTCGTCGAACGCGCCGTCGTTGAAGATGTTGCAGTTCTGGTAGATCTCCACGAACGCCGACCCCTCGTGCTCGGCGGCGGCGCGGAGCACCGACTGCAGGTGCTTGCGGTCCGAGTCGATGGTCCGGGCCACGAAGGTCGCCTCGGCGCCCAGGGCCAGGGACAGCGGGTTGAACGGCGAGTCCGCCGAGCCGACCGGGGTCGACTTGGTGACCTTGCCAACCTCGGACGTCGGGGAGTACTGCCCCTTGGTCAGCCCGTAGATCCGGTTGTTGAAGAGCAGGATCTTGAGGTTGACGTTCCGCCGCAGCGCGTGGATCAGGTGGTTGCCGCCGATCGACAGCGCGTCACCGTCACCGGTCACCACCCAGACCGACAGGTCCGGACGGGACACCGACAACCCGGTGGCGATCGCCGGCGCCCGGCCGTGGATCGAGTGCATCCCGTACGTGTTCATGTAGTACGGGAACCGGGACGAGCAGCCGATGCCGGAGACGAAGACCGTCCGCTCCCGGGGAATCTGCAACTCGGGCATGAACGACTGGACCGCGGCCAGGATCGCGTAGTCCCCGCAGCCGGGGCACCAGCGCACCTCCTGGTCGGACTTGAAGTCCTTCGTGGTGAGCTTGACGGCGACGGGCTCAGGCATTCTTCACGACCTCCTCCAGCATGCTCTCCAGCTCGGTGGAGGTGAACGGCAGTCCCCGGACCTGGTTGTATGCAATCGCGTCGACCAGGTAGCGGGCCCGGATCACGTGGGCCAACTGACCGAGGTTCATCTCCGGGATCACCACCCGCTCGTAGCGACCCAGCACCTCGCCGAGGTTGGCCGGCAGCGGAGCCAGGTGCCGCAGATGCGCCTGGGCCACCGGCAGGCCGCGCTGGCGCAGCGCACGGCAGGCCGCGCCGATCGGCCCGTACGTCGAACCCCAGCCGAGCACGAGCACCCGGGCGTCCGAGTCGGGATCCTCCACCTCGACGTCCGGCACCCTGATCGCCTCGATCCGGGCCGCCCGGGTCCGGACCATGAAGTCGTGGTTCGCCGGGTCGTACGAGATGTCACCGGTCTTGTCGGCCTTCTCCAGGCCGCCGATCCGGTGCTCCAGGCCCGCCGTGCCGGGGATCGCCCACGGCCGGGCCAGCGTCTCCGGGTCGCGCAGGTAGGGAAGGAACGTCTTGCCGTCCTCGCCGTTCGGCTCGGTCGCGAACTCCACCCGCAGGTCCGGCAGCGAGTCCACGTCCGGCAGCAGCCACGGCTCGGAGCCGTTGGCCACGTAGTTGTCGGACAGCAGGATCACCGGGGTCCGGTGGGTCAGCGCGATCCGGGCCGCTTCGAGGGCGGCGAAGAAGCAGTCGGACGGCGAGCGGGGCGCGATCACCGCGATCGGCGCCTCGCCGTGCCGGCCGTACAGCGCCATGTTGAGGTCGGCCTGCTCGGTCTTGGTCGGCATGCCGGTGGACGGTCCCGCCCGCTGCACGTCGACGATCACCAGCGGCAGCTCCAGCGCCACGGCGAGAGAGATCGTCTCGCCCTTCAGCGCCACACCGGGGCCGGAGGTGGTGGTGACGCCGAGCGCCCCGCCGTACGACGCGCCGAGCGCCGCCCCGATGGCCGCGATCTCGTCCTCGGCCTGCATCGTGGTGACGCCGAACCGCTTGTGCTTGCTCAGCTCGTGCAGGATGTCCGAGGCCGGGGTGATCGGATAGGCACCCAGGAACACCGGCAGCCCGGACCGGACCCCGGCGGCGACCAGGCCCAGCGAGAGCGCGGCGTTGCCGGTGATGTTCCGGTAGGTGCCCGGGTTCATCTTGGCCGGCTTGACCTCGTAGCGGACCCCGAAGTCCTCGGTCGTCTCGCCGAAGTTCCAGCCCGCCTTGAACGCCGCCGTGTTCGCCGCGACCAGTTCCGGACGGGCCGCGAACTTGCGCTCAAGGAACCGGATCGTCGAGGCGTACGGCCGGGAGTACATCCAGGAGAGCAGGCCGAGCGCGAACATGTTCTTGGCCCGCTCGGCGTCCTTCTTCGAGACGTCGTGCTCGGCCAGCGCCCGTACGGTCATCGAGGTGAGCGCGACCGGGTGCAGCGCGTAGCCGTCCAGTGAACCGTCGTCGAGCGGACTGGCCTGGTAACCCACCTTGGCGAGGTTGCGCTTGGTGAACTCGTCGGTGTTCACGATGATGTCGGCGCCGCGCGGCAGGTCGGCCAGGTTGGCCTTCAGCGCGGCCGGGTTCATCGCGACCAGGACGTTCGGTGCGTCGCCGGGGGTCAGGATGTCGTAGTCCGCGAAGTGCACCTGGAAGCTCGACACCCCGGGCAGGGTGCCGGCGGGGGCGCGGATCTCCGCGGGGAAGTTGGGTAGCGTCGAGATGTCGTTGCCCAGTTGAGCGGTCTCCGAGGTGAATCGGTCGCCGGTGAGCTGCATGCCGTCACCGGAGTCGCCGGCGAACCGGATGACCACCCGATCCAGTTGTTGGACCTGCTTGCTCACAGCTGCACCTCGTTTCGCTCAGCCCGCTGGGACAGGCTGAGCTCAGGGGTGACCTCGCCTTGCTCGGCCACGTGTCCTCCTTGTGCGCCGGTGGCGGGTTGGCGGTGGTGAGGGGCCGGGCCCGCTCCAGTCCTTCATTGCAGAGCCTACGTCGATCGTTAGGTGATCCTTGCCCAAGGTCCGTCGTATGGGACGCTGTGATGGGAGTATTAGCGTGCTTTCGCCCCACCCGGAAACCAGTGTCGTTATCCAGATCACCGAACTTCCGACGCCGGGTTCTGCGGGGCGGAAACCGCACCGGGAATCCGCAGGAGCCCGACGCGGCCCAGGGGGCCGGTAAGCTGCCGGGCATGACCGGATACCTGGGGTCGTACGCGACGCTGGGGTTGCTGCTGCTCGCCAGCGTACTGGTCTTCGTCGGGGCGTTCTCCGCCAACCGGGTACTCCGCCCCGCCCGCCCCGCCGACCCGGTCGGCAAGCGGACCAGCTACGAGTGCGGACTCGATCCGGTCGGCAGCGACTGGGCGCAGATGCAGATCCGCTACTACGTCTACGCCTACCTGTACGTCCTCTTCGCGGTCGAGGCGGTGTTCCTGTTTCCCTGGGCCGTGGTCTTCGACCGGCCCGGCTTCGGCGTCACCACGGTCGTCGAGATGGCCGTCTTCGTCGGGGTGCTCGCCCTCGGCATCCTCTACGCCTGGCGCAAGAACATCCTCCGCTGGACCCAGTGACGCCGATCTGACTCGGCCGACGGTCAGGCCAGCCCGCGCCGGGACACGGCCGGCGGCCGGTCGCCCCGGATCGACGCGACCATGTCGAGCAGGCGTCGGGTCGGCCGTACCTGGTGGGCCCGGAACACCCGGGCACCCAGCCAGGCGGACACCGCGGTCGCCCCGAGGGTGCCCTCCAGCCGCTGGTCGACCGGCAGGTCAAGGGTCTCTCCGATGAAATCCTTGTTGGACAGGGCCACCAGCACGGGCCAGCCGCTGTCGGACAGCTCGGTCAGCCGTCGGGTGATCTCCAGGGAGTGCCGGGTGTTCTTGCCGAAGTCGTGCGCGGGATCGATCAGGATTCCGTCGGGGCGTACCCCGAGCCGGACCGCCCGCTCGGCGAGCCCGGTCACGGTCTCGACGACGTCGGCCACCACGTCGTCGAACGCCGCCCGGTGCGGACGGGTCCGCGGGGTCAACCCGCCGGCGTGCGAGCAGACCAGACCCACCCCGGTCGCGGCGGCGACCTCGGCGAGCGCGGGGTCGGCACCGGACCAGGTGTCGTTGAGCAGGTCCGCTCCGGCGGCGACCGCCTCGACCGCGACCTCGGCCCGCCAGGTGTCGATCGAGATCACCACCTCGGGGAAGGCGGCCCGGACCGCGGCGATGGTGTCCACGGTGCGCCGGATCTCCTCCGGTACGTCGACCTCGCTGCCGGGCCCCGCCTTCACGCCGCCGATGTCGATGATCTCCGCGCCCTCGGCCACGGCCTGTTCGACGGCGCGCAGCGCGCTGTCGGCGGCGAAGGTCATGCCGCGATCGAAGAACGAGTCCGGGGTGCGGTTCACGATCGCCATCACCGTGAGGTCCCCGGGCGCGAACGTGCGTCGCCCCAGCCGAAGCGCGTTCGCCATCCGGTCCTCCTGTCGAGTTTCTCAGCGCTGCTGACGCTAGTCGGCGACGGACGGTGGTACCGGCCAGGGCGGCCCGTCGATGTCCCGGGTGGCGGGCCGGGTTCACGTCCGGCGAATATTCAGCGGGGTGGCGGGGTCGCCTCGCCCGCCTCGCCATGCCACCATCGGCGGATGGGTCAGGTTCTGCTCCTCTTGGTCGTGGCGTTGACCGTCGCGGCGGTGGTCTTCGGCGTAACGGTGCTGGTTACCGGCTCTGATCAAGGGCTGGGCACCGTCGAACCCGATGCTCGGGCGGTGCCCCTGCCCGGCAACCGGCCGTTACTGGAGACCGACGTGGGGCAGGTCCGGTTCGACACGGCCGTCCGGGGTTACCGGATGGGCCAGGTTGACCAGGCGCTGCGCCGGACGGCGTACGACATCGGGTACAAGGACGAGTTGATCGGGGTCCTCCAGGCGGAGGTCACCGCCCTGCGTGAGGGGCGGCTCCCGGACGCCGAGGCGCTGCGCCGGGCCCGTGAGGCCGCCCTCGCGCCGGCCGGAGTGTCGGCGGGCTCGCCGGCCACCGGCACCCGGGCCCTCGGAGCGGATCCCGAACCGGTGGACGACGGGGCGACCGGCGGCTCCCGACGGGGCGAACCGTCGGCCTCCTCCTCCGCTCCCTCCTCCTTCGCCACCACTGACACCGCCGTCGTCGCCGGGTCCGCCCCCGCCGCACCCGGTCCGCTCGAGTTCGACCGTGTCGGGGACGAGCAGGCGGACGAGGACGGCGACCCGGCAGCGGCGACCCGACCGGTCCGGGCCGGCGGATCGGTGATCGAGGCCGAGGACGGTGAGCTGGCGGCGCCGACCCGGGTGGTGCGACCGGATGCCGGCGCGGCCGGATCGGAGACGGCAGCGACCGGAGAGGCCACCGAGGCCGGGGCCGAGGCCGAGGACGACACCGCGACGGTGCTGACCCGGCCCAAGCAGGCATCCGGGGCGACGGGGCGGACCGGGGCGACGGCGGAGGACGGGACCGGCAACGAGGACGCTCCGACGAAGCCGGTCCGGCGGCCGGCGCAGGCGTCCGGGCCAGCGGAGCCGACCGGACCGCCGGAGCAGTCGGAGCGAAAGTGAGCGCCACGGGGCCGAGCGCCCCAGGTGCCTCGGGCGCCTCAGATGAGCCGGGCGCCCCAGGGGTCTCGAACGGCCCTGCCGCACCAGGCGCCCCGGGCGGCTCAGGGGGCGCGGATCCGGACGGGGCGGAGGGACTGCGGGCGGCGGCCCAGCCGGGTGCCGGTGAGGTCACCGCGACCGTCATCGTCGCCGCCCCGGCGCCCCGGGTGTTCGCCGCCCTGACCGCCTGGGAGCGCCAGGGCGACTGGATCCCCTTCACCCGGGTCCGGCTGGTCGAGGGCGACGGTGGTGAGGGCAGCCTCGTCGAGGCGGTCACCACGGTCGGGCCGGCCGTGCTCCGCGACGAGATGCGGGTCGTCCGGATGGACCCGCCGTACGAGGTACGGGTGGTGCACTGCGGGCGCCTGTTGCGCGGCCCCGGGGTGCTGCGCTGTACCCAGATGGACCAGGACCGGACCCAGGTGGTCTGGCACGAGTGGTTCCACCTGCCCGGCGGTCCGGCCGCCCGGCTGGCCTGGCCGGTGCTCTGGCCCGGCTCCAAGGTCGGTCTCACCCAGGCGCTGAAGCGGTTCGCCCGGCTGGTGGAGCAGGGCCGGCTGCCCTGAGCGGGTCCCTACCGCCGGCCCGGACGACTGCTCGGCGGCAGGTTGTCGGCCGCCTGACCTACCGTTGACGCCGTGACTGATCTGGTGACCGGCGTCGACGGCCTGGCCCGCTGTGGCTGGGGCGCCAGCACGCCCGACTATGCCGCGTACCACGACGAGGAGTGGGGCACGCCGCTGCACGGCGACGACGCCCTCTACGAGCGGCTGAGCCTGGAAGCGTTCCAGTCCGGGCTCTCCTGGCTCACCATCCTGCGGAAACGACCGGCTTTCCGGACCGCCTTCCACGGGTTCCAGCTGGCGACCGTCGCCCGGTACGACGACGCGGACATCGCCCGGCTGATGAACGACGTCGGGATCGTCCGGAACCGGGCCAAGATCGAGGCGGCGATCGCGAACGCCCGGGCCGCACTGGATCTTCCCGACGGACTGGCGACGATGCTCTGGTCCTTCGCCCCCGCAGCCCGGCCGAACCGGCCACGGTCCTTCGCCTCGGTGCCGGCCATCACCGCCGAGTCGACCGCGATGGCGAAGGCGCTCAAGAAGCGCGGCTTCCGTTTCGTCGGCCCCACCACCGCCTACGCGCTGATGCAGGCCACCGGAATGGTGGACGACCACCTCGACGGTTGCCACGTGAAGCCGCCGGCCGCCGCCGTGATGGGATAACCGGATGACGCAGTCGGATGAGTGGGCCACCCGGCTCGGCGGGCAGGAGTCGCGGGGCGGGGCGGAGCGCGGCGGAGTGCCGGCATGAGCGAGGCTGGTCCGGCCGGAGCGTGGGCGGTGGTCATCCCCGGCGAGCGGTACGAGGCCGAGCGGCTGTTCCACCACGGCACCCTGGAGCTGACCGGCCTGGGCGGCGGCGTCCGGCCCGGTCCGGGCGACCCCGTGCTGGTCGTACGCGACGAGCAGCCGCCCTCCGTGGTGGCGCTCGGCAGGGTCGTGGCGGCCGACGGGATCGAGGAGACGGATCCGGACGATCCGCAGTCCGGGCCGGACGAGGGCGGCGCGCTCGCGGTGGCGTACACCCGGCAGGTGTTCGACGCGCCGGTGCCGGCCGACCGGCTCGCCCTCGACGGCCCGGTGACCCGGATCGACCCGGCGGTCTACCACGAACTGGCCGGCCAGGTCGGACCGGCGCCGGATCCCCGGAAGTGGCTGGTCAGCCTGGACATGCCCATCGAGGCGGCCTCGCCGGCCGAGGCGGTCCGGCTGTTCTGGGCGTACGTGCGGGACCTGGGGCCACGGGAGCTGCCCGCCTTCGTCGCCCCGGTCGACGACGAACTCGCGATGCAGGCGTTCGTGCTCGGCGCCGAGGCCAACCAGGATCCCGAAGAGGAAGACTGAGCGGTCTCCGGCCGGTTCCGGCCCGCCCCGTCGTCCGAGGGCGACGAGTCAGGTCAGTACGCCGGGCAGCCGGCCCGGCCAGTGGCCCAGCACCTGGTCCGGGTCGGTGTCGAGGACCCGTTCCAGCAGCGTCGCGTAGACGTCCCGGAAGTCGGTGGTGAAGCGCAGGTCGCCGTCGTCCAGCTCGGTCAGGTTGGGCGCTTCCCCGTAGAGGCCGCCGCGCACCCCCGTACCCATCAGGAAGACGTCCGAGGCCGTGCCGTGGTCGGTGCCGTCCGAGGCGTTGGCCCGGACCCGCCGGCCGAACTCGGAGTAGACCGCCACCACCACCTTGCGGCCGGCGTCGCTGCGGGCCATCCGGTCGAGGAAGCCCGACAGCGCCCGGTCCACCTGCCCGAGCAGTACGGCCTGGAGCTGCTTCTCGTCGGCGTGGGTGTCGAAGCCGCCCAGCGAGACCGAGAAGACCCGGCTCGACACGCCCACCTCGACACACTGCGCGACCAGGTCCAGTTGGGCCTGGAGTGAACTACGCGCCCCGCCGGTGGCGGTCGCGCCCGGCTGTTCCTCGGCGTCGGCGTTCTCGGCCTCCTCCGCCGCCGCGGCCTCGCGTACCTCGGTGATCATCTTGTCCACGGCGCGCAGGTCGGCGAAGCAGGCCGCCGCCCGGGCCTGGCCGGCCGGTTCGCCCGACTCCGCCGCCGCGAGCGAGGCCAGCGTCTTGTCGGCGAACGGGCGGCGGGCCTGCCGCCCGGTGACCGGTACGGCCGCTCCGGCGCTGCGGGCACCGGCCAGCAGCGGCGGCAGTGTCGGCTCGAAGGACACCGCGAGCCTGGGGTCCCCGCCCGCCCCGTCCAGCCAGCGACCGAGCCAGCCGGTGTGCTCCGGACGATCGGGTCGGGCGGTCTGCCAGATGTCCATCGAGCGGAAATGACTGCGGTCAGGTGTCGGATAGCCGACACCCCGGACGATCGCGAGCCGGCCGGCGGTGAACAGCCCGTGCAGCCCGGTCAGCGCCGGGTTCAGCCCGACCCGGTCGTCCAGCCGCTTGACCTCCTCGGCCGAGTACGCCAGCTCGGGGCGGGCGTCGTGATAGGCCGGATCGGCGTACGGGACGACGGTGTTGAGGCCGTCGTTGCCGCCGTACAGGGTGACCAGAACCAGCGTACGGCTGTCCTGGTCGCGGTCGCCGGCCGTGTCGAACAGGTCGGACAGGCCGTACGCCGTGGCGCCGGCCGCGAGCGCGCCCGCTCCCGTGACGCCGCTGGCGATCAGGAATTTCCGCCGGGTCAGGATGTCCATTCGTTCGTCGCCTCCCGGTCAGCAGACGGTGTACTCGGGGCTGATCAACCCGCCGGCGAGCAGTCGCTCCGGGTTGTCGGCCAGTGCGGTCAGGGCGGTACGGGTACGGGCGGTCCAGCGGTCCACCACGAGCAGCCGGGCCAGCGCGTCCGGGCGTCCGGCCCGGGGCGCGGCGGAGAGTCCCTGGAGGACGGCCGGTGCCGCCGCCCCGGCGAGCAGGGTGGCCAGGCGCATCCGGGCCTGCAACGACGACGTGGTCAGCCACGCCTCGCCGGCCGGCCAGCCGCCGACACTCGGCGGGCGCAGTGGTACCTGGTCCATCCCGGCCAGCCGGTTGGACAGCTCCCGGCGTTCCTTCTCGGCCAGCCTGCCGGGCCGGACCCCGAGCTGGCGCATTGCGCCGACGATCCACTCCACCGGCTGTTTGACCAGTTGGCCGCGGGTCTGGGCGAAGGCCGGAGAGGTGAAGATCGCCCGCAGCGTGCCGGTGGTGGTGCCGTCGGTGGCGGCGGCCAACGAGTCCGGCGGGGCGGTGTCCTCGCTGCCGAACCGGAACCAGAGCCGGGCGGCGACGAAGGCACCGGCCTCGGGCCGGGCGGCCAGCAGCCGGGCGTACGAGTCGGCGTCGAACGCGGCGGTCTGCCCGAGGATCGTCTTCTCGCCGGGATCGTGCCGGCGGGGCACGAACCTGGCCTTCGCCGTATCCCGGTCGACCTGCCAGCCGGTCAGCGCCCGCGCTCCGGCCTTGACGTCCGCCTCGGTGTAGTTGCCGATGCCGAGGGTGAACAGCTCCATCAGCTCCCGGGCCAGGTTCTCGTTCGGGGCGGCCCGGGTGTTCTTCTGGCCGTCCAACCACAGGATCAGGGCCGGGTCCCGGACCATCGCCCGGACCAGCGGCTCGAACCGGCCCCGGCCCTGGGCCCGGAAGGTGTCGAGCTGACCGAGCATGAGCTGGGCGGATTTGACCTTGCGGACGCTGGTCGCCCAGTGCCCGTGCCAGAAGAAGACCAGCTTCTCGGTCAACTGGTGGTCGGCGGCGACCATCCGGTCCAGCCACCAGTCCGCCAGCCGCCGGGCCTGCGCGGCCCGTTCCCGCTGTGCCTGCTGGCGCTGCTCCCGGCTGGGCTTCTTGTCGAGGCCGGCGAAGGGGTCGGCGCCGAGCCGGGGTGCCGGGGTGGCCGCCGCACCGGCGTCACGCCCGGTCGGTGCGAGCAGTCTGTCCAGCGTCGCCGCCACCCCGTCCCGTTCGGCCGCGTCCACCTCGGCGGCCGTGGGCCCGAGGGTGGCGCGGCGCAGCAGGTGTGCGACGGCATCCCGATCGACCATGCCGCGAACCATAGGACACCGATGTACGAGGCTCGTAAAGATCAGGATCGGGGCGGGTCAGCCCCCGATCCCGGCCTGGGTCCTGCCTTCCGGTCAGCTCCGGTCCTCGGCCCTGCCTTCCGGTCAGCTCCGGTCCTCGGTCCTGCCGGGTGACCCGGTCAGCGGCCCTCGAACGCCGCCCGGCGCTTGGCCACGAACGCGGCGGTGGCGGCCCGGTGGTCGGCGGTGGCGCCACAGATCGCCTGAGCCTGAGCCTCGGCGGCCAACGCCTCCGACAGGGTGCCCGCGTCGCCGACCGAGAGCTGCCGCTTGATGGCCCCGTACGCCACCGTCGGCCCCGCCGCGAGTCGGACGGCCAGCTCCTGCGCGGTGGAAAGCACCAGTTCGTCGTCCACCAACCGGTTGAGCAGGCCGAGTCGGTGCGCCTCGTCGGCGCCGACCGGCTCGGCGAGCATCAGCAGCTCGACCGCCTTGGCGTGGCCGACGAGGCGGGGCAGCGACCAGGACGCGCCCGTGTCGCCGGCCAGGCCGACCTTGGCGAAGGCGAGCAGGAAGCTCGTACCGGGGCCGCCGATCCGGAAGTCGGCGAGGAAGGCCAGCGACGCGCCGGCTCCGGCGGCCATCCCGCGTACCGCCGCGACCACCGGTTTGGGCAGGCTGGCCAGCCGGGCCGCGATCGGGTTGTAGTGGGTCCGGACGGTACCCAGCGGATCGGTGTTGCCGGCCTCCAGCGTCGCCGCGTGTTCCCGGAGGTCCTGACCGGTGCAGAAGGCCGCTCCGGCACCGGCGAGCACCACCGCCCGGCAGGACCGGTCCTGCTCCAGTTCGGCGAGGGTGTCGCGGAGCGCCTCCTTCAGCGAGACGTCCAGCGCGTTCATCGCGGCGGGCCGGTTGAGGGTCAGCGTCACCACCGAATCGGAGCGGTCGATGAGCAACGATTCGGTCACGGTCGTGGACCCTTCTGTCGGGCGATCCGGCTGGAACTGTCGAGGCACTGCTCGACGAATCGATCGGCGGCCGGCCGGAGCCGGGCGGCGTGCCGGTCGAAGAACGCCGCCGCGCTGGTCCCCGGCCACCGCTCGGGCAGCAGTGCGGGGGGCAGTTGCGGGTCCCGGAACAGGAAGGTACGCCATGCGTGCACCAGTCTGAACCGGGCGGCGTACGCGTCCTCGTCGCAGCTGCGTACGGTCACCGAGGCGAGCAGTGGGCGCTGGCCGGAGACGAATTCCTGGTACGCGTTGGCGATCTCGTCGAGGTCCCAGGCCCGTCGGACCACCCCCATCGCCCCGGGAGTGCCGGCGGCGTGTGCGGCGGTGAACCGTTCGTACCGCACTCCGGCCTCGGTGAGCAGGCCGTCGACGTCCTCGCCGGGGCGGGTGGCGACCCAGTTCTGGTCGTCGAGCATGCCGTAACCGAGGTAGCTCAGGTTGGCGGCGAGTCGCTGACGGTCACGCCGATTTGTCGCTGTTTCGAGCACGATCATGTCGAACCGCCCGTCCCACCCGATTTTGGTGGTTCGGTAGATTCTGGCAGCGGCGTCGTCCAACCTCCGGGCGGCTCTTGGAGTGAGCAGATAACCGGGTCCGGAGTTGAGTCGGAGCGGGTGCAGCCAACCCTGACGAACCATCCGCGAAACCGCCGTACGGACCGCCGGTGCGGCGATCCCCAGCGGGGAGAGTAGTTTGACCAGCGCGGAAACCGGTGCGCGACCGCCCCGGGAACGGAGGTAGTCGCCATACAGGTCGAAGAGTGCCGACCGTGCCTGCATGACCGCACATTGTGACACCCCTTCTCAAGATATGCTAGATGCTGTTACATCAGTGCTGGTTCGGTTTGGGTCCGGCGGTGTTCATCAGGGAAAATCGTTGGTCGGCACCGCGGCCCTTGAGCGCGGTGATGCTGACCAAATGGATGTGGGGCAACCCACCGACCCTGGTGAAGGTCTGAGGGGAGACAACATGGCGGCGATGAAGCCGCGGACGGGCGACGGTCCGCTGGAAGTCACCAAGGAGGGCCGGGGCATCGTCATGCGGGTTCCGCTGGAGGGTGGTGGCCGGCTCGTCGTCGAGATGACTCCCGACGAGGCCAACGCGCTCGGTGACGCGCTGAAGGCCGCCGCCGGCTAAGAGAAACGACGACCCCGCCGGGTGTCCACGTGGCACCCGGCGGAGTCCATCAGCCCTGGGCCACCGGCAACTGTCGGTGGCCCAGGGTCGTGATGCCCGGTTCCGGGGTACGGCCGCGCGGTCGCCCTGTCCTGATCCACCATCGTCTGGAGGTAGCGTCGGCGTGCTGTCGATCCGTCTGGTTGTCGATCCCGCCGTGGGCGACACCCTGGTGCTGCCGGTCAGGCCCACCGAAGGGCCGGTTCAGCCCGCTGACGGGGCCACCCAGCCCGCTGACGGGGCCACCCAGCCCGCCGAAGGGCCGGTCCACTCCGCTGGCGAGGCGGCGGGCACGCTCGTACCCACCTGGTTGGACCTGCCCGCCGAACTGACCGCCGAGGCGACCGCGCTGCTGCCGTACCTCGATCAGCCCGGCGCGGCGGGCGCGGTGCACCGGTCGATCCGGCCGCTGCTCACCCCCACCCGGCTACTGCTGGCCGGGGTGGGCGACGGCGACGAGGCCGGCTGGCGTTCCGCCGGGGCGGGTGTCGCCCGAGCCGCCGCACATGAGAGTTCGATCACTATAGCGATGCCGGTCGATGCCGATCCGGCGGTCGTACGCGGGCTCGCCGAAGGGCTCTGGTTGGCGTCGTACCGGTTCCGGATGGCCGCCTCGGACGACGGCCCCGCCGGCCCGCCCGCGCTCGCCGAGGTGCTGCTCGCGGTCGCCGACCCGGAGCCCTACCGGGCGGCCCTCGACACCGCCCGGGCGGTCGCCGAGTCGACCCGGTTCGCCAGGGATCTCACGAACACGCCGTCGTCACGCAAGACACCCGCCTGGTTCGCCGACCAGGTGGTCGCGGCGGCAGCCGGGCACGCCGGACTGACCGTCGACGTCCGGGAGCCGGACCGGCTCACCGCCGAGGGGTTCGGCGGGATCCTCGCCGTCGGTGGCGGCTCGGCCCAGGAACCCCGACTGGTCGAGCTGAGCTGGCAGCCCGCCGACGCGCGGACCCACGTGGTGCTGGTCGGCAAGGGCATCACCTTCGACACCGGCGGCATCTCGATCAAGCCGCGGGACGCCATGAAGCTGATGCGCAAGGACATGGGCGGGGCGGCCGCGGTGATCGCGGCCACCGTCGGCGCCGCCGCGCTCGGCCTTCCGGTCCGGGTAACCGCACTCGCTCCGCTCGCCGAGAACATGGCGAGCGGCTCGGCGTACCGGCCGGGCGACGTGGTCCGGCACTACGGGGGCCTGACCAGTGAGAGCACCAACACCGACGCCGAGGGCCGGCTGGTGCTCGCCGACGCGCTCGCGTACGCCGTGGACCGGCTGGAGCCGGATCTGCTGATCGACCTGGCCACCCTCACCGGAGCCAACTCGGTCGCGCTCGGCAAGCGGACCGCCGCGCTCTACAGCGACAATGACGAACTCGCCGACGCGGTGCTGGCGGCGGCCGGAGCCGCCGGTGAGCGGGCCTGGCGGATGCCGTTGCCGGTGGACTACACGGAGTACCTCGGCAGCGAGATCGCCGATCTGTACAGCGCACCGACCCAGGGCGCCGGATCCGTCGTCGCCGCCCTGTACCTGCGCGAGTTCACCGGCGACCTACGCGACCGCTGGCTGCACCTGGACATGTCGGCGCCGTCCTGGGCGGACGGAAACGACGGCGAACTCGTCAAGGGTGCGACCGGCTGGGGCGTACGCACACTGCTGCGCTGGCTGGCCACCCAGCCCGGGTAGCGCCGGCCACCGGAGCGCAGCCGCCCCGGCGTCCGGTCAGCGCTTGACGGCGGCCAGCAGACCCTCGCCGGTGGGCAGCAGCGCGGGGATCCAGTCCTCCGACTCGCGGATCGCCTTGGCCACCTCCCGCACGGTCACCGTCTCGACGTCCCGCGCCGCCGGGTCGCCGATCCGGCCGGCGGCCAGTGCGCCGTGCAGCGCGAGCACGCCGCCGGGCCGCAGCAGCCGGGTCGCCGCCTCGACACAGGCGCTGTACTCGGCCACCGCCGAGTCAACGAAGATCAGGTCGTAGACCCCGTCGGCGAGCCGCGGCAACACATCCAGCGCCCGGCCGGTGATGATCCGGGTACGCCCCGAGGCGAAGCCCGCCTCCTGGAAGATCCGCCGGGCGATCCGCTGGTGCTCGGTCTCCACGTCGATCGTGGTGAGGATGCCGTCGGCGCGCATCCCGCGCAGCAGCCAGAGGCCGCTCACCCCGGTTCCGGTGCCGATCTCCACCACCGCCCGCGCGCTGCCGGCGGCGGCAAGCAACCGCAGCGTCGCACCGGTTCCGGGGGTGACCGCGGCGAGACCGACCTCGGTGGCCAGGCTTCGAGCGGTGCGCAGAACCAGATCCTCGGCGACGTACGCTTCGGCGAACTGGAGTGCTTGGGCGGTCGTCGTGCTGACTGACCGGGCGACCGTGGCGATGGGGCACCTCCGGGCGGCAGGGATGGCGGGGGCGACGAGTCTGGGTACGGCGCTTGGTAGGACTGCGGAAAAGTGGACCGGGGCGGGGGTTGCGGGTATGAGCCTAAGGGTGGCGGTACGTGATCGGCAGTCGCGTGCCCCCGACGGCGACGATGCCTCGGGCAACCGATGACCGGTATTCGGCCATCCGTGCGATCCTGGATGTGGAACCCGGACGCTGCGGCCGGAAGCGGTCGCTCGCGCCCGCGCGGCGCCCGGCTTCAGGGACGGACTGGGAGGCAGCGAACGTGACGGACGGCTGGAACTGGCGCCAGCCCGATGGGAGTGCGACGCAGGGGTATCCCCTGTCGCCCGTGCCCCCGACAGTCGGCGCGCGGGCGGTGCCCGCAGGCGCACCGGACCCGGCATCGTCCCCATGGTGGTCCGACGCGCTGCACGACCCGTGGCGCAACCCGGGGACTCCGGCGGCGGTCGTGGTGCAGGCGTCGCCGGGTTCGACGGCCGCGGCCTCGCCCGAGCCGGTCACCGACCCGGACGCCGCCGGACGCCGGGGCCTGGCCCCGATGTTCCTGGTCTCGCTCGTCACCGCGCTGTTGGCCGGCGCGCTCGGCGGGGCACTCGGATACGCCTTGGCGGTACGGGGCGGCGTCGACGGGGTGACCCCGCTCGGTTCGGCCGGCGCGGAGCCGCCGGCCTCGGCCCGACGACCGCCCGAGTCGCTGGCCGGCGTCGCGGAGCGGCTGCTGCCGAGCGTCGTCACGGTACGGGTCAGCGGGAACGGCGGGGTCGGGCTCGGCTCGGGATTCGTCGTCACCCAGGACGGTTACGTGATCACCAATGACCACGTGGTCGGTACCGGTTCGGACACCGCGACGGTCGAGTTCAACGACGGCTCCGTGGCCCCGGCCGAGGTGGTCGGCAAGGACCCCGAGGCGGACATCGCCGTCATCAAGGTGGCCCGGACGGGTCTGAAGCCGATCGAGTTCGGCGACTCCGAGGCCGTCGCGGTCGGTGACCCGGTGCTCGCCTTCGGCACACCCCTGTCCCTGGCCAACACGGTCACCTCGGGCATCGTCAGTGCGCTGGACCGGACGTTCCGCAACGGCGAGCCCGGCGGGCAGGTGCGCTACTACGCGGCTATCCAGACCGACGCGGCGGTCAACCGGGGCAACTCCGGCGGCCCGCTGGTCGACGGGGCCGGTCGGGTGATCGGGGTGAACTCGGTGATCCAGACGCCGGCCGTCGACGAGGAGACGGCCGGCAACGTGGGCCTGGCCTTCGCGATTCCGATCAACCAGGCCAAGCGGCTCGCGCAGGAGATCATCGACACCGGAAAGGCGCGCCGGACCGTGATCGGCGCCGGGGTCGGCGGTACCCGCTCGGGCGGGTCGGGCGGAGTCCGGCTCTCCTCGGTCGAGCCGGCCGGACCCGCCGCCGAAGCCGGGCTCCGGGCCGGTGACATCGTGCTCAAGCTCGACGGCAAGCCACTGGAGGAGCCGAGCGACCTGATCGCGCTGGTCCGCAAGTACGCACCCGGCTCGGTGGTGAGCCTCGAGTACCGGCGCGGCTCAGAACGCCAGTCGGCCTCGGTGACCCTCGCCGCGGATGCCAAGTAGCCTGCCGCTCCCCCTCCCGTCGGCCATGGTGACGTGCGTACTCTTGCTGGTGCCAGGGGCGGCATGAGGAGGCAGGCGTGTTCGAGAACCTGAACTGGTGGGAGATCGGTGCGCTGCTGCTGGTCGCTCTGCTGATCTTCGGTGACCGGCTCCCGCAGGTGATCAGCGACGGGCTCCGGATGCTGCGCAACCTGCGGAACATGGCCAGGAACGCCACCGGTGACCTGAGCCGCGAACTGGGCACCGACATCCAACTCGAGGACCTGCACCCGAAGGCGTTCATCCGCAAGCATCTGCTGAGCGAGGAAGACGAGCAGGCGATCCGTAAGCCCCTTCAGGGGGCGTACGACAAGCTGCGCTCCGATCTGACCGACGTACACCGCGAGATCGACGACGTGGCCTCGGCGGCGGACATCAGGTCGTCGGGCGGTTCGACGGGTGCTGCCGGCGCTGCCTCGACAACGGGTTCCGGCACCGAGGTGGTGGCCCCGCAGCGGCGCAGTTTCGACATCGACGCCACCTGAGCGTCAGCCCTTCCGGCTGGTGACCCGGAGATCACCGGCCGAGGGTCGGCTCCCGCCCTCGGCCGTCGCCCACCGTCGGCCGCTCAGCGGCTCCCGGTCGTCCACCGCGTTCGGTCGGTCAGCGGCCGACGGGGCGTAGGCCGAGCGACTTGCCGAGCAGCGTTTCGCGCCGGACCGCGAGCCGGTCCGCGACCGCGGCCAGCGCCTGGGCGGCGGGTGCCTCCGGGTCGGCCAGGACGATCGGGTCACCCGCGTCGCCCGCCTCCCGGACCCGGGGGTCGAGCGGGATCTGGCCCAGCAGCGGCACCGGAGCACCGATGATCTTGGTCAGCGAGTCGGCGACCATCGCGCCGCCACCGGATCCGAAGACCTCCATCCGGGAGCCGTCCGGCAGGTCCAGCCACGACATGTTCTCCACCACGCCGACCAGCCGCTGGTGGGTCTGCAGGGCGATGCCCCCGGCCCGCTCGGCCACCTCCGCTGCCGCGGTCTGTGGTGTGGTCACCACCAGGATCTCCGCGTTGGGCAGCAGTTGGGCCAGCGAGATGGCCACGTCGCCGGTGCCCGGCGGCAGATCCAGCAGCAGCACGTCCAGGTCGCCCCAGTAGACGTCGGCGAGGAACTGCTGCAACGCCCGGTGCAGCATCGGTCCCCGCCAGACGATCGCCCCGTTGCCGTCGATGAACATGCCGATCGAGATCACCTTCACGCCGTGTGCCTGGGGCGGCATGATCATGTCTTCGACCCGGGTCGGCCGGGCGGTGGTGCCGAGCATCCGGGGAACCGAGTGCCCGTAGATGTCCGCGTCCACGACCCCCACCGACAGCCCCTTGGCGGCAAGTGCCGCGGCCAGGTTGACCGTCACGCTGGACTTGCCGACGCCGCCCTTGCCGCTGGCCACCGCGTAGACCCGGGTACGCGAACCGGGCTGGGCGAACGGGATCACCGGCTCCTGCGTCGTCGGCCCGCCACCGCGCAGCCGGGACTGTAGGGACTGCCGTTGCTCCGGGCTCATCACGCCGAACTGGATGGTCACCCCGGTCACGCCGGGTACCGCGCCGACCGCCCGGGTGATGTCGGACCGGAGCTTGTCCTTGAGCGGACAACCGGCGACCGTGAGCAGCAGTTCCACCCGTACGGTGCCGTCCGGGCCGAGCACGGCGGAGCGCACCATGCCGAGGTCGGTGATCGGCCGCCGGATCTCGGGATCGTCGACGGTGGCCAGCGCGGCGTGGATCGCCTCGTCGGCGGCGGTCATCGGCGGGGCCTCGCGGTCGACGGCGGATGCGGCAGCGTCATGGCCGGGGACGGCGGGAGCAGACATGTCCGCAATGCTACGTCGCCGGGCGATCCGACCAGCCAGCCATACCTGGTCATGGGGTGTGAGCGAATCGGCATCGGCTGGTGGGGACAAGTCGGTGCTTCGGCGACGGATGGTGAAATTGCCGATTTGACGGGTAGACGCCGTACCCGGCCGGGTGCGACGATCGTTGAGACTCGCCGCGCGCCTAGCCCCTTGAGGCGCGCGGCGCTTTTTGTCGGTGTGGCACGCCAAATCGGGTCTGTGTCCGCTTCGCCGGCCCGGACCCCTGCCGTCAGCGGCGGCGTACCCGGTGCAGCCGGAACGGCTTGCGGGTCTGCCGGACGGCGGTGGTTTCCCGGGGCGGGGCGGCGAGGGAGCCGTCGGGCAGCGTCGTACCGGCCGCCGTCGGCGCGCCGCCCGGGGTCAGCCGGGTGAGTGCGCACGCGGACGCCCAGCGCCCCGCCAACTCGGCCGGGCTTCCGGAGGCGTTGAGCCGCTTGGCGGCCACCTGGGGTGCCACCGTCGTCCACTCCTCGCTGTCCGGCACCACCCGGCGAACCTCGGCCGGCCAGCTGACGATCCGTCCGCCGTGGTCGCCGCGCAGCGTCACCAACGCGGTACGGGCCTCGGCGAGGCCGGGCACGGACTGCTCGCCGGGACCGCTCACGACGTACAGGCCGCCGTCGAGCGGTACGCACCACAGCGCGAGGGCCGGTTGTTCCTCGACCGCCACCCATGCCACGGCGGCCTTCTTCATCGCCTCGGTCACCAGCGGTGACACGCCACGGTCGTCCACCTCGTCGGTCACATCCCGAATACTGCCGCACCCGGCACCGGCCCGGTACCCGCACCCGGCCGAGCCGCCGTTAGGAAGGGCCCCTTCTTATGCAAAAAGCGATAAGAAGGGGCCCTTCCTTACCAGCGGGGGGCGTCCAGGAGGGCGGGGAGCTGGGTGAGCGAGGTCAGGGCGGGACCGGTCCAGTCGGGCTCGCCGTCGAAGACGAGGTGGCCGTCGAGGTCGGCCGCGGCCAGTCGGACCGCGCTCATCCCGGCCCGGACCGCGCCGGTGAGTTCCCGGCTGCCGCCGTCGCCGACGTACAGGCAGTCGACCGGGGCCACGCCCAGCCGCCGGCAGGCGGCCAGGTAGATCGCCGGGTCGGGTTTGCAGCGGCCGACCTGCACCGAGAAGACCCGTACGTCGAGCAGCGGCGCGACCGGCAGGTGTGGCAGGAAGGCGGGCAGTTCGTGGGTACAGTCACTGATCAGTGCGGTACGCGCGCCCCGGTGCCGTAGCGCACGCAGCACCGCCACCGCCTCGGGGCGCAGCCGGGTGTCCGCCCGAACCGCCTCGATCCTGGCGGCGACCGCGGCCCGGAGACCGGCGGCGGACGGTCGACCCCCGGCCTGCTCACCGACCCAGCGCAGGGTGTCGG